>CALKEO010000007.1 GCA_938088195.1 uncultured Flavobacteriaceae bacterium | reverse complement strand
TATTACTGGAAGAGTTATATGGACCAGAAACGATAAAGTCCCTTACTCCAGATCACTAAACGTGCCTTTCTCTGATGTAAAAGCTGGAATGTACATTCTGAAAGTAGACTCAGAAACAATAAAAAAATCAATTAAAGTAATAAGAGAATGAGAAATTTAAAATTAACATCAATAATCCTATTTTTTTCAATTTTACTAATCTCTTGTGGAGGAAGTGGTGGAGATGAATCTAACAACTCAGGTGATGGTGGAGGAAATGAACCTGGCCCGGTTGCTCCTAAAGCCGCTACCCTTTCAAAACCTGATAACAATTCAGAATGTTTACAAGTTGATGCAGTCAAGTTTGAATGGAACAAATCTGATGATACAACATCCTACACTATCGTAATAAAAAATCTCTCAACTCAAGAAAGTATTTCACAAACAACTACTGAAACATCTGCAGAAATTACACTAACAAAAGGTTTCCCATACTCATGGCATATTATTTCTTCTAATACAAGTAGTTCAACTGCTACTAGTGCAAAGTGGAAATTTTATTTATCTGGAACTCCTCAAAAAAATCATGCTCCATTTCCTGCAGATATTATAGCACCTAAGCCAGGAGCTACATTAGAAGTTGGCACAATTGAATTATCTTGGTCGGCAAGTGATGTTGACTCTTCTGATACCCTTAGATTTGATATCTATTTGGACAATAAAGATGGAAGTACTCTAAATGTATCCAATCGTACAGCGACAAAACGAAGTGTCGTTTTAAATAATCCTGGAAAATATTATTGGAGAATTGTGACCAAAGATAATATTGGAAGCACCTCAGATTCTGGCGTTTCGACTTTCATTTTGGTTGAATAACTAATTAAAGTAATTTGTTAACATATCAATTTCTTTTTTTTTATTTAAAAAACTGAAGCTCACTCTAATTCCATCACCTCTTTTAGAGCAGATAATATTTTTTTTAATTAGTTTTTTATGTAAAAGATCATTTCCTTTTAAATTGAAAATATTGGAATGATCTTTTCTTTTTAATATTTTTTTTTCTAATAAATCATATGAAACAAATCTTTCCTTTGCATAATTTGATAATTTTTTAATAGTTTTTTCGATATTACCAATTCCAATTTTAGAAATCAGATTAATAGAGAATAAAAGGCTTCCAAAGTTAAGAGTATCTATATTCCCTGGTTCAAAAGCTGAAATAAATGAACTACTGTCCATTACCATGATTTTTTTCTTTACAAAATTCTGAACAAATTTTCTTTTAATTAATATAAGGCCATTACCATATCCGCTATAAAGCCATTTATATCCACTGGAAACTAAAACATCAATTGCTGAATTTTCAAAATTAAAATCAGTCGTTCCACAAAATTGTGTACCGTCTGCTATAATTAAAAGTTCAGGAAATTTTTTCTTAATAATTTTTAAGAATTCTAAATTAATTAATAGCCCATCAATATATTGAACAATAGAAAGTACTAGAACCTGAGGCTTTGACGTTTCAATCGACTCAAGAAGTAATTGTTCAATATTATAATCATTGTTAATTAACTTATAATCAAATCCATTAATTTTCACTTGTTGAATTATGGATGGATAATCATTATTAATTAATAAAAATTTAAGATTTGGATTTAAAATACTCAATAGCGATTTAAAACCTGAAGAAAAACTTTGGGTTAGATAAACGCTTGATTGTTTGGTGTGAAAAAATCTAGCAATCGAATTTTTTAAATTTTTAATAAAAAGATCATTGTTGTTTCTAAATTGACTTCCACTTTTATATAACTTTTTATCGTGATTGTTTCTCCAATCCAAAAGTTCTTGATACAATCCCGAGGATCTAGCTGTATCTAAGTAAATATGTTTGTTGTAAGTAGAGAAATTCATAATATAAAACTAAGAAACCTATATTTTATTTTAAAACCTTATTTTTACTTTTTTAATATTTAAATTTTTATGTTTTTTAAAAAGAAAAATGGCAGTGATATTAACGACGACCAAATAAAACTTATTGAAGCTGCTCAAAAAAGAGTAAAACAAAAAAAAAGACTGTTTTACCATTTTACTTTTTTAATTTTTGGAGCAATTTCTTTACTAACAATTAATTTATTATTTGAATATAAAAAAGAGATTGTCTTTTTTGAATATCCGTGGTCGTATTTAACTATAGCCATTTGGATTTTATTGTTCACAATACATCTTTATAATGTTTTTATAACCAATAAATTTATGGGAAAGAAATGGGAAGAAAATCAGATTAAAAAACTGGTTTCTTTACAAGAAATTAAAATTTCTAAATTGAAAATGGAATTTGAAAAAGAAGCAAGAATTAAAGCTGAATCTGAACTATTTAATCAAAATAATTCTGGAAAGTGTATAACTTTAATAGCCGCTGCATCTGAAAATGATGTCATTGGTAATGACAATAAACTAATTTGGCATCTTTCTGATGATTTAAAACATTTCAAAGATTTAACTAAAGGGCATTGTGTGATTATGGGTAGAAAAACTTTTGAATCCATGCCTAAGGCATTACCAAACCGAACTAATATAGTTATAACAAGAAAACATGATTACACAGCAAAAAATGCTATCGTAGTTCATTCTATCCATGAGGCGTTAGAAAAAGCTAATAACGACAAGCAACCTTTTATCATTGGAGGAGGTGAAATTTACAGTCAAAGTATTTTATTGGCTGACAGAATTGAACTAACCAGAGTTCACACTGAGGTTAATGGTGACGCCTATTTCCCAAAAATAGATTTAAAAATTTGGAATGAAGTTAGCAGAGAAGAAAAATTTAAAAATGAAAAAAACGAATTTAATTTTACTTTCATTAGATACAATAAAAAATAACTCATGAAATCATACGTTTTCCCTGGCCAAGGCTCCCAATTTTGTGGAATGTGCAATGACCTATCCCAAAACTATCCAATATTAAATGAATTGTTTAAAAATGCCGAAGAAATTCTAGGATTTGATATTTCAAAAGTAATGTTTGATGGTTCTAAAGATGAATTAATGCAAACAAAAGTAACTCAACCTGCAATATTTATTCATTCAATGGCAATTTTAAAGGTAATGGGAGAATCCTTTAAACCTGATCAAGTAGCTGGTCATTCTCTAGGAGAATTTTCAGCTCTTGTTGCTGCTAAAGTTTTAAGTTTTGAAGAGGGCTTAAATTTAGTTTCCATTAGAGCAAAAGCTATGCAAAAAGCATGTGAGAATTCTAATGGAACAATGGCTGCAATACTTACACTAGAAAACGAAATCATTGAAAAAGTTTGTAAAAATGTTGAAGGTGTAGTATTAGCAGCTAACTACAATTGTCCTGGCCAAGTTGTAATTTCTGGTGAATTACAATCTGTTACAAGAGCATGTGAAATTCTTACTGAAAAGGGCGCACGAAGAGCGTTAATTCTTCCTGTTAGTGGCGCTTTCCATTCTAGTTTGATGAGTGAGGCTAGAGTCGAACTTTCCAAAGCAATTGATGAAACATCATTTAATAAGCCTATTTGTCCAATTTATCAAAATGTGAATGGAATTGGTGAGACCTCTGTTGAAAAAATAAAGGAAAATTTAATTTTACAATTAACCTCGCCAGTTAAATGGACTCAGAGCATCAATCAAATGATTAATGATGGTGCTACAGAATTTATTGAAATTGGACCTGGAAAAGTATTACAGGGTCTTATAAAAAAAATTAATCGAGAGATGATTACTAGTTCCCCTTTACTCTAAAAAATCGCGTATTTTTTCACAAATAAAATTAATTTGATCTTCATCCAGTTCGGTATGCATCGGAAGTGAAATCACTTCTTTACACAACAGATTTGTATTTCTAAAATCATCTTCAATGTATCTAGAATCCTTATAAGCTTTTTGTTTATGTAAAGGAATTGGATAGTAAATTCCAAATGGGATATTTAAGTCAGAAAAATATTTAGCTAGACCATCCCTTTTGTTATTCAAAATTCTTAAAGTGTATTGATGAAAAACATGACAATCACAATTATCACATATTGTAGAACATAATTTACCGCCGTTTGGAGTTAACAAATCTTTTATATTACTCAAAGCTGATGTGTAGCTTCGAGCTGCTGTTTGTCTAGCCTTGTTATAAGAATTAAGGTGAGGCAACTTAGCGTTAAGAATTGCTGCTTGAATAGAATCTAACCTTGAGTTAACCCCAACAACATCGTGGTGATAGCGCTCATACATACCATGATTTACTATTCCTCTAATTTTATGAGCAAGATTATCATCGTTGGTAAAAATAGCTCCACCATCACCATAGCAACCCAAATTTTTTGAAGGAAAAAAAGAAGTAGTTCCTACATCTCCAATCGTTCCGGTTTTTACTTTTTCCCCTGTTTGAAATTCAATTTTTGAACCAATGGCTTGTGCATTATCTTCAATAACATAAAGATTGAACTCTTTGGCTATTTTCATTATTTCTTGCATATTAGCTGCTTGTCCAAACAAATGGACTGGAACAATAGCTTTAGTTTTTGATGTGATTGCTTTTCGGATCATATTGCAATCAATATTAAAATTATCTAAATCAACATCAACTAATACTGGTGTCAAATTCAATAGTGCTATAACCTCCACTGTTGCTGCAAATGTAAAATCAGCGGTAATTACTTCATCACCAGGTTTTAAATTCAACCCCATCATTGCTATTTGTAAAGCATCAGTACCATTTGCACATGGAATTACATGCTTAACATTTAAATAATCTTCTAGATTTTTCTGAAAACTTTTTACTGAGGGACCATTAATAAATGATGCATTTTCAATAACATTAATTACATCAAAGTCTACTTTAGATTTTATATGTCTATACTGACTTTGTAAATCAACCATCTGAATTTTTTTCATGTTGCAATTTTAAGTAAAAATAAATAATTGTAAAGCTTAAATAATTAATTGTATTTACAAAATACTACTTTAGTATAATTATAATGAATATCCTCTATAACATACTTGTTTATAAAATCTTATTTTTTTTAAATTTTTTAAAATTTTTTAACAAAAAAATTTTTAAATATTTAAATGATAGAAAAGATATATTTAAAAAATTAGAATCTACTATTTCCAAAAAAGAGAAATATATATGGATTCACGTTGCTTCGTTGGGAGAATATGAGCAAGGATTACCAGTATTTAAAGAAATCAAATCACTATACAGTAATCATAAAATAGTACTTTCATTTTTTTCCTCTTCAGGTTATGATTTAAGAAAAGATAATCCTGTAGGGGATATAACGATTTACTTGCCAATAGATTCTTTATATAACGCCCATAGATTTATTAATTTAATAAATCCAACTATTGCAGTATTTGTTAAATACGAATTTTGGCCAAATTTTTTGAAATGCCTTAAGAAAAAATGTGTTCCAACGTATTTATTAGCTGGAAATTTCAGAGAAAATCATTGGTTTTTTAAGCCTTATGGTTGTTGGATGAAAGATAATTTAAAAGCTTTTGAGCATTTCTTTGTTCAAAATCAAACTTCTAAAAAAATCTTAAATAAAAATAATTTTTTTAATTGCAGCATTATGGGTGATTCAAGATTTGAAAGAGTTATTGAACTGCCAAAGCAAATAAAAGAAATCGAATACCTCAATGAATTTAAAAATTCAAAAAAATGTTTGGTAGCTGGCAGTACATGGCCTGAAGATGAAAAAATAATTATAGAATTTATAAACTCCTACAAAAAAAACGATACCTGTTTTATAATAGCGCCACATCAAATTGATTTTAATAAAATAAATAAAACAAAAAGTCTTATTAATAAAGAAACTGTTTTAATGTCTAATTTAAATAAGAAAAGTGCTAAAAAATGTTCCGTTATTATAATTGATTCTATTGGATTGCTAAATTCTGTTTACAATTACGCTGATATTGGATATGTAGGGGGAGGTATGGGGAAAACAGGCCTTCATAACACTTTAGAACCTGCTGTTTTTAAAATCCCTGTAATTATTGGAAAAAATTTTGATAAATTTCCTGAGGTTTCTGAACTTGTTAATTTAAAAGGTTTTATTAGTATTAAAAATGCTAGGTCTTTTAAAAGTCAAATGAATTTTTTATTAGAAAATAATAAGATTAGAAAAGAAATGGGTCAAATTAATTATAATTATATTAATAAAAACTTAGGAGCAACAAAAAAAGTTATGTCATATTTAAAACAAAAAAAATGAAAAAAATTCTCTTTTTAATTATTTATATTTTCTTGATTAATATTAATAATTCGCAAAGTCTAATTGGGGCTTGGGAAAGAAATCATGTTTCAGAAAATGGAACAGATTTGAAAAGTGTAGTGATTTTTTCTGATGGATTTCAAGCTATAAGTACTTATGAATCAAAAACTGGTAAATTTATTTATTCTAATGGGGGAACTTGGAAATTGGAAGGAAATAATATGACCGAAATAGTAGAATTTGATACTAAAAATTCTGAGCGTGTTGGTTCTGAGATAAAATTTCAAATAAATCTTAACAACAATTCACTTTCAATAATTGGAAGTGAGATGGAGTTCAAAAAAATTGATGATGGATCTCCAGGAAATCTCAGTGGAGCATGGTTAATGTCTGGAAGAGTAAGAAATGGTCAAAAACAACTTAGAGATACTAATAGACCAAGAAAAACTATGAAAATTTTATCTGGTACAAGATTTCAATGGATTGCATACAATACAGAAACTCAAAAATTTATGGGTACTGGAGGTGGAACTTATACTACCAAAAACGGAAATTATAATGAAAATATAGAATTCTTTTCCAGAGATAATTCAAAATCTGGACTAAAGTTAAAATTTGATTATGAAATTATTGATAATCAATGGAATCATAAAGGATTTAGTAGTAAAGGAGATCCTTTACATGAAATTTGGATTTCTAGATAATTAGAATGATTTGTATAAAAACTAAAATCCCATTAGAAATATGTGAAATAAATGATGAGCTAAAGGCGATTTATCATTGTAAAGATTCTGTATGTATTTGGGTTTTTAGAAATAGGGTTGAAAGAAATAAATTTATGGACGAAACAATTGGAATGCTAAAAAAGAGAGAGAAAATCATTACATTTCAAATTATAAATAAAAAAACCCCAACAGTTAGTTGAGGTCTTTTTTTTGTGCGGGTGAAGGGACTCGAACCCCCAAGCCGCGAAGCACTAGATCCTAAGTCTAGCGTGTCTACCAATTTCACCACACCCGCAAAAGGCATGCAAATATAAGCAACATTATTAAAATATCCCTAAAGAAATAACTATGTCAAAAAAACATATTTAATTACTTTTACAATAAAAAAGATTGAAAAATTTAAGTAATTACATAAAAACAAATTCAGAAAGATTTTTAACTGAGTTATTTGAACTACTGAAGATACCATCAATAAGTGCACTTAAAGAGAATAGTCCTGATACCAGATTAGCAGCTGAACTAATTAAAAAACATCTTGTGGATTTAGGTCTAAGTAATTGTGAAATTTGCGAAACACCAGGGCATCCAATTGTATATGGTGAAAAAATAATAGATGCTAATCTTCCCACTGTTCTTGTATATGGGCATTATGATGTTCAACCAGTTGATCCCTTAAATCTTTGGGACAAAGATCCTTTTAAACCTTACATTAAAAAAACTAAAGTACACCCTGAGGGAGCTATATTTGCCCGCGGAGCTTGCGATGATAAAGGGCAAATGTTTATGCATATTAAAGCTCTAGAGACTATGCTAGAACACGGAGATCTTCCTTGTAATGTTAAGTTCATGATTGAAGGTGAAGAGGAGGTTGGTAGTGATAATCTTGAAATATTTGTAAAAGAAAATAAAGAAAAGCTTTCCAACGATATTATTTTAGTTTCAGATACAGGAATGATTAGTAAAACCATCCCATCCATAACAACAGGCCTGAGGGGTCTTTCATATATGGAAGTTGAAATTACCGGTCCAAACAGAGATTTACACTCAGGACATTATGGCGGGACTGTAGCTAATCCAATAAATATATTAGCGTCAATGATCGCATCGTTACATGATTCAAATAATAAAATTACCATACCAGGCTTTTATGATAAAGTTTTAGAGTCGTCAGAAGAAGAAAAAAAAGCAAGTTCAAGAATTCCATTTAACCTAGATGAATTTGAAGAATCTATAGGGATAAATTCTGTTCACGGAGAAACTGGGTATTCTACTATTGAAAGGCAATCAATTAGACCTGCACTAGATGTTAACGGAATTTGGGGAGGTTACACAGAGGAGGGTTCAAAAACTGTTTTACCATCAAAAGCTTATGCAAAAATTTCAATGAGATTAGTGCCAGGACAAAACTGGAGGGAAATAAGTTCTCTATTTTCACAACACATTAAAAATATTACTCCAAATGGAGTCTCTTCAAAAGTAACAGAACATCACGGGGGAGAGCCTTATGTAGCACCAACAAATACCATAGGTTTTCAAGCAGCTAGTAAAGCCTATCAAGAAGTTTTTAATTTGAAGCCTATTCCAACAAGAGATGGGGGTAGTATCCCTATCATTGCATTATTTGAAAAAGAACTTAATAGTAAAACAATTCTAATGGGGTTTGGTTTAGACAGTGATGCTATTCATTCTCCTAATGAACATTATGGGGTCTCTAACTTTTTAATGGGAATAGAAACAATTTCAAAATTTTATTTTCATTACTCTAAACTTTTTAGAGGCTAATTTCCAAGATTAATAATAAAAAATTCTGTAGCAATTCCATCTGCAAGAAACATGCCGTCAACGGTTGTTTTAAAAGTTTTATTTTCATTTTTTAAATGCCCTGATTTAATAAAGTTTTTTGATTTTTCTAAAAAGTGATTTTTATATTTTAATCCAAAATTATTTTCTAAAAAATCTTCAGAAATTCCCCAAATTGTTCTTAATCCCGTCATTACGTACTCATTATAAAGATCTGTTTTTGTTAATTTCTCAGATTCAAAATAAATCTCATTATTGCTTAAAGCTTTTACATATAAATTATTATTGGAAATATTCCAACTTCTCGATGATCCATTAAAACTGTGAGCTGAAGGTCCAATACCCAAATATTTTTTTCGTAACCAATAAGCAGAATTATTTTTAGAGTAATAACCCTCTTTACAAAAACTAGATAGTTCATAGTTAATATAACTACAATCGGTTAACTTTTTATATAATAATTTATACTGTTTAAAAACTAATTCTTCATCTAATAAATTTATTAATCCCTTTTTTATATAACTCTCAAGTACAGTTTTTGGTTCAACGGTCAAAGCATAAGCTGAGATATGATTAATATCATAAGAAATTGCAATATCTAAATTGTTCTCCCACGTTGCAAGGTTGCTTTCGGGCATTCCATACATCAAATCAATTGAAATATTGTTAAAATATTTTTTTGAACGCTCAATACATTTTTTTGAATCTAAGGAATTATGAACTCGATTCATTATTTTTAATTCTTTATCATTAAAAGATTGTATTCCTATACTTAATCTATTTATTTTACTCTTAGATAGCTCTTTTAATTTTTTATTTGTTAAGTCATCAGGGTTTGCTTCTAAAGTAATTTCTAAATCTAATTTGGTGTTAAAATTTCTACAAATTAAATCAATAAAAGAATTTATTTCATTAATCTCTAATAATGAAGGTGTACCCCCGCCAAAATAAATAGTTTCAATTAATTCATTATAATTCTTAGATTTAATTTCTATTTCTCTCAACATTGATAAAATTAAACCACTTTTATTTTTAGTTGAGGTTGAAAAGTGGAAATTACAATAATGACAAGCTTGCTTACAGTAAGGTATATGAATGTATATTCCGGACAAATTGTATTATTTTAATCTTTTAGGGTTTTTTTTTACAAAAGATGACCAGTCACTATATTTATTTCCAGAAATAACAATATTAGAATTATAAAAATGACAGACTGCTGCAGCTAATCCGTCTGTAGAATCTAAATTTTTTGGTAGTTCCTTGATAGATAGTAAACTTTGAAGCATTCTTGCTACTTGTTCTTTTGAAGCGTTTCCATTGCCGGTAATGGCCATTTTAATTTTTTTTGGGGAATATTCAGTTATTGAAATCTCCCTTGATAAACCAGCAGCCATGGCAACTCCTTGCGCTCGACCAAGCTTTAACATAGATTGAACGTTTTTACCAAAAAAAGGTGCCTCAATTGCAATTTCGTCTGGGCTATACTTATCAATTAATTCAATTGTTCTTTCAAAAATATATTTGAGTCTTAAATAATGATTATCGTATTTTTTTAGTATTAGTTCATTCAACTGAATAAAGGACATCTTTTTATTGACAACCTTTATTAATCCAAAGCCCATAATAGTAGTTCCTGGATCAATTCCTAAAATAATTTTTTCATTTTTTTCACTTACCAAAATTAATTTGTTTTTAAGATTAAAGGTAAATCGAAACTAGCACTAACCTGAACTCCAATATTGGTTTTTGTAGCAGGAAGAATCTTAGGGAGATTATTAATAGCTTTTATTAATATTGAATCAATCTTTGGAAGTTGATTTTTTATTTCTAAGCTAATTTCTAAACCAGAATAAAAAATCTTACCATTTTTATCGACTAAAAGAGAAACCAATAAAGTATCATGCAACTGCTTTTCAACAATAATTTTACTAAAATCTATATTATTATAAATTAATTCTACTAGTTTTTCTTGAAAGCAAGTTTTTCTCTGAACATCAGTACTCAATTCATCACATTGTGAGATAGAGGGTGGTTCGTCTTTAACGCCCCATTCAATTGATGAGGAGGGAATTTCTATTTCTCTTTTTACAATATGATTATTACAACCCAAAACAAAAAAAAATAAAAGAAAAATATTCACTAATTTCATGATTCTTGTAAATTACAAAAAATTCAAATTTATATTTTAAAATTTTAATTAATTAATGGACGTATTTTTTTTAGTAATTGGACTAATATTATGTATTATTGGATTAATTGGAAGTTTTATTCCAATAATTCCTGGTCCAATTACTAGCTGGGTAGGGCTGCTTTTTTTAAACTTTACTTCATTTGTTAATTTTAACTTTTCTTTTATTTCCGCTACATTTTTAATAGCAATTTCTGTTTTTATATTAGATCTAATAATACCAGTAATTGGTTTAAAAAAACTAGGTGGGACAAAAAAAGGAATTATTGGAGCATCAATTGGATTGTTATTAGGTGTTTTTATTGGTCCTCTTGGAATATTGATTGGCCCATTTATAGGGGCTCTTTCAGGTGAATTAATGAACAACTTAGTATTGAAAAAAGCTTTAAAAGCTTCTTTAGGAACTTTAATTGGATTTTTAGCTGGAGTTGTAATGAAATTTACTGTATCCTTTATTTTTCTTTCAATTTACGTCAGAGAAATTTTAACAATTATACTTTAGTAATACTTAAATCTATTATCATCAATTTGCGCTGATTCTTTTAAAGAATTAAAAACACCACTTTGGGCATTTGCTCTTGAGGGCTGTAATAATTGATTAGAATAAGAAGAGTAATTTTCAAGTACTTCAGCTTTATCTTTTTTCAGAACTTTCAGTTTATAAACTCCATTCTCACCAATAATAAAGTCAGAGGTTTCATTTACATCAAGCCCAAAAGCATATCCAATAACTAAAGGCTCTCTACCTGCTTGGCTAATTACTGCGTTTTTCTGATTAATTGCTAAAGCTTTCTTAATTTCCGTATTATTATTCATTGCCAAATCCTCTAGAGATGATAGTGATTTATTCTCTTTGATAATCATTTCAGCTTTCTTGTTATTTCTTACCTTAGGAACTGCTGTTAATGATGCATCTTTCACAGATGACAACCCTTCATTTTTTATTGAAGTGACTTGAGCAATTAAATATCCACCCTTTGATAAATCAAACCTTTTAAAAGAATTTACTTTAATATCATCGGAAAACAACCACTGAACCACCCTTCTTTGATTCGTGAGTCCAGGTAAATTATCATCTAATATTTTAATTCCACTGGCATACTTAATCTCATAATCATTTTCCTTTGCTAAAGAATTTAAATCTTCATTTTTAGATAGATTAATTTCAAATTTTGTCGCTAAATTAAATGTATTATCACTTGTTTTATCTGATGGAATATTTTTAATAGCTATAGAAGCTAATAAAACGACATCTTCCTTTGCAACAACATTTATAACATGAAAACCAAAATCAGTTTCAACCACTCCAATTGAACCGATTCTTTTAGAAAAAACAAAATCATTAAAAGGTTTGATCATGGCTCCCTCTTGAAAAAATCCTAAATCACCTCCTCTAGATTTTGATGGTCCATCCGAAAATTCAAAAGCAAGTGAAGAAAAAGAATCTCGATTTTTTCTAACCAATCTTAAAATTCTGTTTGCTTCATTTTTAGCTTCAATTTTAGATCTTTTAATAACAGGTGAAGCATCTCTTGAACCATCATAAGCTATTAGTATATGACTGGCTCGAACATTTCCACCATTTTTTTTATCTAACATTCTGGAAATCTTGAAAAAATCTCCATCTAAATATGGACCATACGTTTGATTTTTATCTAAATTAAATAATAGGTTCGCATGGTCAGTTGGAAGAGCACCCTTGGGTTGATATATCGAATCAAATTTAATTTCAGAGTTCTCATTTACAAATTCCGCGATATTTTTTGTAGATAATAAACTTGGATAAGTTTCTTCTAATTTGGAAACATCATTATATTCCTTTTTTTCTAATAGGAAATTTTGTAATATTTTTTTTGTTTCTTTTTCATCATCTTCAGAGGGATTTTCTTCAAATACTACATATTCAATACTTCTGGTGGCGTCTACTTTAAAATCTAAATTATTAGCATTAATATATTTTTCTACATCAGAATTTTTAAGCTTGATCAAACTATCAGGAATTGAACTATATGGAATTTGTACATATTCAATATCCACTCTATCATTTTGTAATAAATATTCGAATTCTCCATCTTTGTATGAAAAATTCAAGCCAGATTTAATTAAATCTGAATAAATTTTTTCATTAGCCTGACCTTGAAAAACTAATTCTTGACTTTGCCATTGCTCGTAAGCTTGTGGATTGGTAGTTTTAAATTCAACTATCAGTTCTACAAATTTTTCAATATCAAAAATCCCTGCATCATTTAAAAATCTTGGATCAGAATTGAAACTGGGATTTTGGGATAAAATATTTTCAATATGATCTTTTCCAGATCCTATACCGCTTAATTCAAATTGATTTTTTAAAATTAATGTTCTTAATGTTTGATCCCAAACATTATTTACAGCAGTCATTCCAGTAAGATTATATGATCTTTCCAAAAAATCTACTTGATTTCTAAATTCCTCTATTGAAACTTTCTCACCATTAACACTTCCTACGGGAGATTGATTTGGTTCGTCAAAAATATCAGTAATACTTCCACTTCCTGTTGAAAAAACAAATGCAAATAGAGCTAAACCGATGACTGAAATTAATGCTGCAGGACCCAAATCTCTAATTTTTCCTAAAATCGCCATATTTTTTTTTTTGTAGCAAACGAAAATACGATATCCTTATCAATTAAAAAAAGACCTGAGTTACATTTAATTAAGAATTTTTAACTCTATTGTTTCTATTCTAGTATTAGTAACCTCCTTAACTGTAAATTCAAATGATAATATTGTAAGTACTTCACCAGTAATTAGAATATCTTGTGTGTTGTGAACTAAGAATCCACCAAGGGTTTCGTACTGATCACTCAGTGGAATATTTAATTTAAATTTTGTGTTTAAATAATCTAATTTTAATCTAGCTGAAAAAAGAAATGAATGTGAATCTAATTTTTCTTCCAAATAACTAAGAGAATCATGTTCATCTTCAATTTCACCAAATAATTCTTCCATTATGTCTTCTCTAGTTATTAAGCCAGATGTCCCTCCATATTCGTCAATTACTACCGCTATTCCTCTTCTTTTTTTTGTCAATAAATTCAAAACGTCATTAATTAACATTGATTCGGGGATAAATTCAACCGGGTGTATAATTGATTTGATATTTTTAGGATGATTAAACATATCAAAAAGACTAACATATCCAACCACATGATCAATATTTTCCCTGTGTATTAAAATTTTAGATAATCCATTTTCTACAAATACTTTATTTAAGTTTTTTGAAACACTATATCTATCAATGGAAATAATTTCAGCTCTTGGAACCATAACTTCTCTAGCTCTAACATTAGAAAAGTCTAAAGCATTTTGAAAAATTTGAATTTCGGAATCCATTTCTGAACTTAGAACATCGTTTGCTAATTCTTCGTTGATATAATCACCTAGTTCATCTTTACTAAAAACAATTCTAAGTTCGTCTTCTTTAGTTTTAAAATATTTACTTAAAACACTGTTCGATATAAGATTCAAGAGATAAGTGATCGGACTAAATAGAAAATAAAAAATATATGATGGAAAAGACAAATATTTTAATAATATGTTAGCATAAATCTGAAATAAAACTTTTGGTAAAAATTCGGCAGATATTAAAATAATAAAGGTTGAAATTAAGGTTTGATAAAAAATATAACTAAATTCTAACGATTTAGAATTATCAACTTCTGGAAATAATAATTCTAATATCAGTTTTCCAGAATAAAGTCCATATACAACTAAAGCAATATTATTACCCAGTAGCATGGTTGCAATAAATTTGGACGGACTTTTTGTTATTTTCTTCAAAAAATTAGAAAAAAATCCATGTTGTTTTTTTTCTAATTCTAAATATATTTTATTTGATGAGACAAAAGCTATTTCCATCCCAGAGAAAAAAGCAGAAAAAAGAATAGAAATTAAAATAATGGTTAATTGAGTGCCCATTAAATTTATTTTTTCCTGCTTTCAAATTTTTTTCTAAAATATCTTCTAAAGAAAAACATAAAAACAGAAACAACAGCAAAAACAAGCAGTATGTTTTTTCTGTCTTGATCAATATTTGTTCCAAACAAATATTCATAAGAGGCAATAATAAATATTACTAAATAAGTAATCTCAGAAATTTTTCTAATTTTCATAATTATCATTAATTTTCTTCAACCAGAACTTTTCCGTCTAGTTTACCTGTATTAAAAACAGTAAATGATCTATTTGCATCTAACCTTTTAGCGATAATGTCATAATCATCATTTTTAAAACTAAACTTTTCTTCTGTAAATAACCATTCTTGTTCAGGATCCCAAAATAATTGAGAAGTCTTCAAGATAGATCCATCATGAACATTAATAATAACATCACCTTTTAAGTCAACAATATTAGTTTTATTGTATGTTATTGCATAATTGGCTTTAACCAAGGTAGCATTTTTATTTTCATCGAAAAAAGTAATATTAATTCCATTAGGAAATTCTGAAAAAGGGAAATCTTGGTTTGTAAAATCCTTATTAAGAGGGGCAGTTAAAACAGCTTTAACCTTTGAAGAATCAGTATAAATTAATTTAATATCTTCAGCAATTCCAACTGGAAACCTATCATCAGAATTTATATTTTTAATTTCTTGAAAATTATCCTCACAAGAAATAAAAAAAATTAAAATTATAATTATCGTTCTATACATTAATCGTTTAGAGTGAAGGAACCGTGATATTTTTACCTATCCAACATTTGATTGAAATAGTTTCGCCAGCTCTACCCTCAGTAAAGATGTCTGTTTTAGATGGTGCTCTTCCTGCATAACTTACAGCGGTTCTAATAGCAGTCTTTCTCACAGAAGCATCAACAGAACCAGCTTTTCTTGCTTGTTTTTCTGCTAACCAATATACTGCTCTCTTCTCGAACTGAGTAGTTCCACAGTTATTCGCACTGGCTGCATATAAATTTGAAATTAACAAATATGCTCCGCCAAGTGAGGGTTGAAAACTCAAAGCTTGGTTAGCATAACTCCTTGATTTACTAAATTGACCTGATTTTTTAAATTTTAATGCAATTTTATATAAAGTTTTGGCTTTTTTAAGGTTGTCATTTTCCAAATCAATTGATTCAGTGTAATATTTAATAGCCTCACTAGCATTACCTTTCTTATCATTTAAAAGACCCAAGTAATAAGCTGAATTAGCAGAAGGATTTAATTGATGTAAGGCCTCAACTAGTTCGACAAATAATGGATCGTCTGAACAATCTTTACTATCCATTCTACTGGCTGCTCTATTAAGCCAAACACTATCAGTTTTAAATTTATCAAAGTTTTTTCTGTAGAGAGGAATTAAATTTTCACATGTTGCCTCTTTAGCTATTATAGCATTCAAATTTCTTAAATACGTTGAACAAGCAACCATATTAACTTCATATACCCTTTTATTTCTAGATTCTCTTCCGGTGATAGGAATATCACTCTCTTCTTTTTTCAAAAGAACATCTAATTTTGAAGAATAAACGCCCATCTCAAGTTCAAACTTCTCAGAAAGTTCTTCGTATTTTTCGAAAACAGATTCTAAGCTTACTGATGAATTATTTTCCTTGTACAAATTGAAGTAAATTTTAAAATAATTATATAAACCCTTCGGAGATGTAAAACTCTGGGGGTCGGTTTTGTAAGCTAAATCGTAAACATCATATATTTCTTTATTTTCAGCAAGCTTGTAATCAATCATAGATTGAGCTTTAATAGCTAAAATTTTACCGATTTCATTTTTACCTGTCTTTTTCGATTTTGGGAAATACTTTAGCCATTCGTCATAAAGGCCCAACAAGTCTGATTCGAATTTCTTTTTTGAATCGCCTTCATTTTTTTTAATGAAATCTTTTAAAATTCTTTCTCCATATACATAAATCGCAGAATTCAAATCTGGACATTCTCCTTTCAGTTTTAACCATGGTTCATAAGCAGCATCATAATTTTTTACTTTGGCATATTCAGCAAAAATTGAGAGATTAGACAAACAATCTTCTTTGGATTGGCTATATAAATTAAAACTTAATATTATAAACAGAAAATAAAAAAATGTTTTGTTCATTTTGTATGTATCAAAAATTAGCGTTTGATAATTAGATGGTTATGAATAAATTTATCAAAAACGAAGCCAAATTTATTAATTATACTTGTTTTTTACAAACCACCTATCATTTAAGGAGATACCAAGCCTAAAACTGACGAAATTCTCCTCTATTAAGCCGCCTTTCTTAGTTCCTCTTTTACCGATCTCGACACCCAGGTTTAAATTTTGAAATCCTTGAAATGGTAAACCTATACCAAAATTAATTCCATATTCATTAATAGATTGGTCTTGAATATGTAATCCTGACTTTTCTATCCTAATTCCGGCTCTATAAACAATTCTGCTTACATAACTAGTAAACGAGTTATAACTTGGAACAAATAAACCTCCAATAGCAAATTTGGATGCTTTTTTATACTCAACGTTTTCTAAATTAAATAATTTATTTTCATATCCTCCAGCACCACCGTAAGAATAGTCCATTCCAATAAACCATTTAGTATCTTTTCCAATTCCAAATCCAAAAGTTGTATGAGTAGGAATTAAGATTTTTGTTTTATCTAAATTCAAAGCAGTTAAATCAATATCCTCACTATCACCTCCATAACCTCCATTTACTGGAATTGTAGATAAAATTTGGGAATTATTTGAGCTGAGTTTTGAACTTGGTTTTATACCATAAGTTGCGTGTATTGTTATATTTTTAGAAATTTCTTCTCTAAACAATAAGGAATAATCAAAACTAAGACCACTCAAGGAGGAATTACTTTGAACCCTAGTGTATAACTCTACTCCATCAAGAAAACGAGAGTTGGAATGTTCCAAACTTCCAAAATCATAATTAGCAGAAATACCAAATCTAATTTTTTTAAGAATTTTAAAACCCATGGTCAAAAAAGTAGTATTAACTCCACCATTTCCTTCATATCTGTTGATTTCGTTTGGTAATTTAGAATCATCATTAGATTCTAAGAGGTATCCAACTGAGGATTTTGGAATTATTCCAAAACCAAAAACAAAATGTTTCGTTGGTACAGCAACGGATAAATAATTTATACTCGCAGTAGTGGCCTTTTCATTAGAATTTTCAGATTTAAGATTTATATTACTATAATTTATTCCAACAGAATAATTTACAAGCTTTAATTCTGAGTAAGCAGCTGGATTAGTTAAATTAATAGATGTACTGTCACTGTAAACACTCAACCCTCCCATTGATCTGTTTTCCATTGAACCTTTAAATGTATTTTCACCGACTCCATAAAAGGAATATGGTGATAGACTTCCTGATTGAGCATTACAAAGAGTGGTATTGAAAATTAAAAAAATAGATAGAAAAATTTTTTTCATTATTTTTTATTCAGTTCTATTAAAAAGTTTAAACCCAAAAGTAGGAAATTCGAAGTGGCAAAGATGCTATTTTTTATCTTATTGAACAAGAATTTAGAGTCTCCGCCTGTTAAAATTATCTTAATTTCTTTATGATCACTTTTATATTGACTAATTAAGTGATTAAGTTCTCCTATTATTCCGTTAATAATACCCGAGTGAATTGATTCTTTTGTGTTTTTTCCAATTAAATAATTTGCATCTTTTGGTTCGAGCAATGGAAGATTTGAGGTGAAAGTATTGAGAGATTTATACCTCATTTTTAGTCCAGGCGAAATAGCTCCACCAACATATTCTTTATTACTTTTTATTAAATCATAGGTGATACAAGAACCTAAGTCAATAATTAATACATTTTCATCTGGATATTGTATTAATGCTGACGTTATTAGAGCTACACGATCGTCTCCTAAAGTTTTTTTAGTTTTGTATTTATTAATAAAAGGAACATTTAAGTCAGTATTAAATTTTATTAATTTGGTCCGTGAATCTAATAGATTAATTAACTTCTTGTTGGGATTTGAAACGTTAGATACTATTGAACATGAAACATCATATGAATCTAATAAGTTTTTAATATTTTTATAATAGTCAACCTCAAAATCATATTTCTTAACAAGTTTGTTATTTTTAAACAGACCTGCTTTTAAAAGTGTATTACCAATATCCAATACTACATTCAAAACTTAAAATATTTGAGATAAAAATACAGAAGATTTTTTACATGATTTTTTGCTGCTCTAATAAAACAGATTATATTTGCTCTGCAAAAAAACTAACTATGGTACCTTAGCTCAGTTGGTAGAGCAAAGGACTGAAAATCCTTGTGTCCGCAGTTCGATTCTGCGAGGTACCACATAAAGTCCCAATTATATAATTTAATTGGGGCTTTTTTTATGTTAAGAGATTGCCATCATTATCCCAAACGGCAGTTTCATTTCTTTTAGATTGATCAACACACTTATCAATCCATTCTTTTTCATAAGATAAACCATATTGATCTAAAACATCTTTTGGAACACCATCCCATACATTAGGTGTATTACCAACATAACCCAATTCTTTGATTCCTACTTTAGAAGTATAATAACCTGTCATAGTTAAATTTCTCATCAAACTAAACCATTGCACTTCTTCTTTTTGTTCAGAGCTAGATAAATCTGGGTCTGGATATGCCATTTCATCAAGAAATTCTTTTTGTTGATTTTCATTACAATCAATGAAAGACTTTGAATAATTCTTAATTGAAAATTGATTTAAAAGAGACAAACCATTTTTAATAGTTGTTTCATAACTTGGAATGTCCTTTGCCATAAACTCTATTAACTCTGGAACTTCTGCGTCAATAATAGATCCAAATTCATTGGGTGGTAAAATTAAATTACATAATTGTGTAATTGTTTTCATTTCTTTTTTATTAAAACATTGAATAGAAAAAAGTTTTTTATCATAAGCTTTTTCTTTTTCAGTTCTACCATATTGAAATTTGGAGATAGTTTTTTTTATCTCCTCGTTACTAACTCCGTTTACACAACTTTCAAAAAGAACTCCAACTCCAATGGAGCCTAACATAATTGACTTTATACTATCTCTTCTATCCATTTGAATTAAAAATTTTGTTTTTTGAACTGGTCTATAATATAATCAGAGCTCCTCCAAGCTAGAGCCATAATTGTCCAAGTTGGATTTTTATCTGCTTGAGAGACAAACGGCCCAGCATCAACAACAAAGACATTGGAAACGTCATGAAGCTGTTCAAACTCATTAACAACTGATGTTTTAGAATCATTACCCATTCTAGTTGTACCAACTTCATGAATAATTTCACCTGGTTTAGTTAATCCAAAATTAGAGCTTTTGTCAGCCTTATTTCCCAAAGCTATTGCTCCCATATTATGTATAATCTCTTCAAAAGTATTTTGCATGTGTTCAGCTTGCTTAACTTCGTGCTCTGTCCATTTATAATTGAATCTTAAAGTAGGGACACCATACTCATCAACTTGATTAGGGTCAATTTCACAGTAATTACTTTTCATAGCAACTGACTCACCTCTACCATCCATTCCGATTAACGATCCATAATATTTTCGCATGTCTTTTCTCAAGACATCACCATAACCTCCAACTGGAATTCCAAAGAATTTATTAAAAGCATTAACATTAAAACCTGTCCCATAGGATGGAGCGCCCATGCCACCCCAAACTTCAATATGATAGCCTCTGGGAAAATTAAGCTTTTTATTATCCAACCACCAAGGAGAATATACATGCATTCCTCCAACACCATCTTCATTATAAATTTTCCTGTCCATCAAATCAGGTATAAATGCCATTCTTCCACCGCCGGTTGAGTCATGTAAATACTTCCCAACAATATCACTACTGTTTCCTAAACCATTGGGGTGTTGTTTGCTTTTTGAGTTTAATAATATTCTGGCAGAACTACATGCTGACGCTGCAAGAACTACAACTTTTCCTTTTAATTTATATTCTTTTTTATCGTCTTTATTTATGTAAGATACACCTGTTGCTTTACCCTCTTCATTTGTGGTGACTGATCTAACCATAGAATTAACAAACATATCAATCTGACCTCCAGATTTTTGAGCAGGAAAAATTAAACATGATCCAGACGAAAAATCAGCGTAGGCCATACAACTTCTTGCACACTGTCTACAATAAAAACAAACTCCTCTTTCATTATTAATTCTTTTAGTTAATATAGACAACCTGGACGGCATAACTTTCACATTACTTTTTCGTGCTCCTTTTATATAAAACATTTCATGAAGTCTTGGCTTGGGTGGAGGAAGAAAAAATCCATCAGGATCATTAGGTAGATTTTCCTTACTTCCAAAAACACCTATAAGTTTATCTACTTTATCGTAATAAGGTTTAATATCATCATAGGTTATAGGCCAATCCTCTCCGAGCCCATCTATAGATTTTTTTCTAAAATCATCAGGTCCAAATCTCAAAGATATTCTTCCCCAATGGTTGGTTCTTCCTCCTAACATTCTAGATCGAAACCATCTAAATTGTGTTTCACCAACTTGAGAATATGGCTCTCCCTCTATATCCCAACCTCCGTAGGCTTGATCAAAATCTCCAAAAGGTCTTGTTGTTCCTCTTCCACGTCTTGGGGAATCATAAGCCCATTTCATTTGAGTCATTTGATCAGGATTAGCAGGATCAAAATAAGGCCCAGCCTCAACAATAGCTATTGACAAACCAGCTTCAGATAAAATTTTAGTTGCCATTCCCCCTCCAGCACCAGAACCAACAATTATAACATCGTATTCTTTTAAGTTTTCTTTGATCTGCATATTTATTCTTTGAAAATTAAAATTATAAAAGCATTATTAGAAACATGAACTATATCAATTACTTATATCTATAATTAGATGTGAATAATCTATAATTCTAAAATTTTGATATTTCTAAATGAAATAACACCAGGATGATCTTGAATAGAAATTTTACCTGTTTTAAATTTTCCAAAATCACAATTTTGCCATGGCTTTTGGTCACAATTATTAAATTTCGTTGGTTCAACCATCTTGTCCCATTCGACTCCACTCAGCGGAAACTCAACAATTTTTGTGCCATTGTGAACAACTATTCCTTGATTAGAATTATGATCAATTGTTATATCATAACTGTTCCACTCACCTGCAGGTTTAGTAACCCATTTTGATGGAACTACCATACCATACAGCGCACCTGCTTGGGTTAAAGGTGGGTCTGGAACAGCTGGATCAAGAATTTGAATTTCTGGCCCGGTAACATATGGAAACTCATATTTCAAATCCTCTTTTACTCCCCAGAAAAAGCCACTATTTGATCCTGAGCTTACTTTCCATTCTAAATGAATTTTAAAACTTGTGTAATCTTTATCACTAACAAGACTTTTGTCTCCCTCGCCAGTTGCATTTGCAGATGTGAAAGTTAAAACACCATCCTTAATATCCCAACCGGTTTTTTTACCGTTATCCTGAAAGTAGTGCCAACCATCCATAGAATTTTCTTGAATTAATGACACCCAATTATCTTCAGGGTTTGAACCCATATCGTTTTCTAAATTAACAGTTTTTGAATTTTTTTTCGGATTATTACAACCTGCAATGAATAGAGAAGAAAATATTAAAATATAAAAGATTTTTTTCATGAAACTAATTTATTGATTTAATCAAAAGTTAATTAAAATTTTAGACGAATCATAAAATTATATCTCTAAAAATAAATTATAATTCCCAACCAGGTCTTCTTTCTCTGCCGACAAAACGATTAGCTGTATCAAAATTTGTAATTTTCATGTTATCGCCGTCCCATAACAGCTTTTTTCTTCCCTTGAAAACATCGTACTCATTAATATGAACGTAATTGTCCGAATACTTTAACTTCTGAGAACCAATATCCATATAAGATCTAATTGCCAAATTACCCATTAAAACAGTTTCAGTAAATGGTCCTGCATAATCAAAAGATGCAGTAAGTTTATGAAATGAGTCACTTCCGTATCCTTCTTTACAAGCATCAATCCATTGTTTATGGTGAATTGTATCGAGATTATTTCTTTTATTATAAATTAAATCAGTATTTAAGTGAATTGTTTCTTTTCCTTTTCTATAAAGCTTAGCATTTAGTCCATAAACTCCGCATGCAATAACACCTTTTTCACCAATCATCAAAATACCATTTGTACTATTTTTTTCACCTAAATAATCCTCAGCTGGAATTAAATCTGGATGACTGGGTTTCAATCCTCCATCCATCCAAACCAGTTCAATTCTTGAGTCATTTTTTTTTGTTTTATCAAAATGAAGAGTTACAATTGATGAAGAAGGACAACCTTTGGGAACATAGTTGTAACTCCATGGTTTTTGAAAAACTGCACCAACACTGCACTCAACATCAGTTGGGTAATGTAATCCAAGTGTTTTGTAGGGAGCATCTAGAATATGGCAACCCATATCCCCAAGCGCACCAGTACCATAATCCCACCAACCTCTCCAATTAAATGGGTGTAAATTAGACGAATAGTTCGTATATGATGCAGGACCCAACCATAAATTCCAATTTAAATTTTTAGGTTTATCTGAATCATTGTTAGGCATTTGAAATCCTTGAGGCCAAACAGGACGATTGGTCCAAGCATAAATTTTATTTATTTTACCAATCATTTTATTGTCAACCCACTCTTGAATTTTTTGTACCCCAACACTCGAACCACCTTGGTTTCCCATCTGAGTAACAACTTTATTTTTTTTTGCTGTTAAAGTTAATTGCCTAGCTTCTTCAATGTTATGAGTAAGAGGTTTTTGGACATAAACATGTAAGCCCCTGTTCATAGCATTATTTGCAATTACACCATGAGTGTGGTCTGGAGTACTAATAGTAACCGCATCTAAATCCTTCTCTTTATCAAGCATTTCTCTAAAATCTTCATAAAGTCTCGCATTTGGGTATTTTTGAATTGATTGTATAACTCCATGCTTACCATCTAAATGAACGTCACACAAGGCAATAACTCTTTCATTTGAAACCCATGAATCTTGAATATCTGAGCCCTTTCCGCCTGCACCAATAGCAGCAATGTTTAATTGATCACTTGGTGCCGTAAACCCTATACCTCCCAAAACATTTCTTGGAACTATAAAAACACCTGCGCCAAACACCGATGATTTTTTTAAAAAATTTCTTCTTGACTTTTTTTTCATTTAATTAAATATAAGTAATAACTTATTTTAAAATAATTAAAATAGACGTAATTTTAAAGTTAATCTTTAAAAATTAAAAAAAGATAGATGAATAAATTTCATGAATTTGATTACTATTTAAAACCCATGAAAATCAAAAAAGTTTTATTGGTTTTTCTAATTTTAATTTTATCGAATAATCTTAATTTCAGTCAATCATTAGAAAATAAAAATATATTGGTTGTATGGGGGGGGTGGAAAGGACATCAACCAAAGGTTTTTGCTGATAATGTAATTAAATGGTTGATATCTCAAAATGCAAAAATCACTGAATCTAATAATTTCGAGGTATATGATAATTATGACTCATTAACAAAATTTGATTTGATAATTCAGTCTGTTACTCTTTCAGATATTTCTAACAATCAAGCAGATAACTTAGTAAAAGCCATTAATAATGGTGTTGGAATTGCTGGTGCTCATGGTGGTCTTGCGGATTCATATAGAACCAAAACCAATTATCAGTTTATGATAGGTGGTCAATTTGTTGCTCATCCAGGTGGAAAAGTAAATTTTGAGGTTAATATGTTAAATGATCCATTAACTGAGGGACTTAATAATTTTAAAATTTTCACAGAACAATATTATATGCACTTCGACCCTAATATTGAAATTATAGCTGATACCACATTTGACAATAAATTTTACTCATGGATTGATGGTGTGGTCATGCCAGTTGCATGGAAAAAAAAATATGGAAAAGGAAAAGTTTTTTATATTTCAATTGGACATGATCCTAACGAATTTATTAGATATCCTGACGGTTGGAAATTGTTAACAAGAGGATTTGTGTGGGCTTGTAGAAATTAAAAAGATTTTAAATTTATAAGTTCTTGTTTATTCATCCTCCTCCATTGCCCTCTCGACAAATCTTTTTTAGTTAAGTTGGAAAAAAGAACCCTGTCGCAAGAAATTATTTTGTAATCAAATTTCAAAAAAATTTTTTCTATGTCCTTTATAGAGCAAGCACTAGTTTCTAATCCAATTTCATTTTTATTAGCTCCATCAACAAAATTTATTGACTTAATTTTTAAATTATATTTTGAATCAAAATCCTTGATGATTTTTAAGTCTTTTTTTAAAAAATCAATATTTAGTTTTAAATGAAAAATTTGTATCAATGATTGTAATTTATTGTGCATCTGGTTAATAAATTTAGTGTCATTTGATATAACAATAAGTCCAGTATAATTATCTCTCAAAAAATCTAAAGAAGTAAATCTACTTACATCCTCTAGAGACGATATCAAAGAAAAAATAGTTTTAACATTAGATTTTGAGTGCACACAATGAAACCCTTTTGGTTTATTTAAAATTATATATTCCATTTTTGTTGGAATAATTTTTTTTCCATCAAGTTCTACAACATCTTTTAATGATATTTTAGAGCCTAGTGTATTTAGGATTTTTCCGTTTACCCGAACTCTACCTTGCACAATATATTCATCTGCTTGTCTTCTGTTACAAATTCCAGAATTAGAGATAAACTTATTTAGTCTAATTAATACACTTTCAAACATAAAAATTATTAAAGTCCACGTAATATAATACTAAATATCCCCACAGTAATAAGTGTTTTTATTAAATTATGAAGAGTTTCATAGTATTTTTTATTGTTGTATTTCCAAAGTAAATAACTAAAAGCAATAAAAAATGGAATAGAAACAAAATAAAAATATTTCATCATA
This sequence comes from uncultured Flavobacteriaceae bacterium, assembly GCA_938088195.1. GTDB lineage: Bacteria > Bacteroidota > Bacteroidia > Flavobacteriales > Flavobacteriaceae > MAG-121220-bin8. Next base: position 22,974 of record CALKEO010000007.1, on the reverse strand, counting down.
AAAATTTCATAATTAAATATCAAATTGATTGAAATTCCAATTACAAAAAAAATATATAAACTTATATAAATTTTTGTCCATTTTTCTCCATAGACAACAGGGACTGTTTTATAATTCATTGTGAAATCTCCTTTAATATTTTCAAGATCTTTAATTAATTCTTTGATTAATATGACAAAAAAAAGAAAGATAGCATGAGTGAGAATTTCCAAAGAAAAGTTTTTATAATAAACGGTAATAGCGAAGAAGGGTGTAACGACTAACATTACAGAAAGAAAATTTCTTAAAAAAAGGTATTTACTAATTTTAATTGAATAAAGAAAAATTCCCATTGAGTATATACCAAAAAAAATAAAAGCTTTCAATGAAACTAATAAAGAAAAAAATAATGTTAAAAAATTTAAAATAACGTAAGCAGACAACTTAGTGGATCCGGAAATTTCATATTCTAAAAACGTTTTTAATGGTCGATTTATTAAATCCTTTCCAGAATCATAAAAGTTATTTATAATGTATCCAGCGGAAATAGATGTAGATGTGGATAAAATTATTAACCAAATATTTAAATCAAAAATCACTTTATAAATATTTTGATACCCAGAGAAAATAAAAATTGAAGAAACGATTTGGGCAATAATTATAAATATAATGTTGTATCCCCTAACTAATGAAAACAAGCTCAAAATTTTTATTAAAAAATTATTGCTTGTCTTAGAAGAAGCCATTGAAATTAAAAATTATAAACAACTTGTAATTTATAACCTTTTAAAGCAGATTTAGCTTTTTCAAAATCCTCTGAAAAACCTAAAATATAACCGCCGCCGCCAGAACCACAAAGCTTTAAAAAATAATCATTTGATTCAATCCCTTTAGCCCATATTTTATGAAAATTTAGAGGTATCATAGGCTTGAAATTTTCTAAAACAACCTTTGATAAATTTTTGATATCAAAAAATAAAGATTTGAAATCTCCTGCTAAAAAATTATCAACACACGAATCGGTTATTCTAATAAAATCCTCTCTGATTACTCTATTGTAATTAGTGTTTTTCATTGATTTAAAAAAAATATCAACCATTGGAGCAGTCTCACTAGACTCTCCGCTATCAATTAAAAAAACTGCTCCTTTACCATTAGAAGATTGAAGTGGAATTCCTGTTGTTTCAATTTGATCTTTGGAATGAATTAAAATAGGAAGACTCAAATAACTATTAAGTGGGTCAAGCCCTGATGATTTACCATGAAAAAAAGATTCCATTGATGAAAAAATATTTTTTAAATGCAATATTTTATCTCTGGTTAAATTTTCTAAAACAGTAAATTTATTAATTGCATAACGATCATAAAAGGCCGCCACTAAAGCACCACTACTTCCTACACCATATCCTTGTGGGATTGTGCTGTCAAAATACATTCCGTTAGAAAGATCATTATTCATTTTTTTTAAATCAAAAGCTACAATTGAGCTGTCAATATCAGATAAAAAGTCTCTAAATAATTGAAGATTTCTGTTCGATTGATCAACAATTTTTGAGTTAATATCTCCTATTTTTAATCCACCCTTAAAAGAATTATAGGGGATTGATAGTCCTTTAGAGTTTTTTATAATACCATATTCTCCAAAAAGTAGAATTTTGGAATAAAATAAAGGTGCCTTCATATTACAAAATTACAATTTAAATGGTCCATTACCAATCTTGTCATTTATAAATCTGTTGGAATCGCAAAAAATGGATAATTCATTTTTTATAAACTCTTGTATTTTGATAAATTCTCTTTTTGGATAAAGCAGATGAATATTAGCTCCTGCATCTAAAGTAAAGCAAACTTTTGATAAATTTTTTTTTCTGTAATTCCAAATTAAATTTATTATTTCTAGGGTGTTTGGTTTCATTAATATAAAATACGGTTTCGATGTCAGCATCATGGCGTGTAAAGTCAATGCTTCCAGTTCTACTAGCTCAATAAATGAATCGTAATTTCCGTTTTTTAGAGCATTTTTTAAAGAACCCATATTATTTTCAGCTTGAATTAGCCGATTAAATGAAAAAGGATGATTATCCATTAATTTATGACCAACAGTGCTAGAAACCTCTTTTTTATTTTTATCTACTATGAGTACTGTATCGCAAATATCACTAAAAGTTTCATGGATTTGATCAGAATATTTTATTGCAAACAAATCTGTACTTTTTTCAAAATGTTTAGATTTACCCCATATTGAAAAAGATCCAATCACGCTTCTTGATGCACTTCCAGAACCTAACCTTGCTAAAAAAGAAGCTTTTTTTAGAAAAAATTTATCATCTAATTGGGGATTGATTTTTTTTTCAATATCCATAATACATAAAGCTAATGCACTGTAAGAAGAAGCGGATGAAGCAATCCCGCTACTGTGCGGAAATGAATTACGAGATTCAATTTTCAATTGTAAATAGTTTAGATAAGGACAATATTTTTCGATTCTTTTGAAAAATTGAGATAATTTTGGCTCAAAACTTATATTCTCTGCTTCTTCAAATAAAAAAATAAAATCTTGTTCGTTATTTATTTTCGGTCTGTATGTAAGCTTGGTCTGAGTAAAACATTTACTTAATGTTATACTCAGTGAAGAATTTAATGGGATTTGATTTTCTTTTTTTCCCCAATATTTTATAAGGGCAATATTACTTGGGGACCTCCATTCTGAAATTCCTTCAACCTTCTTAATTTTATTAAAAACAAAATCATTGATCATCGAATTGACTTTATTGTTGATGCCTCAGATTCTCTTTTTGATCCATCAAAACCATTTACGCCAGAAACTGTTGTATATTTTAAAATATTCTTTTTTTCGGGATATATTATTTTAAAAGCAGCTTGGCACATCAATGTAGCCTCGTGAAAACCACATAAAATTAATTTTAATTTTCCGGGGTAAGTGTTTACATCTCCAATCGCAAACACACCTGGAATATTAGTTTGATAATCCAAAGAATTGTTTACACAAATTGAATTTTTTTTAATATCTAATCCCCAATTTGATATAGCTCCTAATTTAGGAATCAATCCAAATAGAGGAATAAAATAATCGGCGTTAATTATTTTTTCTTCATTATCAACTGAAACCTTTACACTTTCCAAAGTATCTAGTCCAATTAGACCTGTAACTTCTGCAGGAGTTATTACATCAATTAAGTTATCATTTTTTAAAACTTGTACTTTTTCAACAGAATCTATAGCTCCTCTAAACTCTTTACGTCTATGAATAAGGGTAACTTTATTAGAAATTTTTTGTAATTCAATGGTCCAATCTAAAGCTGAATCACCTCCACCAGAAATAATAACGTTTTTATTTTTAAAGAAATTAGGGTCTTTTATCATATACTCTACACCTTTGCCCTCAAATATTTCTAAATTACTAATGTTTGGTTTTCTAGGTTCAAAACTTCCTAACCCTCCTGCAATTGCAACTACTTTTGAATTATGTATTGTACCTTTATTGGTAATTACGTTAAAAGATCCATCTTTTTGTTTTTCTAATTTTTCAGCAGATTCCATCAGTGTATAACCTGGACTAAATGGCTTAATCTGTTCTAATAAATCGTCTACTAAATTTCCTGCTAAAATTTCTGGAATTCCAGGAATATCAAAAATTGGTTTTTTAGGGTATAATTCGGCACACTGTCCACCAGGCTTTGTTAATGCATCAATTATATGACATTTTAGACCTAATAATCCTGCTTCAAATACAGTAAATAGCCCCGTAGGCCCTCCACCGATTATTAAAATATCTGTTTTAATTATTTTCATTTGGTTACTCAATACTGACAACTTCTTGAATTTCCGGAGCATGCTTTTTAATAGTCATTTCAACACCATTTTTCAAAGTCATTTGATTGACTGAACAGCTTACACAATTTCCCATCAACTGAACTTTTACAATATTTTTATCAATTGAAATTAACGAGATATCTCCTCCGTCAGAAATTAAAAAAGGTCTAATTTCATCAAGAGCTAATTCTACTTTTTTAGTTAATAAATCTTTTTTCATAATAATTAATTTATTGCTGAACACCCAGACATTGTTTTTATTTTTATGACCTCAGTAACTGGGAGTTTTTTATTTCGTAATAATAATTCTGATATCATATTTTTTGAAATTAAATTAAATGCATCTTTTATTTCTGATTCATCTTGGAGCGCCGCAGGTCTTCCAATATCTCCGGCTTCTCTTAAGCTTTGAACCAGTGGAACTTCACCCAAAAAAGGAACACCTAAGTCCTTTGATAAATTTTTTGCACCCTCTTTTCCAAATAAATAATATTTTTTACCAGGAAGCTCGCTTGGAGAAAAATATGCCATATTTTCAATTATACCTAAGACAGGAACATTAATATTTTCTTGTTTAAACATAGAAACTCCTTTTCTAGCATCAATTAAAGCTACATTTTGTGGTGTACTAACAACTATTGACCCTGAAATTGGTAAAGCTTGCATAATACTTAAATGGATGTCTCCAGTCCCTGGTGGGAGATCAATTAACAAAAAATCTAAATTTCCCCATTCAGAATCAAATATCATTTGATTCAATGCTTTAGAGGCCATTGGCCCTCTCCATATAACAGCTTGATCCATTTTGGTAAAAAAACCTATAGATAAAATTTTAATACCAAAATTTTCAATGGGCTTCATTTTAGATTTCCCATTTAAATTAACTGCTAAAGGCTTTTTATCAACCACATCAAACATCATAGGAATGGAGGGTCCATAAATATCTGCATCTAAAACTCCAACTGAAAATCCCATTTTTTGTAATGAAATTGCAAGATTAGCAGTTACTGTAGATTTACCAACGCCCCCTTTTCCAGAACTAACAGCGATGATATTTTGAACATTTTCTAAAACTCTGGAATCATTTAAAATTGTTTTACTAGTTGTTTTGGTAATTTTAAAATTAACTTTTACGTCAATTTGATTAAATTTTGATTTTAAGACATCGTTAATTGATGCTTTAATTTTATTCTTTGACTGTAACGTAGGATTATTAATTTCTAAATCAATAATTACTTCGTTTTCAAAAACGATAACATTTGTTATACATTTATTAGAAACAATGTCGTTTTTACCATTTTCTAAATAAATAGTTTTTAAAAGCGATAATATAATGTCTTTGCTTGGTTTCAATCAATATAAATTAAAATACAAATATAAGCTTAAGTGTGTAATTTATTGTAATTCTAAGGATGGATCCCAAAAAATATTTTTAAAATTAGTGACTTGATTATTTTTCACCTCAATACCTTCATTTTGTAATAGTTGTTGCATTAAATTAGTTCCAAAAAAGTGATTTTTTCCCGTTAATAAACCAATTCGGTTCACAACTCTGTGAGCAGGAATATTTCCTTTCAAATGAGAAGCGTTCATGGCCCATCCTACCACTCTTGCGCTATTTTTAGTGCCCAAAAAACTAGCTATCGCACCGTAGGTAGAAACTCGACCACTTGGAATTTTAGAAACCACATCATAAATACGTTCAAAAAAATCTAATTTTTTATTCATTAAAAAAATTAAAGCATAAATATGAAATATTTTTATTCGATTCTAAAAACATCTTTTCATAATGAGTTTTGATATTAATTACATCAAAGGGTGCGTTATTATTTTTGTATATATTATGATTTGAAAATATTGGCTTTATATTAAAACTCTCTAAAACTCCCAAAGTATAACCATGAAGAAATTCACTATCCGTTTTAAGATGAACTAATCCTTCTTGTCTTAAGATTTTTTTATAAAGTTTCAAAAAAAAAGGATTTGTCAGTCTATGCTTTAACCTTTGAAATTTGATCTGAGGATCTGGAAAAGTTAACCAAATTTCTTGTACTTCATTTTTTTCAAAAACTAAGTCAATTAATTCAATCTGAGTTCTCAAAAAAACAACATTATCTAATTTTTCTTTTAGCGAAGTCTTTGCTCCTCTCCAAAATCTAGCTCCCTTTATATCTATTCCGATATAATTTGTTTTGGGGTTTGATTTTGCTAAACTTACAGTGTACTCACCTTTTCCACAACCTAGCTCAACTACAATAGGATTTTTGTTTTTAAAATAAAGATTATTCCAATTTCCTTTGTAATGAAATTTATTAGAAATTAATTCTTCTCTTGTAGGTTGAATTACATTAGAAAAAGTTTCATTTTCAATGAATCTTTTTAATTTGTTTTTACTTCCCAAGAATTAGTTTTTTAAGAATAAAACAAACTTAAAATAATTAATTTGATTTTTCTAAAGTAAATGAGAATTCAGAACCTACACCATAATCACTTTCAACATATATTTTCTCGTTGTGAGCATCAATTATATGTTTAACAATAGCCAGACCTAATCCTGACCCTCCGGTGGACCTGCTACCAGAATTTTCAATTCTAAAAAACCTTTCAAATAACCTTTTTAAATTTGCTTTTTGAATTCCATTACCATTATCTGTTATTCTAACTATAACTTTATTTTCTACTATATTTTCAACTGAAACCTCAGTTGTTCCAGATTCTCTTCCATATTTAACAGAATTTTCAATTAAATTAGTTAATACTTGATGTATTTTCTCTTCATCTCCATTAACATTTACTCTTATATTTTTTGAACCTAAAGCTAACGTGATTTTCTTTTTACTAGCTTGAAGTTCTAACATTTCAAATACATTATTTATTAAAGAAATTATATTAAACTTTGATTTATCTAGTTTTAGACCTTCGGATTCTAACTTTGTTATCAAATCTAAATCTTTAACAATAAAAATTAATCTTTCTATAGCTTTTTCAGCAATCTTTAAGTATTTTAAATTAACATTTTTGTCTTTTAAAGCTCCATCAACCAAAGTTAAAATATAGCTTTGGGAAGTAAATAAAGGGGTTTTTAATTCATGAGCTAAATTTCCAATAAAATCTCTTCTGAAGTTTTCTTTTTCTTGCATGGATTTGATTTCAGTTTGACTTTCTTTAGAAAATTTTTTGAGGTCATCAATTAATTGATCCATGCTTGTTGAAACTAACGAGTTCTCTTCTTCATTATTTTCAGGAATTAAATCACGATAAAGATTTTTTATTTTTTTAAATACGTAGAATTCTAAATATATATAAACTATCAAAAAGGAAAATACAAACAATGGGATAACAAGAACTAGTAAATGCTTTATATCATCGTCAGAAAAATAGTTATAAACCAAAAGGCTTGTTATCAATAGAAAACTAAGAATAATTGAAATAAATAATGACTGAACTTTAGATTTATTGAACAAAGGCATAAAATTATTGGACAAACTTATAGCCTACCCCTTTTACTGTTTTAAAACGTAAATCTCCGATTTTTTCTCTTAATTTTCTAATATGAACATCAATTGTTCTGTCCCCTACCACAACATTGATTCCCCAAACTTTACTCATGATCTCATCTCTGGTAAATACTTTTCTAGGTTTAGAAGCTAATAAAAAAAATAATTCAAATTCTTTTCTAGGTAATTTAATATTATTGTTATCAATTTTTACTAAATATTCATTTCTGTCAATTACGATATTATCTAATTCAATTCTTGTGTTTTCGTTTACACTCGAATGTATTCTTTTAACAACAGATCGTATTTTCCTTAATAAGATTTTAGGTTTAACAGGTTTTGATATATAATCGTCTCCTCCTGCATCAAAAGCAGCAATTTGAGTAAAATCTTCACTTCTAGCACTTAAAAATATAATCATTGTTTTATTTAAAGATGGTAACGATTTTATTTGAGTGCACGCTTCGATTCCGTCCATTTCTGGCATCATTATGTCTAATAAAATAATTTCAGGCAAAAATAATTTAGCTTTTTTTACCGCTTCTTTTCCATTAAAAGCAGTTTTAACCTGATATCCGGCAAGAGAAAGATTATATCTTAAAATTTCAATGATATCTGGATCATCATCAACCACTAAAATCTTGATCATACTTGACATTTTTTTTTAAAACTAATCAATCTTAATTTTTTAATGGTCTTACTTAACAATTAATTAATACTAGAATTAGCAATAAACTAACAAAGTATTTTAATAAGGTTTTGATTAAATTTGAAATAAAAATTGAATCCATTCAATATTAATTCTGAACTAGAGTTTAAAAAAAAAGCTATTGCTTTATTTAATAATCAATTCAACAAAAATTTAATTTATAATCAATACTGTAAGTTATTGAAAATTATACCAAGTGACGTTAAAGAATTAAATCAAATCCCTTTCTTGCCAATTCAATTTTTTAAAACTCATAAAGTCATCTCTAATAAAAAAAAAATTACACATGTTTTTAAAAGTAGTGGAACTGGAGGAGAAAGAAGTATAAATCACGTTAGCGATATTAATAAATATATCCAAAGTTTTAGAAAATCATTTGAAATTTTTTATGGCCCAATTAAAGATTATATTTTTTTAGCTCTTCTACCCTCTTATCTAGAACAAAAACATTCTTCTTTAGTCTACATGATTGACGATTTTATTAAAACATCCTGTTTTGATGAAAGTAAATTTTACTTGAATAATTATTCGGAATTATACGACACTTTGAAAAAAGTTAATAACTCAAAAGTAATTTTATTTGGTGTCAGCTTTGCTTTATTGGATTTTATAGAAAAATACACAATTGTTAATAGTGATTTAATTATTGTAGAAACTGGAGGTATGAAGGGAAGAAAAAAAGAAATTAGCAGAGATGAATTACATAAAAAACTAAAAGCAGGCTATGGAACAAAAAATATTCATTCTGAATATGGAATGACTGAATTATTTTCACAGGCATACTCAAAAGAAAAAGGGTTATTTAAAAATCCACCATGGATGAAAACATTTGTTAGAGATATTAATAATCCATTGGCAGTCAACAACTGTGGAAAAGGCGCAATTAATATTATTGATTTAGCAAATGAACATTCAATTGCTTTTATAGCTACTGATGATATTGGTCAGGTTTTTGAAAATGAAACTTATACAATTTCAGGAAGGCTTAATGAGTCAGAAATAAGGGGATGCAATCAAATGTTTAATTAATTATTATTAAATAATAATTCTTTTTTCCTCTCTGCGCTAAAATATATCTTTTACAAATTAAATTTGATTTAGAGATAGAAAAATCTGCATTTATCTTTTCTTTATTAATTGATATTGAGTTTTCTTTAATTCCTCTATTAATTTCAGATTTAGATGATAAAAACCCGGATTTATGAAGAAAATCAATTATGCTCAATTTAGAATTAAAAATAGTAGAAGATAATTCAACTTTTGGAACTCCTTTAAAAATATCTAGAAAGGTGTTTTCATCTAAAGATGCTAAATCTTTTGAAGTTGATTTACCGAATAATATGTTTGAGGCTGAAATCGCCTTTTCTAAGTCGTCAGTTGAGTGAACAAGTTTAGTTAAATCAGATGAAATAATTTTTTGAAGCGACCTAAGGTGAGGAGATTTTTTATGAACTAAAATAAATTCCTCAATTTGATCTTTAGAGTAAAAAGTAAAAATCTTTATGTATTTTATTGCATCTTCATCAGAGATATTAAGCCAGTACTGATAAAATTTATATGGCGATGTTCTTTCTGGATCCAGCCAAACATTACCATCTTCTGTCTTTCCAAATTTACTTCCATCGGCCTTAGTAATAAGAGGGCAAGTCATAGCAAAAGCTTTTTCACCAGTTTTTTTTCTAATTAGTTCCGTGCCGCTAGTAATATTTCCCCATTGATCACTTCCTCCCATTTGTAAAACACAATTTTGATTTTTAAATAAATGATAAAAATCATATGCCTGAATTATTTGATAGGTAAATTCAGTGAAAGACATACCTTCTTTTGAATCTTTTTTTAATCTTTTTTTTACCGAATCTTTTGCAACCATATAATTAACAGTCAAATGCTTCCCTGTATCTCTAATAAAATCAATTAAATTAATATCGCTAAACCAATCATTATTGTCACATATTAGTGCAGAATTTTTTTCATTTGAGTCAAAATCTAAAAATTTAGAAAGCTGAGATTTAATTCCTTTAATATTCTTTTCTAATTCAGATTTTGATAATAAATTTCTTTCTGATGATTTGCCAGATGGGTCTCCTATCATACCTGTAGCACCTCCAATTAAAACAATTGGTTTATGTCCTGAGTTTTGGAAATGCATTAATATTAAAATTTGAACTAAACTTCCAATGTGTAACGAATCTGCTGTGGGATCAAATCCGATGTAACCTGAAACGGATTCTTCTAATAACTTTTCCTCACACCCAGGAACAATGTCCTGTAACATTCCTCTCCAGCGGAGTTCATTAATAAAGTTTTTTGACATTACACTAATTTTAACAAATATATACCTCTTGTATTAAAGAAAAAAGTAAATCAAAAAATAGTACATTAGCATCATGATTTTAGTAACAGGAGGAACAGGACTAGTTGGATGTCACTTGTTGAATTTATTAGTAAACAAAAATAAAAAAGTTGTAGCACTTTACAGAAAAAATAGCAACCTTGAAAAGGTTAAAAAAGTATTTTCAACTTATTCTAAAAATTCTCAAGAAATTTTTTCTAAAATTAAATGGGTGGAAGGGGATATTAATGATCTGGAAAGTCTTAAAAATATTTTTAATGATATTGAAGAGGTCTACCATTGTGCCGCATTTATTTCATTTGATAAAAAAGATTTAAAAGCGATGAATAAAATTAATGTCGAGGGAACAGCCAATATGGTTAATTTTTCTATTGACTTTAATGTAAAAAAATTCTGCTATGTGAGTACAATAGCGGCTATTGGTTTGAGTACTAACAAATTCACAAACGAAGAAACAGAGTGGCTAGATAATTCTAATCCATATTCTCTAACCAAAAAAAATGCTGAAATGGAAGTTTGGAGAGGAATATCTGAGGGATTAAATGCTACTATAGTTAACCCTGGCGTAATAATTGGAAGTGGTTTTTGGAAAAGAGGAAGTGGAGCTTTTTTTACACAAATTAGTAGAGGAATGAATTATTATCCATCTGGAAAAACTGGATTTATTTGTGTGAAAGATGTTGTTAATATCATGCATCAATTAATGGAAAAAAATATTTTTTCTGAAAGGTTTATTCTGGTTGCTGAAAACTGGTCATTCAAAAGATTTTTTTATAAAGTCAGTAAATCTTTAAATTTACCTCCACCCAAAAAACAAGCTGGTAAGGCATTAATGTATTTTGCATTAATAATAGATTTTTTAAATAGTTTAATTTTTGGAAAAAAAAGAAAATTGAATAGCGCTTCTGTGAAATCATCTATCTCAACCAGTCATTACTCCAACGATAAAATCTTAAAAAAATTAAAATACAATTTTATTAAAATTGATAGTTCTGTCGAAGATACTTGTAATGTGTTTTTAAAAAAGTAAAATAATTTTTTAAATAGGTTTGTCTTTGTTAGAATTGTTTTTAAACTCTTTGTTTAAAGAATCTTTAATTTTATTCAATTTTAATTCCAATTTTGAATAAATTTTTAAATAAGCTTTTGGTTTTGAGGAATAAAAAAAATTACTTCGAGCAAACATTGCTGAATCTATTTTATGCTTTCGGTATAATAAAGAATCTTTGATATTATAATAATTTATTTTTGAATTGTTTTTAAAAGACCTACTTGAGTTAATTATATTAATATCAACTAAAAAATCAACCATTTCATCTTCAGACATAATATTTTCAGGTTTATTTTCAGTTGAGTTTGAACATGAAAATAAAATAGAGAAACTAATAATTAGAATTATTTTTTTCATCTGTTAAAAGTTATTTCTCTCCCTCTAAAACTATCATCAAATTTTCCGTTTTCAAAAACTAATTTACCATTTATAAACGTATGTGTTACTTTGGAATCAAATGTGATTCCTTCAAAAGGTGACCATTTACATTTGTAAAGAATATTCTTTTTTTCAACTTTCCAGGGACTGTTTAGGTCTAATAATACAATATCAGCATAATAACCTTTCCTAATATACCCTCTTCTCTCTACTTGGAACAAATCAGCTGGGTTATGACACATTTTGGTTACAATTTTTTGAAGACTAATTTTATTGTTTAAAAAATGTTGAACCATTGAAACTAAACCGTGCTGAACTAACGGTCCACCAGAGGGACATTCTAAATATTTTTTTGATTTCTCCTTAATTGTGTGAGGAGCGTGATCGGTAGCTATTACGTCAATCCTATCATTATTTAATGCATCCCATAAAGCATTCTTATCTTCTACAGATTTTATAGCTGGGTTCCATTTGATTAATGATTGTTTTTTTGTGTAATCAATATCCGAAAACCATAGATGGTGAACACAGACTTCAGAAGTAATTTTTTTATCTTTCAACTTTACTGAATTATCAAATAAAAGTGATTCACTTTTGGTAGATAAATGAAAAACATGCAATCTAGCATTTGTTTTTTTAGCAAGAGCTATTATTTTTTTTGTTGATTTTAAGCATGCTTCCTCTGATCTAATTTTGGGGTGACATTCAAATGGAATATCATTGCCATATTTTAATTTAAAGGCATTTAAATTATTATTTATTATTTTCTCATCTTCACTATGAACAGCAATCAAAAGATTAGTGCTTTCAAAAATTTCTTTTAAAACTTTTTGATTATCAACTAACATATTTCCTGTTGATGAACCTAGGAAAAGTTTAAGTGCAGCTACTCTTTTATTATCCAGTTTCTTAATTTCCTTAATATTGGTGTTAGTTCCGCCAAACATAAAAGAATAATTAGCAAAAGAATTTTTTTTAGCTAAATCAAATTTTTTGTCTAACTCTTTTAATGTTGTAGTTTGTGGAAGTGTATTTGGCATCTCAATAAATGATGTAATGCCTCCGGCAACAGCTGCTTTTGATTCAGATTTAATAGTTGCTTTGTGCGTCAATCCTGGTTCTCTAAAATGAACCTGGTCATCAATAGCACCAGGTATTAAAAATTTATTTTCAGCATTAATTAAAATATCTGTATTCTTTTCCAAAATATTTTCAGCAATATCAACAATTACATCCCCACTTATTAATACATCGGACTTAAAGATATTTCCCTCATTTACGATTTTAGCATTTTTTATTAAAATATCAGACATAACTGTTTATTTTAAAAAACTTTTAATTTTTAATTTAATTAAACCAAAAACAGCTTCAAAAATAATATTTCCACTCATTTTGGATTCTCCATGAACTCTATCTCTAAAAATTATGGGGATTTCTAAAATTTTAAAATTATTTTTAAAGGCTTTGAACTTAAGCTCAATTTGGAAAGCATAACCATTAAATAAAATTGAACTTAAATTCATTTTTTCTAATACCTCTCTTTTGAATCCTACAAAACCAGATGTAGCATCTTTAACAGGAAGACCAGTAATTACTCTTGAATATATTGAAGCAAAATATGATAAAATAATTCTACTTAATGGCCAATTAACAACATTAATTCCATTAATATACCTTGACCCTATTACTACATCACAATTAATATTTTGTAGTTCGTTATACATCCTAACTAAATCATTAGGATCATGTGAAAGATCTGCATCCATTTCGAAAATATATTCATAGTTTCTCGCCATTGCCCAACTGAATCCCAAAGTGTAAGCCTTTCCTAATCCTTCTTTAATTTTTTTAATCTCAAGAAAAACTCTATTTGAATATTTTGAAACGAAACCCTTAACAACTTCAGCTGTTCCATCTGGGGAATTATCATCAACAACCAAAATATCAAAATTTTCACCAAGACTAAGAACTTTCTCTATCGCAATAGAAATATTGTCAATTTCATTATAAGTTGGAATTATAACTACAGCTTTAAGCATTATTTAATTTTAAGCAAAAATACAGATTTAATAAACTAAAATTATATTTACATTTTAACTTCTTTAATTATATTAATTTTGGGGTGTGAATCAAATTTTATACAGTGAAGAATTAGTTTATAATTGGGTAAAATTATTATTGATTATTACTTCAATATTAATACTTTGGGCCAGAGCAGTAGGAGGAAATAAAATTATTTATTTAATAAAATTTTGGAACCTTCATAAATATTTTTTTTTTGAAGCTAAATCCTCTATTCCTCTTTTTACAATTTTTAATTCTTTAATGTTTTTTTTAAGAATTATTGTTTTTTCACTTTCTTTTACTTTATACATTTTTCCAAACAAATTTGATGAATCTCAAAGTCAAAATTTTTTATTTTTTTCATTAATTATTACAATCTATATAACAATAAAGTATCTAATTGAAAATATCTTTGCGATAATATTTAATTATAGAATCTATTTTAACGAAGTAAGCAGATTAAGAACTGGACTAAAAAATCTTATTTCTTTACACTTTTATATTTATATGCTAATTATAATTTTCAACCCAATTTCCATCAAAAATATAATTATTGTTGGATTTATATTATACCTAATCTATCTGTTTTTATGTTCAAGTGTTATTTATAAAAAATATCACAATAAAAGTCCTAAGGGTATTCTTTATTTTATTTTGTATCTTTGCACGTTCGAATTAGGACCTGCATTAACTGTTATGTGGCACGCATTTAAATTTTAGCAATATGAAAGTAAAAACTATTTTAATTTCTCAGCCTAAACCCACAATTGAAAATTCACCATATTCTCAATTAAAATCTAAAAGAAAAGTTAAAATTGATTTCATTCCCTTTATACACGTTGAAGGATTAGGAGCGCGTGAAGTTAGGCATCAAAAAATTGATTTAGGTAAATTTTCTGCAATAATTCTAACTAGTAGAAACGCAGTAGATCATTTCTTTAGAGTTGCTGAGGAAATGAGATTCCCAATTCCAAATGCATTAAAATATTTCTGTTTATCTGAAGCTGTCGCCTTTTATTTACAAAAATATGTGGTTTATAGAAAAAGAAAAATATACGTTGGCGGAAGAACTTTTGACGATTTATCTGTTCAAATTGCTAAATACAACGAAGAAAGTTATTTAATTCCTTCGTCAGATGTACTTTCACCTGCCATCCCTGAAAAACTAGACGAACTAGGCGTTAAATGGGTTCAGGGTACATTTTACCGAACAGTTATAAGCGACCTGTCTAGTTTGAAAAATGTTTTTTATGATGTTTTAGTTTTTTTTAGCCCCTCTGGAATCGAATCTTTAATTTCAAACTTTCCGGATTTTAAACAAAATGACACAAGGATAGCTGTTTATGGCAAAACAACGGTAAAAGCTGCTGAAAAAGCAGGGCTCAGAATTGATATTTCGGCCCCATCACCAAAGGTGCCTTCAATGTCAAAGGCTTTAGATCTTTATATAGAGAAAGCAAATAAAAAATAAATTATACCTTTAATTTACTTTTAAAATTTTTAATAAAATCATCAAATTCACTCTGGGATTTAACAGATTTGTATTGGTCGTTTTTAAATAATTCTAGATAAATTTCCAGTTGTTGGGGAACTAGATATCCACGAATGGGCGTAATTAAATTCATTTTATCATCAAAAAAAACAGTCGTAGGATACGCATTTACTCCTAAAAATCTAGCAAACATATGAGTAGAATTTCTTGATTGAGATCTGCTTTTATCGTAACCTTCATTTTCAAACTTCCTTCCCTTAAAACTTATTGT
Organism: uncultured Flavobacteriaceae bacterium; assembly: GCA_938088195.1. GTDB lineage: Bacteria > Bacteroidota > Bacteroidia > Flavobacteriales > Flavobacteriaceae > MAG-121220-bin8. The sequence goes on along the minus strand of CALKEO010000007.1, from coordinate 7,346 downwards.
TTCATTACCCTCTGCATTAAATTTTACAGCGTAGTAATGTTGATTAATAAATTGAGCTATTACTTTGTTTTTAAAAGTATTTTTTTCCATCAACTTACATGGACCACACCAATTGGTATACACATCGAGTATTATATTCTTTGGATTTTCCTTTTGCGCCTTAAAAGCTTCATCCAAACTTATCCAATTTATTTCTTGTGAGTAAGAATTTGAAATAAAAAAAATAAAAATAAATTTTATTAGAAAAAATTTCACTTTATAGAAATTATTCTGCATTATGAACAAGTCTTTTTAATGGTTTCAATATTAAAATAACTAAAAGTCCAAAAATTGTACAAAAAATAGTTATCCCAACAAATGTTTCGTAATCTCCAACTTCACTTGCATTTTCACCAATTAGTCCTGCCACTTTATTTCCAAGTCCAGTAGCCGCAAAATAAGCTCCCATCATAAAAGCACCCCACCTTGCTGGCGCTAATTTTGTGATAAAAGAAAGTGCAACAGGAGAAGCACACAACTCACCGATTGTATGAAATAAATAAGCTAATACCAACCAATACATTGCTGATTTTTTTGTGATTTCACCTGATTCATTATAAACAACCTCATTGGCAGCCATTGACATGAAAAAGAAACCAAACCCCATAATGATTACTCCTAAGGCCATTTTAAATAAAGAGGAATGCTCGTATCCTGATTTTTTCCACCAAATCCAAAAAGAGCCAATAGCTGTTGCAAAAATTAAAATAAAAATTGCATTTACAGACTGAAACCAACTTGCAGGTACCATGAAGGATCCTAAAGATAAATCTGTTTTTTGTGAAGCATATAAATTCATTAAACCACCAGCCTGCTCAAATGATCCCCAAAAAACTATAACGATTAGAAAGGCTAAATATGTAACTAATATTCGATCCTTTTCAACTTTATTTCCATCATTATACACTACTATTGCAAACCCTACTGCAAAAGCGATTGCTATTAATAAGAGTCCGTAGCTCCAATCGATATATAATCCAACATAAACTCCCAAAAGAGCCATTAAAGAAAACCCTATAAGTGAATTGGTTTTTTTAAATATTTGTAAAAATAAATTTTCCGTATTACTTTTATTTGTTGATTCTATTTTAATTAAATTACCGACATGGGACAAATACTTTTGACCTTTCCAATATCCAAATTGTCCTATTGCCATTCCAATACCCGCTAATCCAAATCCATAATGCCAATTATACGTTTCACCAATATAACCCACAACTAGTGCTGCAACTGCTGCACCAATATTGATTCCCATATAAAAAATATAAAAACCCATATCTCGCTTGTTGTTATCATTTTTTGAATAAAGTCCTCCAACCATTGTGGATATATTTCCTTTTAAACATCCAACACCCAAAACAATAAAAGCTAATCCAGTATAAAATGCCCATAATGCTTCGACGGCTAATATACCATGGCCAAAACATAATAAAAGACCTCCAAGCATAACAGACTTCCTTTGACCCAAATACCTGTCAGCCAAAATTCCACCGGGGATTGTTGCTAAATACACAAACATAGTGTACCAACCATAAAGCGCAATAGCTGAACTATCACTCCATCCCATCCCAGGATTATCACCAGATGTTTCAGAGACCAAATAAAGAACAAGAATAGCTCTCATCCCATAATAACTAAACCGTTCCCAAAGTTCAGTAAAGAAAAGTACGAATAAACCTATTGGATGTCCAAAAAATGTTTTACTCAAGGCAGTAATAGTTTGATCAGTCATTTTTTTAATTTATGTTAATTATTTTTTTTCCATGATAATGTTTTGCATTAATTTTTTTGTGCAAAAAATTGAAATTTTCAAATGTTATACCACCTGCACAAATAATTTCGAAATTTTCAGGACTCAAATCTAACATTTTTTTTAGAGTTTTTACAGCATCTTTAGCAAAGCGGTACCCACCAGATGACAACACTCCATTAATATTTTTATTTTTAATTATTTTAGAAAGTGATTCCGTTACAGAATTAGTGCTATCGATGGATTTATGAATTATAACATTTAATGGTTTTGCAATTTCAGAAAGTAAATTAATTTGACTCATATTAAAATTAAAGTTGTTGTCTAAACATCCAAAGACTACTCCATCTACTCCGATTTTTTTACAATAATTAATTTCTTTTATCATCTCAGAAATTTCATTTTCAGAGTAAACAAAAGAAGGGTGTTTTGGCCTTATCATGACCCTAATAGGAATTTTTAATAACTTAAATGAATCTCGTATTAGTTTTCTTGAGGGTGTTAACCCATCTTTATCAAGTCTAGAACACAACTCTATTCTGTTTGCACCATTTTTTTCAGCGCTCATTGCGTCATTTAAAGAATCAACACATACCTCTTTAATAATTAGCATTGTAGTAATATACCTAAAAATAGTATCTTTTAAAAGTCTCAATTGCTGAGTAATCAGACATTCCAATGTCTCTAAACTTTTTTGCAATTGCTCTATTTCTATCTTCTGTTCTGACCCAAAATTCTCTGTTGTCATCTCCTTGAAACATAACATTATCTTTTTGTGTTTGGTGATAAAAAATTGCTTTTCTTTTTCTTAAAACTTGAAATGGACTCATCGGAACTGCCATATCAATTTCATGAATAGGCCACTCGTGCCATGCGCCTCTATATAACCAAACCCAACAGTCTTTCATAAATGATTCATTCTTTAATTTCTCAATAGCATCAAATAGAATATCTAAACAAACCTTGTGGGTTCCATGCGGATCAGCAAGATCTCCAGCTGCGTAAATTTGATGTGGTTTAATTTTAGAAATTATTTCGTTTGTTAATTTTAAATCTAATTCAGTTGGAGTTGACTTTTTTATACCACCGGTTTCATAAAATGGTAATTTTAAAAAATGTACATTATGATCGGAAATTCCAATAAATCTTGTAGCGGCTAAAGATTCTTTTTCTCTAATTGTAGCTGCAATTTCTCTAACTCTTGGGTTATTAATAATTTCAGTACTGTTTTTTAATAAACCAATTAACTCTTCGTTTTTACATTTACAATCTGGAAATGTAGAGTTGATTACTTCTAAAAATTTTAAAACATCTGAGTTGCTAACAGCAATATTTCCTGATGTTTGATAAACAACATGTACTTCGTGGCCTTGTGAAACAAGCCTGTCAAAAGTCCCTCCCATTGAAATCACGTCATCATCTGGATGTGGACTAAATATTAAAACTCTCTTTTTTGACGGTTTTGATCTCTCTGGCCTTCCATTATCATCAGAATTTGGTTTTCCTCCAGGCCAACCAGTTATTGATCTAAAAATTCGTTTATAGAAATCTAAATTTAAATCATAATATGATTTTTCAAGTAAGAGTTCTGATAGATTATTTTCATTATAATCAGACTCTGTTAAGTTCAAGACAGATTTATTTGTTTTTTGACACAACCAAGCAACCGCTTTAGCTTTTAATTCTTCATTCCAGTTAGCTTGACCTGTTCTCCACGGAGTTTTAACTCTAGTCAATTCTTCAGAAGCAGATTGATCTAAAACAAATGTTGCGTTTTTATGTTTTTGAAGAAAACTAGCAGGAATATTTGAATCAATTTCACCTTCAATCGCTTTACTTACTACTAAAGACTTATTATTTCCCCAAGCCATAAGAACTACTCTTTTAGACTTTCTAATAGTTCTAATGCCCATAGTGATAGCTGTTGTTGGTACATTTTCAATGCCTACAAATGCTTTTCTTGCATCGTTTCTAGTTAAGTAATCAAGATGAACTAACCTTGTTGAAGAATCATAATTAGATCCTGGCTCGTTAAAACCAATATGTCCAGTTCTTCCTATTCCCAAAAGTTGAAAATCAATTCCGCCTGAATCTGAAATAGATTTTTCATAACTAGCGCAATATTCATTTATTTTATCACTTGCTATGGAACCATCAGGGATATGAATGTTTTCTTTCTTGATATCAATATGATCAAACAAATGAATTTTCATAAAATAAACATAACTCTGAAGATCAACCTTGGACATTGGAAAGTATTCATCCAAATTGTATGAAACAACATTTGAAAAGCTTAAACCTTCCTCCTTGTGTATTCTTACTAGTTCATTGTAAACAGAAATTGGAGAAGAACCAGTAGCCAAACCTAAGACACAATTTTTATTTTCTTTTTGTTTTTTTCGTATCAAATCTGCTATTTCGTTGGCTACGATTTTTGATGCCTCTTTGGATTCTTTAAAAATAACACTATGAATTTTTTCAAATCTTGTTGCTTCTAAGGTTCCCGGTGATTTGTAACTTATAATCATTTTAATTTTTTTAATTTATTCCAATTATGTTTAAGGAAAATTGCAAATGATAAACCAATAACTAAAAAAGTAATTCCATTATTTATTTCTCCATAAATAAAATATCCTGTAGAAAATAAAATAGAATAAACAGCAAAACATCCTAACATCATACAAATTATTCCAAGTGGCACCGACCATCCTTTTTCAGATTCGTCATTAAAAACAATATTTTTTTTCAAAGCTTCATTTTTAATTTTTTTCCAACCTGGACCGCCAGGATTTGTTTTTTTACAAAAATTAATTAAAGTTTCACTGGAATCTGGATTAGTAAACAATGTAACTAATACCCATATCACAGTAGTGAATAAAACAACCATTGGAAACTTGTAATAAGAGGGTAAAATTCCAGTTTCAGAAAATAATAGTGGCCCTAAAGTTGTAAAATTTAAAATTATAGACACAAATCCTGAAACAAACATTGCTGTAATTTCACTCCATGCATTAATTCTCCACCAAAACCATCTCAAAATAAAAATTAGTCCTGTACCAGCCCCAAACATTAAAATAACATCGAAGAGTTGAAGAGCATTAGTTAACAATAACGCAAAAGATGCGCTTAACAAAAACAAAATTATTGTAGAAATTCTACCAATATTTACAAGTTCTTTTTCAGACGCATTCTTTTTAATTTGTTGTTTGTAAAAATCATTAACAATGTAAGAAGATCCCCAATTGAGATGAGTAGAAATCGTCGACATGTAAGCCGCTACTAGAGAAGCAACAACAAGACCTAATAACCCAGAGGGTAACATTGTTAACATAGCTGGATATGCTAAATCATGTCCAAGTTTATCATCAGAAACATTAGGAAAGGCCTCTTGAATACTAGCTAAATCTGGAAAAACAATTAAAGAAGCTAAAGCAACAATAATCCATGGCCATGGTCTTAAAGCATAATGCATTACGTTAAAGAAAAATGTAGCACCTATTGCATGGTTTTCATCCTTTGCAGCTAACATTCTTTGAGCAATATATCCTCCTCCTCCTGGTTCAGCACCAGGATACCATGAACTCCACCACTGCACAGCTAATGGAACAATTAGTAAAGGGATATAGATATCTGGATCATCAAAACTAGGGGTTAAATAGAGCATATCTTTAGGTGTATTGGCAATTAAATTAGCCATTCCACCAACCTCAGGAATGTTTACCAAATAATATGCTGCTCCTACAGATCCTACCATCGCTGCAAAAAATAATATAAAATCAGTGTAAACCACGCCTCTAAATCCTCCTACAGTACTAAAAACTACTGTAATAGTTCCTGCATATAATATTGTATCAATGGGAGAAAGACCAAGCATTATCTCACCAATTTTGATTGCTGCAAGTGTCACACCTGACATAGCCATTACATTAAAAATAACTCCCAAATAAATAGCCCGAAATCCTCTTAAAAATCTACCTCCCCAACCACTGTATCTAAGTTCATAAAATTCCATATCAGTATTAACATTTGACCTTCTCCACAGTTTGGCATAAACAAAAACTGTTAGTAAACCAGTTAATAAAAATGCCCACCAAACCCAATTACCAGAAACGCCACTTGTTCTAACGATATCTGTTACAAGATTTGGCGTATCAGTGGAAAAAGTTGTGGCTACCATTGAAATACCTAATAACCACCAAGGCATATTTCTTCCTGACAAAAAATATTCAGAGGAACTGGAGGAAGATTTTTTTGATACTAAAAAACCTATGATTAATGTTATAGAAAAAAAACAAGCTATTATAGTGTAGTCAAATGAAGATAATTCAATCATATGGTAAATAATTATGTGAATTTAAGTCAATGTCTTATAAATTTACATAATTAATAGCTTAAGCACATATTTATATAGATAAAGAATATTAAAAAATGTATTTCTGAACTTTAGCTATATCTGTTTTAGAAGTTAAGTCAAGAACATTTTCTGACATTAGAATCCCATTAACATTTATTTTCCCTTCACTAGTCATTTTTTTAATAACATCTGGAATTTCTTTCTCATTTCTGTTTTTATTTATACTACAATTATTAAAATAGATGTAAGAATGTTTACCGTCAAATTTTAAAAGATTCATACTAACTCTGATTTTACCCAATGAGTCTTTAGATTCATTGATCGTTTGTTTAACTGGTTTTTCGATAATATCAATTAAGTTGTTTTCGTCATCAATTTTAACAATCGCAAAAGAAGAAATTCTTTTTTTCGAAAATTTTAATCCTTCCCTATCATAAGCAATAAAAGCATTTTTAAATTTCGTTTTTCTTATTGTTGTTAAGGCTTGTTTTGAATACAAATTGTCTCCGTTACAGACACAAAATAAATTGGTCTTTAACTCAGGAAATTGATTCATCGTCTGTAAAATCGCATCCGCTGTTCCTAAGGGTTTTTTTCGATTGATAGGAATATATTGTATGGAAAAAAAAATATTTGATTTACTTAAATCTATTTTTAAAATATCTTGAAAATTTTTTCTAAAATGTGTGTCATTTTCACTTGTTACGATATAAATGTTTTTAAAACCAGAATAAATAATGTTTTGTAACAGATAGCTTATAAATGGAATACTTTTTTTTCCAAATTCTATTAAAGCCTTACTTTTGTTGTTGGCTTCTTTAACTTTTTCAGTACTCAGACTATTATCAATTGTAGACTTTTTCATTCTTGAAGAAGCTCCCGCCGCCATTATAACAATTGATTCAGTCATAATATTAGTCTCCCAAACCTTTAATTTTAAACCTATCTAATTGAGGATTTGTTCTAGCTTCAATTAAAAATCCCTCAAGCTTTGATACAATTTCAGGATATTTTTCAGCAATATCATTTAATTCTAAAATATCTTCATCAAGGTTATATAGCTTTAATTGCTGCTTACCATTTTGTAAGTTCTTTTTTATTCCTTTCCATTTTCCATATCGAATACCTTGTTGTCCACTTTTTGCGGCTATTTCCCAGTACAAGTACTCATGTTTACTTTGCTTTTCATCTTTTAAAGTTGGA
>CALKEO010000006.1 GCA_938088195.1 uncultured Flavobacteriaceae bacterium | reverse complement strand
GTGGATGGTATAGGTTGGCAAGCCCATTTAAAGGATATTGAAGATTTAGCTATGGATAAAGAGCAATTAGATTTTTTAGCTTCTTTAATTGATTGGACACATGCCAACGGAATGGATTTTCATGTCACGGAGATGGATTATAGAATCCAAGAGGATCCACCATTAAACAAGTCACTACAAAGACAATCTGCAGCTTATTCTAATATAATCAAAGTGTTGATTTCTAGAAAGGATAACGGTGTGGTTACATTTAATACATGGGGAATGATTGATAGACCAGGAGGTCATACAAATGGGTATAGATTTTTATTCAATAAAGATTTAACTCCCAAGCCTGCCATGTTTGCAGTAAAAAGAACTTTAATGAATAAAGACACATCATTAGTTTTAAAAAAAAATGATTAGAAAAACATTTAAAATTGTTAGAAATTAACTGGATTCCCTGTGAATTAAAGAAAAAGGAATTTTCTCCTCTCTAAAATCTTTTTTTATTTCAGTTTTATTTTGAATTCTATCAATAAGTAATTTTGCAGAAAGCTTTCCAAAATATTCTCCATGTTGATCCATAGAGGTAATACTGGGTTTAATATGTTTAAATATAGGGTCATTAGTAAAACCTATTATTGCTATGTCTTTAGGAATTTTAAGTCCAATATTTAAAATCAGATTATGAAGAGCTACTGTGGTTTGTTGTTCAATACTAATTATAGCATCTATTCTTTTATTTAAACATAATTTTGTTATTTCACTTTCAAGAGCATCACCTATATCAAGAGGGAGATATAATTCTTTATCAAAATTAATCTTTTCAGATTTTAAAGCTTCAACATATCCATTATATCTATCTTTTCCAATTAAAGTATCATGAATTTGGGAAACTAAGGCAATCTTTTTTTTTCCTCTTGAGACAAGATGTTTAACACATTCAAATGTAGATTGAAAATTATCAATATAGACTTTATCACATTTAAATTCCTTTGAAATTCTATCAAACATTACAATTGGAATATTAAAATTGTTCAATTCCAATAAGATTTTTGTTATGTTTTCAGGAAATGGATTTTTTGCAAGAGAGATTAAAATTCCAGCTAAAGATCCATTTTTTAGTTTATTTAAAATTTGCATTTCCTTTGAGGGAGACTCCTCATTAAAATAAGTAACTAAATCATAACCTGAATCATAAAATTCTTTTTGTGCACCCTTAAGAACTTTTGTAAAAAAGTTATTAAGAATTGATGGGATTATAATTCCAACATTTTTAATCTCATTTTTTCTTAACTGACTAGCGTAATAATTAGGTTTGAAATTAACTTTTTTAGCATAAGCTTTTATAATGGTTTTTGTTTTTTTACTAATCTCTTGACTGTTATTAAGCGCTTTTGAAACAGTTGATTTTGAAAATCCAGTCGCTTTTGATATATCGTTAATATTTGCCATATTTTATTTAAATATAATATTTAAATATCAGATTAATTTATTAAAAATAAACAAAACATTCTTTAAGGTATTTTAATTATATTTGAGTTTAACTTATTAAAATTTACATAATGAAAAAAATTATTTTATTGCTGGTAACATTATTTACTGTTAATGCTACCGCACAACAACTTGCATTCTCAATAGTGCATTTTAAAGCTCATGAAAATTCTCAAAATGATATCGCAGAATTATACGAAAAACACTATGCCGATGTAAAATTTAAATCTGGAGGAATTTTTCTTGAAAGATTATGGCAGGGTAGAGAGAATGGTAATACTCACAGATTTGTTTGGGTATGGGAATTAGGAAATGGAGGAATTGAAGGTGAGGAAATTAAATTTAAAAATGATGCTTTTTGGGCAGAAATGAATAACTATGTTGATACATGGGGAAAACATAGCTCAGGAAGATTCTTAAGCTGGAAAGATGGCGATGTTAGTAAATTTCCTTTTGGACATCTGTGGGACATTACTCCAAAGGATCCAGTAGCTTTCAAAAAAGCACATGATAAAATTGTGAAGGATGCATCTGACATTTTTAAAGATAGAGTCGTAGGTTTTGGTACATATGATATTAATAGACCAAACGGCGCTTCACACTGGGTAGTTATCGCTGAAAAAGATACAGACGGTCATTTAACAATGCACCATAATTTGGAAAATAACTATGCAAAAGAAATGAAGGCATATTTTGAAAACAGAGGAGAGGTTGAACATGTACATGACTTTGTTGTTCAAGTATTGAAGAGATACGAATAATAAATTATTTAATTTAATCAAAATCAAATAAAAAAAGGGTTGAAATTTTCAACCCTTTTTTTATTATTAAATTAAATATTTTTAGAAAATAGTATAATTGCTATTTGTATGAGCAATTGATAAACCTTTTTCACCTCCAAGCATAAGAGGAATCATTTTAGTAGGAACAAAATCATCATCGTTCATTCTCCATTCCAAATATTTTAAATAATGATCATTACTAACCCAATCAGAAATTACCCAAACAGAATTAGTTTCTTCATTAAAAACCATTTCAGCAGAATTGCAACCATCGTAAGCTCTAGTGGCTGGTAATCCATTTTCACTATTTAAAGCATCTAACATATCCTGTGCTTTTCCTTTTTTTACATCAATTTTAGCAAAAATTTTAGTTTTTGGATAAACAGCATCGTACATTCCACCAAAGTCAAAGAAATCTCCTTGTGCAATAATTTTACCATCCGCATCAAAATTCATGTACCAGTAGCCTTTAAGATCCAATTCTTTACCTGTAGCTACGTTAGTTCCAGTCCAAGTCCCATAAGTTCTTACACTTCCGTCTAACTGACCATCTTCATTTGTTCCAGGCAACCAATTTTCTGCAGTATAATTAATATTATCAAAAGCTGCATGGTAGCCTTTTAGCATTGCTACGTATTGTTCATAGCCAACAGTTTCTGATTTGTACATAGATGTGTTTGACTCTATATCTTGACTAACCAAAGCTAATTGCGCATCAATGTCTTCTTCTCCATGAAGTTCAAAAAGCTTTTGCGCTGTTGCTAAATTTTTAGCGTAATCCGGATTCGTGTTGCAACTACTAAAAAATATAGTAATTGAAAATAATAAAATTAATTTTTTCATTTTTTTTTTTTTTAAAATTGAAGTACAAATATAAATAAAATACTTAAAGGAATGTTTGTGGTGACAATTTATTAATATTTGTCATACATTAGTTTGAGTAATTTAATATTTATGAATTTAAAAGAAGTTAAGTCAAAAGAAATATTTCCTGGTTTAAGCGGAAAGTTTGTTCATGGTGATAATATAACTTGGGTATTTTGGGATGTTACTAAGAATTCCGTTGTCAAGGAGCATCAGCATATTCATGAACAGATCATGCATGTAGTTAAAGGGAAATTTGAATTTACTTTAAATGGAACCAAAAAAATTTATCAAGATGGAGATGTAGTAGTAATTCCATCAAATATACCCCATTCAGGAAAAGCAATTACTAACTGTAAATTAATGGACGTTTTTAGTCCTGTAAGAGAAGAATACAGATGAAAATTTCTTTAAAATCTAAAAGAGCCTTAGTTGGTGGAAGCAGTAAAGGTTTGGGTAATGCTGTTGCTAGTCAACTTGCTCTATCTGGAGCTACTGTGACTTTATTATCAAGTAATGAAGAACGACTAATAAAAACTGTTAACGATTTAAAAGAAAAAACTGGTCTTAACCATAATTATTTAGTTGTTGATTATTATGATTTTCAGTCTTATCAAAAAATAATAAAAAAATATTTGTCAACTAACCCAATAGATATTTTAATTAATAATACTCAAGGTCCCAAAGGAGCAGATGTAATGAATGTTTCAATTGAGGATTATCAAAAGTCCTTTGATTTATTATTTAAAAGTGTGGTTTTTACTACAATGCTAGCATTGGAAAATATGAAAAAAAATAAATGGGGAAGAATTATTAATATGGCATCTGTTTCAGTTAAAGAACCTTTAAGCTATTTGGCTTTATCCAATTCTATCCGAGCTGCTGTTACAACCTGGGGGAAAACTCTTTCAAATGATTTAGGTTCAAATAATATAACTGTCAACAACATTTTAACTGGTTATTTTGACACTGAGAGAATTAACCAGCTTAACTCTGAAAAAGCAAAAAAACTTAATATTGATGTTGAGCAGGTTTATGAAAAGATGAAGAATTTAGTTCCATTAAAAAGAATTGGAGATCCTAAAGAGTTTGGATACCTACTAACTTTTTTAGCATCTGAAAATGCAGCTTATATAAACGGAGCTAATATTCCAATTGATGGAGGGATTTTAAAATCCATGTAAAAAAAAATCATGAAAAATTTCTTATTTATTGTATTTATTTCAGTTAGTTTAAACAGCCAAATTATAAACGAAAAAATAATTTTTCAAAGTGCCAACCCCTTTTCTTTTCATGATGTTATTACAGACTTAAAAAGTCATGAAAAACAAGAGGTTTATGGAAATTTGGTAATTCCCTTCGATTCATTAAATCCAAATAAAAAATATCCTTTAGTTCTTGGTGTTGCAGGAAGTTTAGGTTGGAAGAAACATCACTATGATTACTTAACTATGTATCAAGAATTGGGATTTGCTACTTTTGAACTTAATAGTTTTAAGAGTAGGAATATCGAGTCAACCGTTGGTAAACAAACTCAAGTTACCACGGCAGCTATGATAATAGATGCTTACAAAGCATTAGAAATTCTTTCAAATGATCCTAGGATACTAAAGGATAATATTTCTATTACTGGATGGAGTTTGGGAGGAGCAGTTACATTATTTTCTGGTTGGCTTCCACTAAAGAATGCTATCAATAAAGAACTCAAATTTGCGTCTCATTTAGCTTTTTATCCACCTTGCTTTATTGAACCAGAAAATTTAGATTTTACAGATTCTCCTATTCATATTTTAATTGGAGAATTGGACGATTGGACACCATCTGATCCGTGTATTACTTTTGTCGATAAAATCAAAAATAAAGTCAATATCGATGTAACAGTTTATAAAGATTCTCATCACGGATTTGATAGGGAAGGAGGATTAGAGATCAATGAAACCGGATACAGTTTTAAAGATTGTACATTTAAATTAACTAAAAATGGATATGTTTTGATGAATTATTTTAATGTTCCGATGTCCAATCCTTTTTTACAAAAAATAGGATTTTTATTTTGTACAACAAGAGGTGTGACAATTGGAGGGAATGTAGCTGCTAGAATTAAATCATTTGATTTTGCTAAAAATTTTATGATTAAAACAATCCAAGATTAAATTCTCTCTGGATAATCTGTAATAATTCCATTTACACCAAGTTGTTTCATTTTTTCTATTTGTTTATCATCGTTAACCGTCCAAGTGTATATTTTAAGACCAGCATTGAATATTTGCTTAACTACTTTGTTATTTAATTTCTTGTGAGTTGGGTTAATAGCAATTGCTTGAAGATTTAATGCAGGTTCAATAGCATCTAATGGATTATTTTCAGTTACAAGTGCAATATTAACCTTGCTGTCTAAATCTCGTAAATCTTTTAATTCTTCCCAGTCAAAACTTGAAAACAAAATATTTTTAGAAATAATTTTTTCATTTTTGATATAATTTTTTACAATTTCTAAAGATAATTTTGCAGTGTTTCTTCCCTTTAGTTCAATGTTTAAAAAAGTCTTTTTATCAATAATTTCTAAAACTTCATTTAATGTCGGTATTTGTTCATTTGATCCTAAAACTTTTAATTTTTTTAAGTCTTTTAGTGTAGTTTTTTCAATTAATCCAGTTCCATCGGTTAGTTTATCAAGTTTTTTATCATGAAATAATACAATTTCACCGGATAAACAACGAAAAACATCAATTTCAATACCATCAGCCCCAAGCTCAATTGCTTTTTTTATCGATGACAATGTATTTTCAGCAACATGTCCTTTAGCTCCTCTGTGACCAATTACAAGTAATTTTGATTGACTTATTGAGCTAAAAAAAATCAAAAAAAATGTTAAAAATAATTTCATACTTAATTGTATCGCTGTTAATAATTTTATTTTGAGACTGTAAATTTATTATTAAAGTATATTATTAACCAATAAACTATTGGACTCATTAAAATCCAAGTGCTTTGTGTTTGAAAAGTAATAGGACGATCCATTATCTTAAATAAAATCGGATTGTAGTAAGAGCCCAATGGATTTAGGGGCGCCCATGATAAATCACCATTAGATCCTAATTGTTGATTGTAAAAGAAAGCCTCTACATATATATTTTGTAATAAAAACCATGAAAATAAAATTATAAAAGCAGTCCAGTTCCATTTTCTTAAATGAGAATCAGAATTTTTAAACCAAATTTTTAATAAAAAAAGTCCAATCCAAACAACAAGTAGATCCCCCAGTGAATTTAAAATCCAATTTAAATTTTGCGGAACGGCACAATTCAAAGCTTCCGATCTTCGCTCATTAACTGAAAGGCCATCCCAAAGACCGTAAGTAATCCATATTTCCCAACCAATTGCAGCAATAAAAAAGGAAACCAATAATGTAAATGCTGTAGCTGTAGAAATGTTTTTTTGTTTTAAGTAATAAAAAGAAAGTAGAATAGGAGCTAAGGCAAAAAAATAAAGCCTTATCACTAACCATAATTCGTCGTTACTTAAATCACAAAAGCTCATAATTTGGATTATAATTTATTTTTTAGCTTGACAAAAACTGCTTGTTGTTCCTTGTTGAGACCGTCAGCTGTAAATATAGAAATTCCCTTTGCTCCATTATCTTTAGATATTTTGATAGCCTTTTCAAGTTGTTCACCATTTTTTAAAGCAGGGGAGTATAAACCAGAATAAATAGGGAAGTCAACATCATTTACTCCTTGTTTCGTTGCAAATCCTATCCAGTTTATATTTTCTAAGTAAAAATTTTGATATAGCATGGGGTATGCAGCGTCTAAATTCCAATCATTCCAAGCTTGTCTTACCATTTGTCTGGACATTTCAGGAAAAGGAAATACAGCAGCAGTTACCTTTTTATTTTTACTGTGAGCAATATCTACAATTTCATTGACCAGTGTTGTTATTGCATTTAATCTAAATTGTCTCCATTCTGTGGACAGTTCAGGATTTTTGAAATCTAATGGGTCTTTATTGAAAATCTCTTTAAATTTTTCTCTAGCAATAGGGTGGTAGCCAAAATCGTATTCAGGCATTTCAGTTTCTTGAACAATATTATATTTTGGTTGTAAGGCCGAACCAAGTATAACATCAGGATATCTCACATAATCTAAATGAACAGAAGCTAATCCTTCGACTTCCATGAGTTTCTTTGCGTTATTAATAATATGATTTCTAGCTTCAGGATGAAAAGGACTCAACCACTGATAATAATCAACATAAGCTCTGTAATCTAAAGAGTTGTTACCATTTCTATTAACCGAATACCATTCTGGATTTTTATTTGCGATTGTATCACCAGGTCTATTTATGGTCCACATCCAACCATGTACTTTTATGTTTTTTTTATTAGCAAGAGGAATAATCTTTTTAAGAACTTTCGGAGATCCACTAACTAAAATTTCACTAATTCCGAGTGAATCATAATAATTCAATTTTTTATTCCAATTCTTTTCATCAAAATCTTTTCCTGCACCAGTCCAAGTGCTGAATGTAAAATTTTTGTTCATTATATTTTCTTGCGAGCACGAGACTAATAATATCACAAGTGTTATTAAGAATATTTTTTTAAACATTTCAATATTTTTTAATTAAACCATCCTGGGAAATTGACAACTTTATATTATTTTTTTTATCAATCGCACTTATAATATATCCGGATTCTGTCTTTAGAAAATTACATGAAATTTCTTGATTATTAATCATTATAGTTTCAAATTCTATTTCCTTATTTTCCTTTAACTCTTTTAAATATTTCAATTCTTTGAAAGTAATTTTTCTAAAAAATGCATATAGAACTTGTTCGTTGTTAATTTCATTAGATGTTTCATAATTTTCTTTAAGTTCAGAATTCGAATTAGAAAATGTAAGGAATCCCCAGTTTTCGGGTACATGCATATTGATAACACCTTGAGAAGACCAAACCCAATTATACTCGGGTAAATATTTTCCATTTATTTTTTTTCTAGAATACTTACCATTTATTAAATCATGATCCCAGTTAACTCTTGAAAAATTAATCCTCCAAACATCTCCCACCTTAGGTTGGCTGTAATCAAACGGATCTTTTAACTTTGAAATTTCTCTTAATGGAATAGCCATTTCTACTGTCCAATAATTATCAATATCTCCTGGTTCGTTAAGGGTTCCATTAATATGTACAGCAGATTTTAAACCATTAATATTCCATGAACTATCTTCTTTACCTTTAAGTCTGTAGGGCTTATTTAAATAGAGATCCCACTCGGTTCCTAGCGCATTTATTTCAATTTCACCATAACTAAATACATGTTTATTGGGATTTATAAACACCTCAAAATCGTTGTTATAGTAAATTACCTGGTCTCTTTCTGTTATATCACCCCAAATATGATTTTCGAATATTTTTGCAAAGACATATAAATTATCCTCGTCCCAAAGCATTTTTACGTTTGTTTTTTGAGAGGGTATTTTAATTCCTTCAATATCAATAAAATCATCACTGTAATTAGCTTTTTGCCAAATTAATTCATCATCTTTTCCATCAATATCAATTTTTTCAGTGGTTTTGTTTACGGAATAAGATTTTGGAATAATAATTTCGCTGTCCAGGTCAACTTTTATTTTTTTTGTTGAATTGCAATTAATAAAAAATAAAAAAGAAATATAAATAAAAATCATCCTCATAACCACAATATATAAAATGTATTAGTAATTTTCACGATATAAAACGTTATTTGTTAGACATGAAAAAACTTACTTTTTTATTAGTTTTAGCTTCAATATTTTCTTTTAATTTTTTAAATTTTATTTCAGATCCAATTAAAATTATTTCATATAACATAAGATATAATAACCCTAATGATGGTAAAGATATTTGGGAAAATAGAAGGGAGACAATTACTGATTTTATTGAAAAAGAAGCTCCAGATTTTTTAGGCCTTCAAGAAGTTAATTATCCTCAGATTCAATACTTAAACTCCAATCTTATTAATTATAATTTTATAGGAGTGGGTCGTGATGATGGTAAGACTAGGGGAGAATTTAGTCCAATTTATTTTAATGAATCAAAATATAATTTACTTCTTTCTAATACTTTTTGGCTTTCTAAAACACCTGATAATATTTCAGTTGGATGGGATGCTGCTATGGAACGAATTTGCACTTATGGGTTGTTTGAACAAAAAAATGATGGCTCTAAAGTATGGGTTTTTAATACTCATTTTGATCATATTGGTAATGTAGCGAGAGAAAAATCTGTTGATTTAATTTTAAGTAAAATTAAAGATTTAACTAAAGATAAAGATCAGATAATTATCACAGGAGATTTTAACTTATCAGACGATTCTGTGCCAATTAAAAAACTTCAAAATTTTTATAATGATGTCAACATTAAGATGGACAATAATAGTAAGTTCTATGGAACGTTTAATAATTTTAAAATTGATAATAATTACAATAATAGAATCGACTATATCTTCTATAAAAATTTCGATTTAATCAAATCCTCGCACTTGCATGTTCTAACAGGTCAGGGACGATGGGCATCTGATCATCACCCTGTAATAGCCATACTTAAGATATAGTTCTAAAACATTCTTTATAGAATTTTTATATATTAGATACTTAAATTAATTTAAAATCATATTATGAAAAAATTATTAGTATTTGCTTTTTCGTTTCTTTTTACACTATCCGCTTTTGCTCAAGATAGTCCAGAAATTTGGATGACTTACGAGTTAAAAGCTAAAAAAGGAATGGAAGAAAAATTTGAACAAGCTGCAGCCAAAAAAATGAAAAAATTTAATAATACTGCAGAATCAGCTATGTATACATTCAATATAATGGATGGTGAAAATCAAGGTATGTATTCAAGAGTAATTGGATGGAAAGATTGGGATTTTATGAATTCTCAAGAAGACAGATCTGAAGAGTTAAAATATTGGAGAGATAATGTTGATCCATTTATTGAAAAATCAACTGGTTGGAAAGTATGGAGAAGACTAGGATGGGTTTCATATAATTGGAAACCAGAAAATACTTTTAAGTACATGTTTATTTCAAGAAGATTTATTAAGCCTGGAAAAGATCAAGACGTTATTAATTTCTTAAGAAGATTAAGAATGGTTTATGAAAAACACAATTATACAGGAATTGTTGGAGTGTTTAGGGTAATGTCAGGTGGTAATACTAACGAGTATATTATTTGTGAAGGATTTAACAAATATGGAGAAGCTGGTGATTACCCTGATGCTGAAGACAAAACAGAAGAAGATTTATATAATGAAATGTTTGGATGGGAAGCTTACAGAAAAGACGCTGGATTGTATAATGAAGGTTTAGAAATGTATAGTAGAACAAGCGAGAGACATCATCTAAATGAAGAATTAAGCACTATGTTAGATTAACAAAGAATCATATTACACATAAAAAAAGCCCTTAAAATAAGGGCTTTTTTATTGATTTTTTTTATAAAATTATTAAATCATATCCGCATTCATCACCTTAGTCCAAGCTGAAATAAAATCATTTACAAATTTTTCTTTATTATCATCTTGAGCATAAACTTCAGAGTAAGAGCGAAGTATTGAATTAGATCCAAAAATCAAATCGACTGCAGTTGCTGTCCATTTAACATTACCTGAAATTCTGTCAATTATTTCATATTTATTATTTCCTGCATCATTCCATTTATTATTCATATCCATCAGATTAACAAAGAAATCATTTGATAAAACCCCTAATTGATTGGTAAAAACACCATCACTACTTCCTCCATAGTTAGTATCTAATACTCTCATTCCACCAACAAGAACAGTCATTTCTGGACCTGTTAAACCCAATAACTGAGTTTTGTCTAACATCATTTCCTCAGCATTATTTGAATGATCTTTATTAATCCAATTTCTATATCCATCAGCTAACGGTTCTAAATTATTAAAAGAATTTTCATCTGTCATTTCTTTAGAAGCATCACCTCTTCCAGTTTTAAATGGTAAGTCAACACTATAACCTGCAGCTTTTGCAGCTTCTTCAACAGCGGTGTTTCCTGCTAAAACAATAGTGTCAGCTACACTTACTCCAAATTCATGCGCAATAGGTTCAAGAATTGATAAGGTTTCAGCTAATCTTGTTGGCTCATTAGCTTTCCAGTCTTTTTGTGGTGCTAATCTAATTCTTCCTCCATTTGCTCCTCCTCTTAAATCAGACCCTCTAAATGTTCTAGCACTGTCCCAAGCTATACAAACACGATCTGAAATAGAAAGACCAGATTTTGATATTATAGTTTTTAATTCTTCAACATTGTAATTTGAATTTCCCATTGGAACTGGATCCTGCCATATTAGATCTTCTGTGGGCGCATTAGGACCTATATATCTACTTTTTGACCCCATGTCTCTGTGAGTCAATTTGAACCATGCTCTTGCAAATGTTTCAGAAAAATAAGCTTGATCTTCTTTGAATTTCAACGAAATTTCTCTATATATAGGATCTTTTTTCATTGCCATATCAGCGTCTGTCATTATTGGATTTTGTCTAACATCGGGATTGTTGGCATCGATTGGTTTTTTATTTTCATCAATACTAGTTGGTTCCCATTGCCAAGCTCCAGCAGGACTTTTTCTTAACTCCCAATCGTGGTTGAAAAGCATATCAAAATAACCATTATCCCATTTTGTTGGATAAGTAGTCCATGCCCCTTCCAGACCACTTGTGACTGTATCAGCTCCATTTCCATTTCCTTTAGGGTTTATCCACCCAAAACCTTGATCCTCAATATTAGCACCTTCTGGCTCAGCACCAAGTACACTGTCATCTCCATTTCCATGAGCTTTTCCCACAGTATGTCCACCAGCGGTCAGCGCTACTGTTTCCTCATCGTTCATTGCCATTCTAGCAAATGTTTCTCTAACATGCAGAGCAGTTTTTAAAGGGTCAGGTTTTCCATTGACCCCCTCTGGATTAACATAAATTAAACCCATGTGTGTGGCTCCTAGTGGTTGTTCTAAAGTAGAGGGATCTTCCAAATTAGAGTAACGCTCTTCACTGGGTGCTAAAAATTCATTTTCAGAACCCCAATAAATATCTTTTTCTGGATGCCATATGTCTGCTCTACCATAAGAAAAACCAAACATTTTGAGCCCCATACTCTCATAAGCTATATTACCAGCCAAAATAAATAAATCAGCCCAGCTAATATTGTTACCATATTTTTTTTTGATGGGCCACAATAATCTTCTAGCCTTATCAAGATTACCATTATCAGGCCACGAATTTAATGGAGCAAATCTTAAATTTCCAGTACCTGCTCCTCCTCGACCATCACCAATTCTATAAGTTCCGGCGGCATGCCAAGCCATTCTAATCATAAGCCCTCCATAGTGCCCCCAGTCCGCAGGCCACCAATCTTGTGGCTCGGTCATTAAATCATGCATATCATTTTCAAGCGCATTAAAATCTAAGTTTTTAACAGATTCTTTATAATTGAAATCATTTCCATAGGGATTTGTTTTTGAATCATGTTGGTGTAGAATATCCAAGTTTAGTGATTTAGGCCACCACTTGGTTACTGAATTTTCTTGAGTTGTAGTAGCACCATGCATAAAAGGGCATTTTCCTGACATATGTTTATTGTTTTTTATTGATAATTAGATAATTATAGCAAATATATTGTAGAACTTTTTATTATGGAAACAAATTGAATGCTTATTATTATAAATATTACTTATATGTTATAGTTAAATATCTTTAGTACTTTTGATTTAATTAATTTATTTACAATTATGAAAAAAATATTTACAATTTTATTTAGCGTTATACTTTTTTCCTGTTCTTCAGGCTCAGATGATGACGCTAACGCAGGAGGTTCTGGTAATAATGATATATCTTCAGCTACTATTTGGAAAGGTGCTAATACAACATTCACAAAAGGTGGTGGAGATCCTACCGCTCAGGCCAATCAAGACCGATTAACTTCAAATGTTTGGATAACTAGAGGAACTGATGGAGGTCAAATATATAATGTAGCAAAGGAAAGTGCTCCTGATGAAACTAATAGTCCTGTTGGAACCATGTGGGCTATTGGAACAATAGACCAGGTTCAAACCTTGTCATTTAAAAAATTTAGGGCTGCTGTAGGTAAACCAAAAAATGTTGTTGGAAAAAATCTAGTTATGTATTTAGAGGTTGACAATATTTATGTAAGTGTTAAGTTTTTGTCATGGGATCAAAGTAAAATCGGTGGTTTTTCTTACGAAAGAAGCACTAAGTAGCTCTTTACATTTTAACACTGCTCTGACTATTTTTTATTTTAAAAATTATAAGTTATCAATTTATCTAAAATTGTAATTTAACAATATTTATATTATAAATATGAAAAAATTCTTTTTATTACTATCGGTATTCTTTTTGTTTTCTTGTTCTCAAGAGACAATTAAATACACATTAACCACTTCAGTAAATCCTGCAGATGCTGGGACTGTAAATCCTGAAACTAGACAATATAATGAGGGTGATACGGCTAATCTAATCGCCTCTCCAGCTGCAGAATATATTTTTGATAAATGGACAGGAGCTTCAGGTACTGAAGAAACTACTATTGTAATGAATTCTGATAAAACGGTGGTTGCAAACTTTGTTAAAAAGAAATATGCTTTAACCACAGCTGTTGAAGGAGAAGGAACAATCACAGAGAAGATAATAAAAGCAGGTGCTGCTACGGATTACAATAGTGGAACGGTAATTGAATTAACAGCAACACCCTCTGCTGGATGGAAATTCAAGCAATGGAACGGAGATTTGACAGGAACAGAGAATCCAAAGGAAATTACTATTGATAAACCTAAAACAGTAACTGCTGTTTTTGAAACATTAATCCCTTTTTATTTAGATGAGAATGGGGTTACAATAAAAGCTTATGATTGGGTGACGGCAGGAACTAAGGGAGAACTAGGAGGTGTGACTTATACTGCTGT
>CALKEO010000005.1 GCA_938088195.1 uncultured Flavobacteriaceae bacterium | reverse complement strand
GCTATATTTTCATAATTATATCTTGAATTTTCCTTTGCGTAAAAAGAAGCAGGAGTTGCGTGAACAATACTTGATGTAGCAATTAAAGCAGTTTTATATCCCTTTTCTTTACAAATTTCAAGGATAGATTTTTGATGTATGTTATCGGGACTAATTCCCAGAACTTTATTATTAGTTTTAATCCCCGTAGCCATTGCGGTTCCGCTTGCAGCTGAATCAGTAATTAATTTATCAAAAGATGCAGTTTTTGACAAGCCTATGTAATCAAATTGTTCAAGTGCTGTTGAATTTTCATTGGCATACATTCCAGAGCTTATTTGAGAAAGACCCATACCATCTCCAATCATAAGAATTATATTTGGAGATTTTTTTTGTGACCAAATAATTGTGGTGAAAAAAAACACCCATAGTCCTATTGAAATTTTTTTCATATATCAAATTTACTTACTTTCAATAAACTATTGTTTATAGATAAAATATTTTTTAAAATTGTTATTTTGGCATGACTCTTGTTTCAAAAACTATATGAAAAATTATTTTTTAATATTTAGTATATTTTTTTTTTCTTGTTCAAGTGATGAATCAGAAAAAGATGGTTATGATAAGGAAGGTAGCTCATATGATGGGCCTATTGAAACTATCACCCATGATGGTTTAGAGAGGAAATATATTATTTACACACCTCAAGGCTATGATGGCACTTCAAAATTACCTCTTTTGTTAAATTTTCATGGATTCGGTGGACAGGCTGGTGATTATATGTCATATACCAACATGAACTCTGTTGCTGATTCAGAGAATTTTATTTTAGTATATCCCCAAGGTGCTGATTTGGATGGCTCTTCTCATTGGAATGCTGCCTTAAATGGAGCCGACAACAAAAGTAATGTAGATGACTTGGGTTTTGTGGAAGCTTTAATTAATAAATTATCTTCTGAAAACTTAATAGATATAAAAAGAATTTATGCTGTTGGGTATTCAAATGGAGGGATGATGAGCTATGCTTTGGCTTGTTACAAAAGTAATTTAATTGCTGCCATTGGTTCAGTTTCAGGATATATGCTCCAAGGAGATGAATGTATGCCATCTCACCCAACTCCACTAATTAAACTACACGGAACAACGGATTATTATGATGGGGGTGGGGTTTACAATTCTGTACAATCAGTTCTTGATTTTTGGACAAATTTTAACAATACTAGTTCTAATCCAATTATTAATAATTTAAATGATTCTGGGACTTCAATTACAAGTTATACATACAAAGCAGGAGACAATAATGTTTCTGTTGAGCATTACAAAATAATTAATGGAGAACACGTTTGGTTTGATGTTAATTTTAATGGAAAAAACACTGGTCAGTTAATATGGGACTTTGTTTCAAAATATGATGTTAATGGGTTAATCAATTGATTTCCTATTTGCCACCAAAACTTTAATAAAGTTATCATACATATTTTTGATTTTATGTTTAAGTGACAAAATCAGTTTAACTTTGAACATGGTTGTATATTTTTTATATTAGATTTTCTAATAAAACAACTTATTAAATAAAATTAAAATACCAAAAACACCTTCATATTGATTGATTTAAAAAACTTAAGGCCAATTCACGTTGATAATTTAGTTAGAATTGGAAGACCAAATGATGGAGGATATGTTATTCCAAAAACAGTTTTTAAATTATGTGACGGCTTGTTATCATTTGGAATAAACAAGGACTGGAGCTTTGAAAAAGATTTTTCAAAAAGAAATCCAAAAGCTACTATACATTGTTACGATTATTCAGTAAATTTTTTTTCTCTAATTATTTTCACACTAAAATCTTTTATTTTAAGTTTTGTTCGTGTAATAATGTTTGATAAAAAAAGATTTATAAAAGATTTTTATGGAATTTTTACAATTCCTGATTACTATAGTTTTTTTAGAGAAAATAAAATTTATTTTAAAAAGAAAATAGATACTAAAACTGAAAAGAATTGTATCACTATTGAGGATACTTACAAAGTTATTTCATCAAACTCTGAGAATATTTTTTTAAAAATGGATATTGAAACATCTGAATACGATGTTTTAAAATCATTAATAGACTCAGATTTAAATTTTGTAGGATTAGCAGTTGAGTTTCATAAAATTGACGAATTTTCTGAAGACTTTAATTATTTGATAAAAAAGATTTCATCTAAATATCATATCGTACACATACATGGAAATAATTACGGTAAGCTAATCAAACAAAATAATTTTCCCTCAATTATTGAAATTACATTTATGAATAAAAAATATATAGAAGATCCAATAATAAAATCATCAAAAAATTATCCTATAATTGGTCTTGACCAACCAAATAGAAGCTCAAAGGCTGATTGTAAATTAATTTTTGATTAATTTTTAAATATAATAATTCGTTCACTCAGATGAATATCTTTCCTGGGAATTAGTTCCAAATCACAAAAATAATACTACAAATCAATTAACTCTAAGTCAGCACATTAGTATTAAAAAATATGAAAGGTGACCAAATACATTATATTTTTTGTTTATAAAAAAGCTGTTTTTTAGAGCTTTTCTAAATTATTTAAGTGATAATTATTCTGCTAGAACAACTAAAGGTTTATCTTTTTCACCTAGCCAAGAAACAATAAAAATAAGGTCTTCATTCGATTTATTTTCTGAAATGTGCCAAGTCTTTGCAACTCCTAAAAATGCTTTATCGCCTGCTTTGTAAGTTTCGGATGAAATTATTGTTTTTTCAGATCCAATTCCATCAATAGAAGTTTCAGTATCGTAATTTACAGTCAACTCTCCTTGAACAACATATGCAATTCCAGTATATGGATGATAATGCCAAGGTGACTTGAATCCTGGTTCCCAAACTTTCACCTGACTTGTTACTGCTGCTTCGCCTGTTGGATATGAGAATATATTTCCAAGTGGATCCTGTGTAACACTAGTCATTACATCTCCATTTTTAAAAAATGAAGAAAATTCGGACTCAGCGTCTACTGTTTTGATTTCCGTAGTACAACTAAATATGAATAGTAAAAGAGTTAACAAAGTAAATTTTTTCATAGCGATAATTTTAAGTAAACTTAATAAAAATGATTTTTATGGATCGTATAGACTAAATAAGGGAACTACTAATTAAAGTAATTCCCTTCAAGTGACCTCGCTAGGATTCAAACCTAGAACCTCTTGAGCCGTAATCAAGTGCACTATTCAGTTATGCTACGAGGCCTTAAAACTGGATGCGAATTTAAACAAATTTCATTATAATTACATTATTCATTGACTTATGAATTATTAAAATATAATTCTTTTAAAATGTAATTTTTTGGTTGAATTTTATAGAATCTTTTTAACGTATTATATTTATGTTATGAAAAATATCTTAAATGAATATGGTCGTAAATTCTTTAATAAAAGGTCTAATATATACTTATTTATTATTCTAATAATTATTTTATTTTTCATAGGCTCTGATCCTGAAAATATTATTATGAATTTTCTAAAATATTTCACAGATATTTTAAATATTTTTTAAGTAGACAAGTTGATATTATAATTATATATTTAGACCATGAGAAATTTAATAATAATTGGTCATCCCGATATGAATTCTTTTTGTTACAATGGTATTTTTAAAACAGTAAAAAATGAACTTAATACTGAAAATCAAGAAACAAAAACTATTGACTTATATAGAGACAGCTTTACTAGACCTAGAACTAATCTAATTAAAAATTATCAAGACTTAATTTCTTGGTGTGAACGAATTTATTTTATTTCGCCTGTTTGGTGGTTTAGATTGACACCTAGGATGGAAATTTTTTTTGACGAAGTATTCACTCAGGGATTTGCTTATAAATTTGTAAATATTACAAAGCTTTATGCATATCCTAAACCTTTTTTAAAAGATAAAAAAGTAAGAACCTATGTCACACACGGTGCTCCTGCTTTACCAGTTATTACTTTGTACTTAAATTCTGTTAAGTTAAGGTTGGTTATGGGCGTCTATACTTTTGTTTTTGGATGGCGATTTTCATTATTTTCAAAGACTAGGCAATTTTGGTCCGTCCCTTTTGTTTCTGATAATAAAAGATTAAAATATCTCAACTCCATTAAAAAAGATATTAAAAATGATTTAAAAGAAGGTTAATTTATTAGTTGAGCTCTATTTGGTTTTAACTTAATTTTAATATGATCTAAATCACTCTTATCAATAATCGAATAAGCAATACAATGCATTTCAGTTAATTTTTCAGTTCCAGATTCATATAATTTTTTATTTTCTATTTTAAAAAATTCCTGTAAATGCTTTTCATGATGTTCAGCAATTTTTTGTGAAACTGGTCCTCTAAAGTCCCAAATTATTTTTATTTTTTTCATTAAAAAAAATTAGTCGTTTAAGCTTTTTTTAATACTCGAATCTAATCCATATTTAGGTTTCCATCCCCAATCATTTTTTGCTTTTGAATCATCAATTTTTCTTGGCCAAGAATCAGCTATTTTTTGGCGTGAATCAATATTATATTCTACTTTAATTTTATAACCGTTCTTATTTATTTCTTCAATTAATTTCTTAGGACTGATACTAAAACTAGTAATGTTATAGGACCCGTAAATTGATATTTTTTTTCTTTCAATAGACATTAATTTAATCGCAGACTCAATTGCATCATCTATATAAATCATTGGTAACTCAGTATCTTTATGTAAATAACAATTATAATTTTTCTCTTTTTTTGCTGCATTAATCATTTCAATAACATAATCAGTTGTTCCTCCTCCCGGAACAGTTTTTGTGGAGATAACGCCAGGGTATCTTAATGACCTTATATCTAATTTAAATTTTTTAAAATAGTAATTTGCTAACTTTTCTCCCGCTAATTTTGTAACTCCATACATTGTTGATGGATTCATTGAGGGATTTTGAGAAACTAAGCTCAATTTTGATTCTGTTCCAAAAACAGCAATTGAACTTGGCCAAAATATTTTTTCTATGTTATGTTTTATTGAAACTTCAGCTATATTTTGAAAACTATCCATGTTTAATTTCCATGAGTTAAAAGGATTGATTTCTCCGTTGGCAGAAAGAATAGCTGCTAAATGATAAATAATATTTATTTTATATTTTTCAACTAATAAATCAATTTTTTCTTTATTTAAAACATCTAAAATTTCAAAATCACAATTAATTTTCTTTTTGGGATGCTTTATGTCAGTGGCTAGTAAATAGGAGTTGGTTTTATTAAAATTTTTAACAAATGCATTTCCAAGTTGCCCCAAAGCGCCAGTAATTAATATTCGTTCCATTTATTTGAAATAAAAGTTTAAATTTATTAAAAACTATACTCAAATGTACGATTCTATTAAAAATAGACTTAAAGATGAATTAGATGATATTTCTAATTCAGGTCGCTACAAAAATGAAAGGATTATCAGCTCAAAACAAAATTCTAATATTAAATTAATTGATGGAAATAATGTATTGAATTTTTGTACAAATAATTATTTAGGATTAGCTTCAAACCCCTCTGTCATCGATAAAGCCAAAAGTTCTTTAGATTCTCATGGTTTTGGTTTGGCTTCTGTGAGATTTATTTGTGGAACACAAGACATTCATAAAAATTTAGAAACTAAGATTTCTAAATTTTTAGGCAAAGAAGACACTATTCTTTATGCAGCAGCTTTTGATGCAAACGGTGGTTTGTTTGAGCCGCTATTTAATGATCAAGATGCTATCATTAGTGATGCATTGAATCACGCCTCAATAATTGATGGTATAAGACTTTGTAAAGCTCATAGATTTAGATATAAACATAATGATATGGATGATTTGGAGACTCAGCTAAAGAAAACTACTAATTTTAGAAATAGAATTATCGTAACTGATGGAGTTTTCTCTATGGACGGAACACTTGCACAATTAGATAAAATATGTGAATTAGCAAAAAAATATAATGCACTGGTCATGTCAGACGAATGTCATTCCACTGGATTTATTGGTCCAAATGGAAGAGGAGTTCACGAAGAGTTAGATGTAGTTGATGATGTGGATATAATAACAGGAACATTGGGAAAAGCATTAGGAGGAGCATCCGGCGGTTTTACAAGCGGGCCAAAGGAAATAATAGAAATTCTTAGACAAAAATCTAGACCTTATCTTTTTTCAAATACACTAGCTCCTTCAATAGTTGGAGCTTCGTTAGAAGTTCTAAATATTATTGAATCTGACAATTCATTTTTAAATAAATTAAAAAATAATACCAAGATTTTTAGATTAGAAATGGAAAAACTAGGATTTGATATTAAGCCAGGAAATCATCCAATAGTTCCAGTCATGCTTTATGATGACCATTTAGCACAAAAAATGTCTGAAGAGCTTCTAGAAATGGGTGTTTATGTTATAGGTTTTTTTTTCCCAGTTGTTCCAAAAGGTGAGGCAAGAATTAGAGTTCAATTATCAGCCTCACATTCAATCGATCAAATTAATTATACTTTAGGAGCTTTTGAAAAGGTTGGAAAAAAATTGGAGGTTATCAGTTAAAACAAAGTTGAAGAAATACTAAAACTTAGTCCAGAACTTTCAGGAACATATCTACAAATCCCCCCAGTACATACTAACCCCCCTCTCTGTCTTCCATAATTTATTGTAAATCTATTAATTCCCTTGCTATAGCTTCCTCCAAAATTGTAATAGTGAATCTTTTTTTCCTGTTTTGGATTTTGATAATTATATAAGTCAGAGAAATAAACTGAAAAAGCTGAATTTAAATTGTATTCAATTGCGTATGCCGACCAATTTTTATTATCATCTTTTGTTGATAAATGTTGAAGTTCAAATCTCAGGGACTTCTTATCATTTATTTTATAAGTATTTTCTAAAACTAAAACATTGGAGTTAACTTCTCCAACTTTTTCTTCAATAAATCTGGAGTTATAAAACTGATTTATAAATAAAAAAATATTATCAAATTTTGAAGACCATTTTTTTCTTATTTCTAAACTAAGTTCAGAGAAATATTTTTGTCCAAAACCAAATAAATCAGTATCATAGTTTTGATTATTAAAATCAAAATTTCCGTCTAGATTATTCCAAACAGCTCCATTAACAGATATGTTTGTTCCATATTTACCGCCAAGAAAAGTATTTTTTTCTAAAAAATAATACAAATCTATTTGCATTCCAATTTCTCCTACTTTCATTAGATCATTAGTTTGAAATGATACGTTAGGTTGAGCAGAATAAACATATAGGTTAGCCAAAGAATAATCGTGTTGTTTAGTTAAAGCTGGTAAGTAGTTAATAATACTTTCATTATATGGGTTACCATAAGCCTCTCTTTCAGAAAAAAGAGACATGTTTTCTAATCTTCTAAATGTAAAGTCAATTCCAAACCCATTGTTAAAATAACCAGAGTTAAATAATAAAGAGGAACCTTTTTTAATAAAAGTGTTTGAAAGTGATCCAAAAACTGTAATTGGATTTTTAGACTTGTCAATTATTTCGATATTAGAGTAAAAGGAATTAGAAGAGTAATCTAATCTTCCAGAGAACATATGAGTTGTTTCTGGAAAAAATTCACTTTTGGTTCTTTGGTCATTTCTACCAACATAACTAAGACCCAAAAGTAAAGTAGAGCCATTAGTTATCTTTGAAAAATCAAATTCTGAATCAAAACCAAGTATATATCCTTTAGAATATTTGAAACCCTTTTTTTGTTGTCCTATAAGCGCAGTGATATTAAATTCATCATTAATTCTATATTTTGTATTGAGTCCACGAATGGAGTTATTGATTCCTAAATTTTTATCTTCCCAGGATCTGAGAGTCATACCACTTCCAAATTGTTCGTAAAAGTTTCCAATTGAGATGTTCAAATTATTCTTATTGTATGCAATGTTGAATGTTGATAGATTCGTTTCTTTAAAATTTGGTGAATAATTTAATAAAGAGTTAGGTGCATACGATTCTACTTGTAATTCTAAATTCCAGTTTTTATCAATATTAGATTTTATATTTAAATAGTTATTTGAACGAAATCTATTGTTTTCATTAAAATCTCCTGTTTTAGAATCGTCTAAATAATATGCTGAAAACGAATTAAATGAAGCAGTCGTGTATTTAAATAATTGGGAATACGAAGTAGTATTATATAAAAAAATGAAAAGAATTAAAATTGTTTTTTTATTCATTCATATTTAATTTTTGGCTACAGAGTTATTTATAATAAAATCATAAAGGTAATTTTCCTCCCCTGGTTTATAACCTATTCTTCTATAAATTATTTTATTTCCTTTGGTTACAATAGTATGTGGAATTGCATCAATATTTAACGCCCTTTTTAATGATTGATTTTCATCTAAAAAAATTTTAAAATCCCATTTTTTACCATTGACTAGAGGTCTTATTCTTCTTTTAGTTCTAGAATCGTCAGTTGAAATGGCTATAATCTTAACATTAGCTTTATCCCACTTTTGAATTTCATTATGAATGTCATCAAGTTCATTGATACAAGGAACACACCAGGTTGCCCAAAAACTATAAACGGTTAATCCTTTTTTGTTATAAGTAGTTTTTGAATTTATTGTTTTCCCTTCAAGTGTTTTGATATTAATATTAGGCATACTAGTCTGAGAATACGCATTGTTTAGAGAAAACAAAATCATAAATACAATTGTTACAATAGGTTTTAAATTCATATTATTCAATTAATTATAATTATATTAGTCTGAAATTACAAATATATGAATCTATTGTTCAAATCATTTACAGTTTTATTCATCTCTTTTTTTATTATTTCATGTACAACAGAAGGTTATGGCGAAGATAGTCCTAGTGGTGATTCAACACCATTAGAAGTAACTAGCATCAAGCTTTCAATATCATCAGAAAATATTGAAGTTAACTCTGAAATAATTTTAACGGTTTTAAGTGATAAAAATGATTTGTTGACATCAAGTTGTAAGTTTTTTGTAAATGGAAATGAAATTTCTGGAAATACATTTAAGCCAGGTGAACCAGGTGAATACACAGTATATGCTACTTATAAATCATTAAAAAGTAATACCAAAACTTTTTCAGCTTCCACCGAGCCAATCAAAAATTTCACATCAAATGTTTTAGTTGAAGACTTTACAGGAGCTTGGTGTGGTTGGTGCCCACGTATAACTTATAAATTGACAGAGCTTAAGAAAACAATGAAAACTCAATTGATTATAGTTGCTGCACATTATGGAGACGCTTTTCAATATTCTAAAATATCCGAAATGACTAATGCTTTTGGAGTTTCTGGATATCCTCATGCTAGAATCAACCGATCAGTGAAATGGAATGAGGGTGAGGGAGTTGATGCAATTTCATCTGTAGTTTCAACAACTTCAAAACTAGGAGTTTTGATAGAATCTTCGATAAGCGAAAATAATTTATCAATAAAAGTTAAAGCTAAATTTTCTCAAACATATACTGACTTGAAGTTAGGTCTGTTTTTATTAGAAAATGATTTAATATTGGACCAAAGAAATTTTGCTGATTTAGGTTATGGTAGTGCTGATCCTCTTGTTGATTTTGAACATGATGATGTTTTACGAGTTGCTCTAACAAGTCCCCTTGGGGATAATATAGCTTCTGATGCTACTAAATCTGGTTCAATTTTCGAAAAGACTTTTACTTACGAAATACCAGATTCTTATAAAAAAGATAAAATGCATATAGTTGCTTTTATTACTGATAAAAATAGAAAGTCTTTAAACGCAAGAGAATCCGCGATTGGTGTTACTCAAGAATTTGAAGAACTTTAAATTTATTAATCAAGACTGTTTTTTGTTACATAGTACCTCCAGCCAATAATTGCTAGTTGAATCTTGTTAGCTCTTACTGGATCTAACCTCTTTTTTGTCATACTTGGTAATACCAATTTGTTTAGTCTAGCAATAATTTTAAATAAAAATTTCATATTGACACAATATACGATTCATGTATTATCTTTACAACTTTTAAAAATATGGATTTAAACACATTCATTTTATTATTTTCTGGTTTATTTGTTTTAATAATCGGAGGAAATTTACTTTTAAAAGCTGCCGTTTCAATATCAATAAAATTCCAAATACCTAAAATTTTGATTGGTATGACCGTTGTATCTCTAGCAACTTCAGCTCCAGAATTAATTATAAGTTTAAAATCTGCATTAATAGGCTCTCCTGACTTAGCTATATCAAATGTAGTTGGATCTAATATTGCTAATTTAGGTTTAGTATTAGGATTAACAGTTTTTTTGTCTCCAATTAAAATATCAAAAGATATTTATAAG
This sequence comes from uncultured Flavobacteriaceae bacterium, assembly GCA_938088195.1. Taxonomy (GTDB): domain Bacteria; phylum Bacteroidota; class Bacteroidia; order Flavobacteriales; family Flavobacteriaceae; genus MAG-121220-bin8. The sequence continues at coordinate 5,363 of CALKEO010000005.1, read as the reverse complement.
GTTGATTGGCCAATCATGATGTTTTCTGCAATATATTTTTTAATAATAATCATGGACGGAGTAATTAGTCAATTTGAAGGAGGTGTTCTGGTTTGTTTTTTAGTAATAACAATTATTTTTTTAATTAAACATCAGGAAAAATCGGAAGAGGATATTGATTTAGAAGTAACTTCATTTGCCTCTTTGCCAAAATCTTTAATTCTTTTATTTTTTGGGGGTGTTTTTTTGTATTTAGGTTCAGAGTGGTTTATTTCAGGGGCTATTAGTCTAGCTAGTTCTTTTGGAATCAGCGAAAGAATAATTGGAATTACAATAGTTTCTGTTGGAACGAGTATTCCAGAACTTGTAACTTCAATGGTTGCGGTTTTTAAAAAGGAAAAAAGTATTTCTTTAGGAAATTTGCTAGGATCTAATATTTTTAATGTCTTTGCTGTTCTTGGGATTACTTCAATTGTCACTCCTCTTGTTGTAAATGACTCAAATTTGATGGACTTTGATATTTATGTGATGTTATTTTTTGCAGCAATTATTTTCCCATTGATTTTCTTTCCAAAAAAATTCATTTTAGGTAGAATTGAAGGGGTAATAATATTAAGTTGTTATTTGATTTATGTTGTTAATATTTTTTAAAAAAAAAGCACCTAAATAGTTAGGTGCCTTAATTTATCTAAATGTTATTTGTTAAATTTTTGCAGATTTAACAGTTTTAATAATTCTTCCAGCTATTTTATATGGATCACCGTTTGAAGCTGGTCTTCTATCCTCAAGCCATCCTTTCCAACCTTTTTCAACAGTTATAATTGGAATTCTTATAGATGCTCCTCTATCAGAAACACCGTAACTAAAATCATTAATTGATGCAGTTTCGTGAAGACCAGTAAGCCTTTGATCATTGTCTTGTCCATAAACATCGATATGTTCTTTAACCACTGATCTAAAAGATTCACAAACAGCTTCGTAAGTTTCTTTGCTTCCGCATGTTCTTAATAGCGAATTTGAGAAATTAGCATGCATTCCACTTCCATTCCAGTCTCCTTTAATAGGTTTTGGATGGTAATCAATATAATAATTGTATTTTTCAGTCAATCTATCTAACAAATATCTTGCAATCCAAATTTCATCACCTGCTTTTTTTGCACCTTTAGCAAATAATTGGAACTCCCATTGTCCACTTGCAACTTCTTGGTTAATACCTTCAAAATTTAAACCAGCTTCAATGCATTGATCAGCATGTTCTTCAACCAAGTCACGTCCGTGAGTGTTTTTACCACCAACAGAGCAATAGTACATGCCTTGGGGCCCTGGGTAACCTCCAATTGGGAATCCTAGTGGCAATTGCGTGTCACAATCCATAATGAAATATTCTTGTTCAAAACCAAACCAAAAATCGTTATCGTCATCATCAATTGTTGAACGTCCGTTGGATTCGTGAGCAGAACCATCAGCATTTAAAACTTCAGTCATTACTAAGAATCCGTTAATTCTGTCCGGATCAGGATAAATAGCAACTGGCTTAAGCAAACAATCAGAAGAACCACCTTCTGCTTGTAAAGTAGATGATCCATCAAATGACCATATTGGACAATCATCTAATTTTCCACTAAAACCTTCAATAACTTTAGTTTTACTTCTCATGTTTTGTGTTGGCTTGTAACCGTCTAGCCAAATGTATTCTAGTTTAGATTTACTCATTTTTTATTTTTATAGTTATTAATAAAATTATAATATAATATTGATTTTTAGAACTTTATATGGTAAAAACAAATAATATTTATGAACATTTATTAATTATATATTTTTTAATATCTAATTATTTTATTTTCATAATTTTTCAATAGTAAAATTGAATTTTTTATAATTTTTAGATAATATTTTTTAATTGTCCTTTTAAAAAAATTTTAAATACTAATCTTTACCACTATCTTTGTTTTATATGAATTCCAATTCACAAGATAGGTACATGCTTAGAGGAGTTTCGTCGGATAAATCTGATGTGCATAATGCTATTAAAAATATTGATAAGGGTTTATTTCCAAAAGCTTTTTGTAAAATAGTTCCTGATACCCTAACTAACGATTCGAACTATTGTCTTGTTATGCATGCTGATGGAGCCGGAACAAAATCTTCATTAGCTTATCTATATTGGAAAGAAACTGGAGATCTTTCCGTTTGGAAAGGGGTTGCACAAGACGCTTTGGTAATGAATTTAGATGATTTATTGTGTGTAGGAGTTACCGATAATATTTTATTATCCTCGACAATAGGTAGAAATAAAAACCTAATTACTGGAGAAGTAATTAAAACTATAATTGAAGGGACTGAGGAATTAATTGACGAAATGGCAAGTTATGGTGTTAATATAACATCTACAGGTGGAGAAACCGCTGATGTTGGAGACTTAGTTAGAACAATAATTGTAGATTCAACTGTTGTAGCTCGGATTAAAAAATCTGATTTGATAGATAATTCAAACATTTCTAGCGGGGATGTCATAATTGGTCTATCATCTTATGGAAAATCAAATTATGAAAGTTGTTATAATGGTGGGATGGGTAGTAATGGACTAACCTCTGCTAGGCATGATGTGTTTCATAAGTATTTGATGAATAAATATCCAGAAAGCTTTGATCCAAGCGTTCCAGAAGACTTGATCTATTCGGGTTCAATGAAAATTACTCAGAAAGTTGAGGGTTTAGAAATAGACGCAGGTAGGTTAGTTCTTTCCCCAACAAGAACTTATGCTCCAATTATAAAAAAGGTATTAGAAAAATTTAATTCTCACGATATTCACGGAATGGTTCACTGTAGCGGGGGGGCTCAAACTAAAATCCTTCATTTCATCGATAATCTTCATATAATTAAAGACAGTTTGTTTCCTGTCCCTCCATTATTTGACTTAATTAAAAAAGAATCCAATACTTCTTGGAAAGAAATGTATAAAGTTTTTAATATGGGGCATAGAATGGAATTGTATGTTAATCCACAATGTTCTGAAGAAATCATAAATATTTCCAAATCATTTGGGGTCGATGCCAAAATTATCGGAAGGGTTGAGGACAGTAGCAGAAAAAAACTGTCAATTATTTCGGATAATGGAAGCTTTTTTTATTAATCCACGCTTCATCAAAAATATATTAAATTTGTAATAAATGTTAGATAAACTAAACATAGTTCAACAGAGATTTAATGAAATATCAGATCTAATAATTCAGCCTAATATAATTAGTGATCAAAAACGTTATATTAAGTTAAATAAAGAATATAAAGAATTTGGTTTAATCATTGAAAAGAAAAAGCTTTATGAAGAATTATTATCTAACATAAGTGAAGCTGAAGAAATTTGTAAAGTTGAAGATGACAAAGAAATGGTTGAAATGGCTTCTGAACAATTGGTTGAATCAAAAGAAAAAATAGTAAAATTAGAGGAAGAAATTAAGTTTATGTTAATTCCTAAGGATCCAGATGATTCTAAGAACGTTGTTATCGAACTTAGAGCTGGTACTGGGGGAGATGAAGCCTCAATATTTGCTGGAGATTTATTCAGAATGTATACTAAGTTTTGCGAAAGTAAAAAATGGAATGTTAGTTTAGTTGATTCTAACCCAGGAACCTCTGGGGGGTATAAGGAAATAATACTTGAAGTATCTGGAAATGATGATATTTATGGATTATTAAAATTTGAGTCTGGCGTTCACAGGGTACAAAGGGTTCCTCAGACAGAAACTCAAGGACGAGTTCATACTTCTGCAGCAACAGTAATGGTTCTTCCAGAGGCTGAAGAATTTGATGTTGAAATAAACATGAATGATGTTAGGATTGATTATTTCTGTTCATCAGGGCCAGGCGGACAATCTGTTAATACGACTTATTCTGCAGTTAGATTGACTCATACGCCAACTGGAATTGTTGCTCAGTGCCAGGATCAAAAGTCACAACATAAAAATAAAGATAAAGCCCTTAAAGTCCTTCGCTCAAGGTTATATGAACTAGAGTTGAGTAAAAAATTGGAAGCTGATTCATTGAAAAGAAATTCTATGGTTTCCTCAGGTGATCGATCTGCTAAAATTAGAACTTATAATTATCCTCAAGGAAGAGTTACGGATCATAGGATTGGTCTAACCTTATATGATCTTCAAAATATCGTTAATGGTGATATTCAAAAAATAATTGACGAATTAAAACTTGTTCAAAATACAGAAATGCTTAAAAATTCAGAGGAAGTCTTTTAATTATGGAATTAAATAAATTAGTAGATCAAATTAAAATTAAAAAATCATTTTTATGTCTTGGACTTGATTCTGATCTTTCAAAAATTCCTCAATTTTTATTAAATGAGTCTGATCCTATTTTTAGTTTCAATAAAGCTTTAATTGATGCACTTAGCGGTTTAATTGTTGCAGTTAAAATAAATACAGCATTTTATGAAGTTAACGGAGTAGAGGGTTGGAATTCACTTAAAAAAACCATTGAATATATCAATACAAAATATCCTGAACTATTTACTATAGCTGATGCTAAACGAGGTGATATTGGAAACACTTCTGATAAATATGCCAAAGCTTTTTTTGAAAATCTTTCGTTTAACTCATTGACTGTTTCTCCATACATGGGTAGTGATTCGGTAGAGCCTTTTTTAAAATATAAAAATAAGTATACCATTTTACTGGGCTTGACTTCTAATAAAGGAAGTAATGATTTTCAAACTTACCCCTCCAAAGATGATAATCTTTTTAAACAAGTATTAAAAAAATCTAAACTCTGGAAAGGTTCAAATAATTTAATGTATGTAGTTGGAGCTACAAAATCGGAATATTTAAAAGAAATTAGATCAATAGTTCCAGATAGTTTTTTATTAATTCCGGGTGTTGGTGCTCAGGGTGGTAGTTTAATAGATACTTTCAAAAATGGTGCTAATCAAAATATTGGATTGTTAATTAATTCTTCAAGAGCAATTATCTATGCAGGAAACGGTAATGATTTTTTGAATAAATCGATTTCTGTAGCTAAAACCTACCAAATTGAAATGGAAAAACTATTAAAAACTTTATGATTAATTATAGTATTTACAAAAATTCTAAAGCAAAACAATGGGTAACTTTTGTTCATGGAGCAGGGGGGAGTTCTTCAATTTGGTTTAAACAAATAAGGGCTTTCAAGAAATACTTTAATGTTCTTTTATTGGATTTAAGGGGGCATGGAAAATCTAATTTTAAAATTGGTAATGCCTTTGAAAAAAAATATACATTTTCATCTATTGCTAATGATATTATTGAAGTTTTAAAAAAAGAAAAAATCAAATCTTCTCATTTCGTAGGAATTTCACTAGGAACAATTTTGATTAGGCATATTGCAGAATCTTATCC
>CALKEO010000004.1 GCA_938088195.1 uncultured Flavobacteriaceae bacterium | reverse complement strand
AAATCATGCTTCTGCTGATCACCAAATTCAGACAGAGGTAGTTATTGAAGCAGAAAATGATGTTTGGACTATGACTAGAACTTTTCAAGAAGATGGAGTAAAAACATCTAAAGTTATTACTGGAACTAAAGAGGAAGTTATTTTTGCAGCTAATAATATAGGGATTGCAGCGATGGGACAAATTAATAAGGATTAGGCTTAAAATAAAAAAGTATATTTTAAAGATCTTTTAAAACGTTATCGATTTTGTCGGTAATTGTTTGAAGGTCTTTTTTATTTTTAACAAAATCTAAATCATCAACGTCTATTACAAGTAATTTACCTTTATCATAAGTTTCAATCCATGCTTCATACCTTTCGTTAAGTCTACTTAGGTAATCAATGCTGATTGAATTTTCATAATCACGCCCTCTTTTGTGAATTTGATCTACTAAATTAGGTATACCACTACGCAAATAGACCAAAAGATCAGGGGCTTTAACAAAGGATTCCATTAAATTAAAAATTGATTTATAGTTGTCAAAATCTCTATTTGTCATTAATCCCATTGCTAAAAGGTTTGGGGCAAAAATATTTGCATCCTCATAAATAGTCCTATCTTGAATAATATTTTTTCCGTTTTCTTCAAAATCTTTTATTTGACGAAACCTACTATTTAGAAAATAAATTTGTAGATTAAAAGACCATCTTTCCATTTGATCATAAAAATCATCTAAATAAGGGTTTTTTAAAACATCTTCATAATGACCCTCACATTTGTAATGTTTTGATAGTAACTTGGTTAGAGATGTCTTTCCAGCTCCAATATTTCCTGCAATAGCAATATGCATAACTATTATTTAAAAAGTGTAGCATCTAATTTAAAATATTAATTTGAAAAAAAAATATTCTAATTAAACTTTATTGCTTGCTAATTGTCTATTTATTAAATAATCGCTAGACTTGCGCTTTTAAAATTATTATTATGAAAAAAATATTAGTGATCGTTATGTTTTTGAGTATCAATGGATTTTCTCAAGAATTTCAAGGAAGGGCATTCTATATGTCAAAAATGAATGTGAACATGGATTTTATGAAGAATATGCCACCAGATAGGGTTAAATATATGAAGGCAAGAATGAAAACTGCGACTGAAAAGAACTTTACTTTAGAGTTCAATAGTAATTCATCCTACTTTGCCGAAGAAGAAAGACTTGATCCTAGCGGCCAAGGAGGTGGATTCAATTGGATGCAATTTGTTACAGGACCTGCTCAAGGAAATATTTACAAGGATTTGCAGTCTAATATGTACGTAAATAAAAAAGAATTATTTGGGAAAATATTTTTAGTAAAGGATAGTTTGAAACCTAACAAGTGGGTCATGACAGGAGAATCAAAAAAAATTGGTATTTATAATGCATTGAAAGCAACCATAACTAAGGAGGTTGAAGAAAGAGTGATGAGTTTTGGTAGATCCAGACCAGGTGAAGCACCGGCTGAACCTGAAATGAGGATTCGTGAAGTGGTTATGACCGCATGGTTTACACCTGAAATACCAGTCTCAACAGGTCCATCTATGTATGGCGGATTACCGGGTTTAATTTTAGAAATTAACGATGATAGAACCACTATGTTATGTACAAAGGTCATCATTAATCCCAAAGATAAAATAAAAATTAAAGAACCTTCCAAAGGAAAACAAGTTACAAGCCTTGAATACGAAAAAATTGCAAAGGATAAACAAGAAGAAATGCAAAGTATGTACCGAGGAAGACGTGGAGGAGGTAGCGCAAGAAGAATCTCCAATTAATTTTTTTAGTTTAATCAAATTTATACTTTAATGAAAAACATATTTTCAATCTTATTATTATTATTTATTTCAATTTCATATTCTCAAGTAAGATTTGAGGGAATTATTACTGATTTTGATGGAAACACTATAATGGGAGCAAATGTAATTGCTGTTGAAAAAGATTCAAAAGTATTGGATGGTTTTGGAATTTCCAGTGATTCAGGATTTTACAGATTATCATTAAAGAAAAACACAGATTATGAAATTAAAATTTCTTTCATAGGTTTTCAACAAATTGAACTTGATTTAAACCTAAGTGAAGATTTTGAAAAAAACTTTATTTTGGAAGAACAAGCTGAAGCATTAGATGAAGTAGAAATTGTTTATGAAATGCCTGTAACCATTAAAGGTGATACCATTGTATACAATGCCGATTCGTTCAATACGGGCTCTGAAAAAAAACTAGGAGATGTTTTAAAAAATCTTCCAGGAATTGAAGTTAACGACGATGGAACTATTGAGGTAGAGGGTAAAGAAATTACTAAGATTACAGTTGAAGGTAAAGATTTTTTTGACGGGGACTCTAAACTTGCTACTCAAAATCTTCCAGCAAATGCAGTAGGTAAAGTAGAGGTTTTAAGAAATTTCACCGAAAATAATCAATTAAGAAATGTCACTAATAATGAAGATAACATTGCTATTAATATTAGTCTAAAAAGTGGAAAAGATAAATTTTGGTTTGGTGAAATATTGGGAGGTGCTGGAAACGATGATACTTTTTTAGCTGCTCCAAAAATATTCTATTACGCAAAAGATTTAAGTATGAGTTTGTTTGGAAACAGTAATAATATCGGAGATCCAGTACTTTCAAGAAGAGATTTTTATAGATTTAGTGGAGGATTTAATAACTTAAATGCTCAGACTGGGACTTCTATAAATATTTCCTCTGATGGCGCTGGAATAGGTAATCTTCAAAATAACAGAGCTAAATCTATTGATGCTAAATTAGGCGCTTATAATTTTAGCCATTCTCCAAACGAAAAATGGGAATTAAGTGGTTTTGCTATAATAGCTAAAACTCAAAATATTTTAGAAGAAAAAGTTGATAGAGTTTACACTGCCAGTAATGCAGTACAGCAAACTTCAGATTATGTTGTTCAAGATAATGAACAACAGATTTATAAATTTTCTACAGAATATAATCCCAATGATAGGCTTCAAACAGAATATAATTTACTTGTAAGATCAGCAAGTAATTTTGAAAACACTGATCTTGTATCTAGTTCAAATAGCAGAGGAAGTTCAAGTTTAGAAACAGAAAATATAGCTATTTTAAAAAGTCAAGAGCCTACTTCAATTAACCAAGAACTCAAAGCATATTATACTTTAAATGAAGATCATATTTTTTCTTTTGAAGCTCAACATTTATCTCAAGATGAAGACCCTTTTTATCAAGCAATAAAAGAAATACAACCTTTTAGAAATATATTGCCACTAGATACAAATCAGTCTAATTTTAATATTAATCAATCTAGAAACACAAGTACTGATAAAGTTGAAGGAAAATTAGATTACTATTATATCTTATCTCCAAAATCAAATCTAAATTTTACGTTTGGTATTACAGATGTTTCTCAAAAATTTAATTCAAATATTTTTCAATTATTAGACAACAATTCTCAAAACAAGTTTGAAGATCAATTACTGGGTAATGATGTGGATTTTAACTTTACAGATGCTTATCTTTCTTTTAGATACAGGTTTATCACTGGAATTTTTACTTTTGATCCAGGATTTACGATACACTCTTACAAAACAAGTAATATTCAATTAGGAAATACTATTTCTAATTCATTTTCAGACATAAGGCCAAACATGAGGGTATTTATGAAATTTAAAGATGCTGAGAGTCTTAGATTTAATTACAGGTTAACAACTCAATTTACCGATGTTAATAACCTGGCTAAGGGATATATTTTTAATAATTATAATTCTTTCTTTCAAGGAAATCCAAATTTAGAAGCTGCCAAAGTAAACAACTTTAGTCTTAACTATCAAAGTATTAATATTTTTACTTTTACTAATATTTTTGCTAATTTAAATTATTCTAAAAGAAGTAATTCAATCCAGAATAAAACTTTAATTAGTGGAATTAATAGTGTAAGGTCTTCTGAAAACTCAACTATTCCTAGAGAATCTTACTCTGCATCAGGAAGAATAGACAAAAGATTTAAAAATTTTAGAGCAGGATTTACTATGAACTTTAATTACAGTGACTTTAATAATGTTGTAAATGGAAATCCTTTAAAATCCATTAATTTTACACAAAGATATAGAGCCTCACTAGCAACTAATTTTAGGGACAAACCTAATATAGAAATAGGTTACACTTACAATAAAAGAAAGTATGAGAATGGTCTCAATGTAAATTATTTTTATACTGATTCACCTTTTATAGAGCTTGACGCTTACTTTGGAAAAGGTTTTGTGTTTACAGCTGAATATTCATACAATTATTATAGAAATCAGGAAGTAACACTAAATGAATATCGATTTTTAGAAGCGGACCTGTCTTACAACAAAGATGGCTCCAAGTGGGAGTTTGGTATTGGAGTTACTAATTTGTTTGATGACACCTCTATTAACAGGGATAGTTTCAATCAACTTTATAACCAAACAAGATCCTATATTATCCAACCAAGATATACTGTTTTTAGAATTAAATACGATTTAACAAGTTTGAACTCCTCTGGGGGTGGTCAAGGTGGCCGTGGCGGTCAAGGTGGCCGAGGGGGTCAAGGTGGCCGAGGCGGTAGATAAAATCTTTTAATTTTTTTGTTTCCTTAAAGTGTTAACTTTAATTAAAATATTTTAGTTGAAGCTAAAAACCCTTATATACCTGTTAATTTTACCTTATTTAAGCTGGTCACAATCTGGTTTTGAATCTATTTTACTTGCTGTTGAGAGCGATTCAAAAAAATTGTATCAGCGTTATATGAATCCCTTGATGAAAGGAGTTATTTACAGCTCTAACTCTGGTTGGTATAATACTGCAAAACCTCATAAAAAATTAGGAATAGATTTAAGTCTAAGATTAAGCACATCATTTGTTCCAAGCTCAGATCAGGTCTTTTCAATAAATGATTTAGATTATACAACTACTGACGCTATTAATTTACCAACAATTATTGGAGATAGTAGACAAGAAAATTTATTTGTCACCATTCCAAAAGACGGTCTAAGTCCAGAAATGAAAACAGTAATAAAGGCCCCTAAGGGAATTAAGAGTAGGCTTCCTTTTGGCGGAGTTCCTGCTCCAATGCTACAGCTTGGAATTGGAATCCCATTTAAGACAGAACTGGTTTTAAGATACAGTCCCGAATATCATAGAAAGGGAATAGACATGACTCTAAAAGGGATTGGAGTAAAACATGATTTGCTTCAGTATTTCGGTCCAGTTGATAAAATACCAATTAATATTTCCGCTTTTGCATCTTATTCCAAAATGAAAATAGATTATGATATTCAATCTTTTAGTTCTATTGGTGGATCTGGTCAAGTATCTCAGTTTAGTATTAATAATTATAATTTATTGATTTTAGCTTCATATGATGTTTTTATAGTAAATTTTTATGGAGCCATTGGCTTAAGTGGAGGTAACTCATCTTTTAAAATGTTGGGAGATTATGATTTGGAATATCAAACACAGTCTAATGTTCCAATAACTAGAAGGTTAAAAGATCCTATTGATATGAATTTTAAAGCATCTGATTTTCAAACTACTTTAGGAGCTAAATTCAAATTTTTGATTTTTAGTGCTTTTATTGATTTTACATTCCAAGATTATAAAACCTTATCTGCTGGGATTTCAATTAATTTTCGTTAATTTTTTTTTTTTTATTAAAAAAAACTTTAGATTAGCATTTAATTGTTAACGAAGAGGATCGATTTGACTGATTGCAACCTCAATAAAAAAGTGCTAAAGCAGATGCTTTCCAAAACTTTTAGTCAAATCTTCTCAGAAATTAATTTTTTTAATTAATAATTAAAAATTATAAAAAATGAGTGACCAAAAATTATCAACTAAAGCATTGCATGCAGGGCATGACACCAATTTAAGCCAAGGTACAAGAGCTGTACCTATTTACCAATCAACATCTTATGTTTTTAATGATTCTGAACATGCTGCAAATTTATTTTCACTTGCAGAGCCAGGGTATATTTACACAAGGTTGAACAATCCAACCAATGATGTATTAGAGCAGAGACTTGCTGCACTTGAGGGAGGAATAGCCTCTGTAGTTACAGCATCGGGAACAGCAGCTATATCTACAGCTTTATTAGTAATGCTTAGAGCAGGAGATCATATAGTTGCTTCAAGCAGTCTATATGGAGGAACTTTTAATCTTTTAAATGTTACGCTTCCTAGATTAGGAATTACTACAACATTTGTAGATGCATCAAACCCTCAAAATTTCGCAGATGCGGTAAAAGAAAATACCAGGGTATTTTTTGCTGAATCTTTAGGAAATCCAAAATTAGATGTATTGGATTTAAAAGAAATATCTAAACATGCAAAAAAATCAAAGATTCCTTTCGTAGTCGATAATACTGTTGCATCTCCAGCATTATTAAACCCTATAGAACACGGAGCAAATATCGTTATCCATTCTTTAACTAAATACATTAATGGAAATGGAACAGCTTTGGGAGGTGCTATAATTGATGCTGGAACATTTGATTGGTCTAGTGGAAAATTTCCTGAGTTTACCGAGCCTTCACCTGGTTATCATGGATTAGTGTATCACGATGCTTTAGGTGCTGCAGCTTTTATTGCTAAAGTTAGAATTGAAGGACTAAGAGATTTAGGAGGTGCGCTAAGTCCATTTAATGCATTTCAAATTCTTCAAGGTCTTGAAACTCTAGATATAAGAATGAAGAAACACAGCGAAAATGCTCTTGAATTAGCTCAATGGTTAGAAAAAAGAAGTGAAGTAGAATGGGTAAATTATCCAGGACTAAATTCAAGTAAATATAAATCACATGCTAATAAATATCTCCCAAAAGGTCAAAGTGGTATTGTCACTTTCGGAGTTAAAGGAGGTTACGAGTCTGCAAAAACAATAGCAGATAAAACAACTGTTTTTTCTTTGTTAGCTAATATTGGAGATACTAAATCTTTAATAATTCATCCCGCTAGTACAACCCATCAACAATTAAGTGTTGAAGATCAAGCGACAACTGGAGTTACAAGTGAACTAATAAGACTTTCAGTTGGAATTGAAGATATAAGTGACCTTAAAAACGATTTAGAAATAGCTTTTTCTAAAATTGATTCCAAAGTATTAGCATAATTATATATGGATAACTTATTTAAGCTCAATATTAAAGATTACATTTCTGAAAATGAAAAAAACTTTGATATTGAGCTTACTTATGAATTATTTGGACAACCTTTGGGACAAGCTCCAATTGTTCTTGTTAATCATGCTTTAACAGGAAACTCATCTGTTACAGGGAAAAACGGCTGGTGGAACTCATTAATTGGTCAAAATAAATTAATTGACACTAATGATTTTACTGTACTGGCATTTAATTTTCCAGGGAATGGTTATGATGGATTTTTTATTAAAAATTATAAAGACTTGATTTTGAGGGATATTGCAAATATTTTTTTAATTGGTCTTGAAAAATTAAAAATAAAAAAATTATTTGCTATAATTGGAGGTTCTATTGGAGGTGGGTTAGTTTGGGAAATTGCAGCATTATCTCCAGAACTTTCTGAAAATTATATTCCTATCGCATCTGATTGGAAATCTAGTGATTGGCTTTTAGCTAACACCAGACTTCAAAAACAGATTTTAAACAATTCCTCCCAACCTGTTCACGATGCAAGAATGCATGCTATGTTGTGTTACAGGTCGCCTTTATCATTTCAAAAAAAATTCGACAGATCTAAAGATTCTCATATTTTCAACGTTGAAAGCTGGTTACTTCACCATGGTAAAAAACTTCAGGAAAGATTTCAGCTAAAATCTTATAAATTAATGAACCATTTGTTGTCAAAAATAGATATAACTAGAGGAGGAAAATTGAAATTTGAAAATATTATTTCAAAGGTTAAAGGGAATATATATATAGTTTCAGTTGACTCAGATTTATTTTTTACTGATTTTCAGAACAGAGAAACTTTTTATAAAGCCTGTGTAATTAAAGATAATATGTTTTTTAAAACTATAAAATCTGATCATGGACATGATGCTTTTTTAATTGAATTTGATCAGTTAAGAGAATTACTATCAGAAATATTCACAAGAAAACATACTTCAATTTTAAGTAATTAATTAAGAAAATTTGTTTTTTCAATAACTAATATTACTTTTACATCTGACAATTTAATTATGAAACGCAATTATTATTTCCAAAATTTTTATTTTTTCTTCTATTATGAAGTTAAAAAAGGACTTTTGTATATGTAATAATTAAAAAAATATATTTTAAAAAGTCCTGATTAACTCAGGACTTTTTTTTTAAATAAAAATGAAAAGGGTAGCTATTCAAGGAATAAAGGGTTCGTACCATTACCAAGTCGCTAATGAGTATTTTAAAAACAAGTTAGAAATAATTGAGTTTTTATCATTCGACGAAGTTGCAAACTCTATTAAAAACAGTCATTGTGATTTTGCTGTTATGGCAATTGAAAACTCGATTGCAGGATCAATTATACCAAATTACGCTTTGATTGATGATTTAAATTTAAAAATAGTTGGAGAGTATTATATTAATATTAACCACCAACTGATGGCTTTGCCAGGCACTAAAATAAAAGACTTAAGTACTGTTTCATCTCATCCTATGGCTCTTCTACAATGTAAAAGCTTTTTTAAAAGTTACCCCAAAATAACTCTTATTGAAGATAAAGATACTGCTGAGGTAGCTTATAGAATTCAAAGAGATAAAATCAAAAACCTAGGCGCTATTGCAAGTATTAATGCAGCTAAACTTTATGATTTAGAAATTTTAAATAGAAACATTCAAACAATAAAAAATAATGAGACAAGATTTGTCATAGTTTCTAAATTATATTTTGAAAATAACATTAATAATAAGGCTTCTCTAAAATTTTCATTGAGCCATAAAACTGGCAGTTTAGCTTTAGTCTTAAACATTTTAAAAGAATACAATTTAAATTTGACAAAAATTCAATCTTTACCAATTATTGAAATTCCATGGAAATATTCTTTTTTTATAGACATTACTTTTGATCAATATGACAATTTCAACAATGCTCTTGACCTAATAAAAGAAAAATCAGCGTCTTTAAAAGTCTTAGGGATATATAAAAACCACAGAAATGATTAAAGGTTCAAATAGGCTAGATACTGTTAAAGAATATTATTTCTCAAAAAAATTGAGAGAGGTAGCCTCATTAATTAAATCAGGAAAACCTATAATTAATATGGGTATAGGTAGTCCTGATTTGTTTCCATCAAAAACTGTAATAAATATTTTGAAAAACAGTTTGTCAGATTTAAATTCTCACAGATACCAAAGTTATCAAGGTCTTCCAGAACTTAGAGAAGCAATTTCAAAATTCTATTTAAAATTTTTTAAAGTTAAATCTAGTCCAGTTGACGAGATTTTACCATTAATGGGTTCTAAGGAGGGTATTATGCACATATCCATGGCATTTTTAAATAAAGGGGATGAAGTTTTAATTCCAAACCCTGGGTATCCCACATATTTAACAGTGACTAATCTTGTAGAAGCAACCCCAGTTTTTTATGACTTAAAGAAGGAAAACAATTGGTTTCCGGACGTAGTAGAGTTACAAAAAAAAGACTTAAAAAAAGTGAAAATTATGTGGATTAATTATCCCAATATGCCGACAGGATCATTTGCGACTAAAAAACAATTAAATGAATTAATCAAATTTTCGGTAAAAAATAATATTCTTTTAATAAATGATAATCCTTACAGTTTTATTTTAAATGATGATTTTATCAGTTTATTAACCATAAACAAGGCAAAAGAAAACTGTATGGAGCTCAATTCTCTGAGTAAATCATTCAATCTCTCGGGTTGGAGAGTAGGGATGCTTTTGGGGTCTAAAGAAAATATTTTAAGAGTTTTAAAAGTTAAAAGTAATATGGATTCAGGAATGTTTTATGGGATTCAAAAAGGTGCTATTGAAGCCCTTAATCTTGACAAAAAATGGTTTGATGAATTAAATAAAGTTTATAAAAGAAGAAGAGAGTTAGTTTGGCAACTTGCTACAATTTTAAAATGTGAATTTGATAAAAATTCGAAAGGATTGTTTGTTTGGGCTAAGCTTCCTAATCACATTAATAGTTCAGAAAATTTTATTAATACTTTATTAACTAAAAAAAATATTTTTATTGCTCCTGGGACAATTTTCGGTAGTAATGGAGAGGGTTATATTAGGTTTTCTTTATGTGTTGACGAAGAAAAAATTAAGGATGCTATAAAAAGATGTAAAAAATGAAATTAGGAATTATAGGATTAGGTTTGATGGGAGGTTCTTTTGCTTTAGATTTTAAATCAATTTATCCGAAATCTAAAATTTTCGGATTAGATAAATCTAAAAAAAATGAAAATCGTGCCTTAGAATTAGGGTTAATCGATGAATTAATAACTTTGGAACAATTATCAAAGGTTGATGTAGTACTTGTAGCAATACCTGTCGATAAATCTTTAGAAGAGTTACCTAAAATTCTAAATTCTGTAAATAAGGATACATTAGTTTTTGATGTAGGTTCGACAAAACTTCCAATTTGTGAAGCATTATTAAATCACCCAAATAGAAAAAACTTTCTGGCAACACATCCAATGGCTGGTACTGAATTTTCAGGCCCAAATGCTGCTGTTGAAGGCCTTTATTTAAATAAAAATAATATTGTGTGTGAAATTGAAAAAACCAATCCTAAGATTTATAAAAAAGCCCTTCGAATATTTAAGATGCTCAATATGAATATTATAAAAATGGACTCAAAATCTCATGATGTTCATGTTGCATATGTTTCTCATTTATCTCACATTAGCTCTTTTATGTTAGGAAAGACAGTAATTGAAAAGGAAAAAAACGAAAAAAATATTTTTGATTTAGCTGGAAGTGGATTTGAATCTACTGTAAGGTTGGCAAAAAGTTCTCCAGCAACTTGGACTCCAATTTTTTTGCAAAACAAAAACAATTTAGTTTTAGCGATTAATGAATATATATCTAACCTAAATCAAATTAAGGAAATGATTGAAGAAAATAATTATTCAACGTTATCTTCAATCCTTAATAACACAAATAGAATTAAACAAATTTTAACAAAATAGAATTATAATAATGGAAAATAAAAAAGAAATGAAAAATTGGCTTGATGATTTTAAACTTAATCACCCGTTGGTAATTGCTGGACCATGTAGTGCAGAAACTGAAGATCAGGTTTTAAAAATTGCACATGAGCTAAAAAATTCGGATGTTTCAATATTTAGAGCTGGTATTTGGAAACCTAGAACGAGGCCGGGAATGTTTGAAGGTGTTGGGGCTATTGGTTTAAAATGGTTACAGAAGGTAAAAGAAGAAACAGGTCTTTTAATAGCAACGGAAGTTGCTAATTCTAATCATGTGAAGCTTGCCTTAGATCATGATGTGGATATCTTATGGATTGGAGCCAGATCAACAGTTAGTCCATTTATTATTCAAGAAATTGCTGATGCTCTTGAAGGAACTGACAAAATTGTATTAGTAAAAAATCCAGTAAATCCAGACTTGGCCTTGTGGCTTGGAGGAATTGAAAGGTTATACAGTGCTAATATCAAAAAACTTGGAGTTATTCACAGAGGTTTTTCGACTTATGAAAAAACTAATTATAGAAATAACCCAGAGTGGCAATTACCAATTGAATTACAAAACAGGTTTCCTGATTTGCCTTTAATTTGTGATCCCTCACACATAGCTGGAAGAAGAGATATTTTGCAAGATATTTCTCAAACAGCTTTGGATTTGAATTTTGATGGATTAATGATTGAAACGCACACAAATCCTGACAAAGCTTGGAGTGATGCTGCTCAACAAATCACCCCAAAAGTTCTAATCAAAATGATGGAGGATTTAAAAATGAGAAAAATTACTAATGAAGAATTTGATTACAAGAACAGCTTAAACACATTTAGAACTCAAATTGATGTTATAGATCACGGTCTTCTAGATAATTTAGGTAAAAGAATGAAAGTAGCCATTGAAATTGGTAACTTAAAAAAGAAAAAAAATGTTGCAGTTTTACAGACCAAAAGATGGAATGAAATTTTAGGAAAAATGATTTTAGACGGTGAAAAAAAGGGATTAAGTGAGGAGTTTATTTTAAGAATGTTTAAAGCAATTCATCAAGAATCAATTAATCATCAAAAAAGAGTTATTAATGGTTAATTTATGATAGGAACTGTTTATAAATCAACCGGAAACTTATATTCTGTTAAAACAGAGATTAAGGAGGTTTATAATTGTACAATAAAAGGAAAATTCAGATCATATGGTATTAAAAGTACAAATCCAATTGCTGTTGGTGATAGGGTCTTATTTGATATTGTAAATCAAAACGAATACACTGGTGTAATTTATAAAATTGAAAAAAGAAAAAATTACATAATTAGAAAATCAGTGAACTTATCAAAACTTTCACATATTATTGCTTCTAATATTGATTGTTGTTTTCTATTTGTTACGCCAAATAATCCAATTACTTCTTCTGTTTTTATTGACAGAATTTTGGTAGCAACTGAATCTTTTGGAATTGAAACAGTTATTTTATTTAATAAAATTGATAGTTATTCAACCAGCGATACGGATTTTATTGAATCTTTAAAAGATATTTATTCAAAAATAGGTTACAAATGTTTGAATATTTCTGTAAAAGAAAAAATAAATATCAATTTCGTTAAAAATCTAATGAAAAATAAAATTTCAATTTTTACTGGTCATAGTGGTGTAGGGAAATCTAGTTTAATAAATCTTTTGGATCCTAATTTAAATTTAAAAACAGCTTCAGTTTCCCATCAAAATCAACAAGGCCAACATACAACAACTTATGCTCAAATGTTTGATTTAAAATTTGGAGCTAAAATTATTGACAGCCCAGGAATCAAAGGTTTTGGATTAATTGATATAGACAAAAGTGAATTAAGTAATTATTTTTCAGAATTTCGATTAATCAAGCATGATTGTAAATTTAACAATTGTTTACACCAAAATGAACCAAACTGTGCTGTAAAAAACAGTTTAAATAATGGACAGATTTCTAAATCTAGATATAAAAATTATTTAAGCATGATGGTAGATGAAAATAAAAATTATAGAACTGATTTTTGGAATTAATGAGAGTAGTTGTACAAAGAGTAAAAAAAGCTAGTGTTGAAGTTGGAAATTCAGTGGTATCGTTTATAGATCTAGGGATGGTCATATTACTGGGAATAGAAATCAATGATAATGAAAATGATATAGATTGGACAACTAAAAAACTAAGTCAGTTAAGAATTTTTGATGATGAAAGCAGAATAATGAATAAGTCATTAGTTGACGTTAAGGGCGATGTTATTGTAATCAGTCAATTTACATTACATGCTTTAACTAAAAAAGGAAATAGACCCTCCTATATTAAGGCTGCTAAAAGTGATTACGCTAAAAAAATTTATCAAAAATTTTTAACATCAATTGAAACTAGAATTAACAAAAAACCAAAAGCTGGAATTTTTGGAGCAGATATGTTAGTAAAAATAGAGAATGACGGTCCAGTTACAATTTTTATTGATTCAAAAAACAAAGAATAAAATGGGATTAAAAATACTACAAAAGCAAGTTGATAATTGGATAAAACAATATGGGGTTCGTTATTTTGACCCTTTAACTAATATGGCTCAACTTTCTGAGGAAGTGGGTGAAGTGGCAAGAATAATCGCAAGAAGATATGGGGAACAATCAGAGAAAGAATCAGATAAAGAAAAAAACTTAAGTGAAGAATTATCAGATGTTTTATTTGTTGTTTTTTGTATTGCCAATCAAACGAATTGTGATTTAGAATCAGCCTTTAGTGATAAATTAAAATTAAAATCTAAAAGAGATCGTGTAAGACATATTAATAACCCTAAACTAAATAAAAATAAATGAGATTTTTAATTTCACATCCTAACAATGAAATAAAAAAATCTTTTAATATTTCAGGCTCTAAAAGTGAATCTAACAGATTACTTATTTTGAAATATCTTTTGGAAAATATAGAAATAGATAATATATCTGACTCTGATGATACTGTTGTATTAGAAAAAGGTCTTTTAAGTAATTCGGGTAAAGTAAATATTCACCATGCAGGTACAGCTATGCGTTTTTTGACTGCTTATTTTTCGATTCAAGAAAACAAGTCTTATGTAATTTCCGGGTCGGATAGAATGCATGATAGACCAATTAAAATTTTAGTAGATGCTTTAAATGATTTGGGAGCTGATGTAAAATATATTGATAAAACAGGATATCCCCCTTTAAAAATTAATGGTAAAAAGTTAAATGTATTTAATGTCTCTCTAGATGCAAAAATTAGTAGTCAGTATATAACAGCTTTAATTCTAATTGCTCCAAGTTTAGAAAAAGGTTTAATTATTAATTTAATAGGTGAAATTACATCAAAGCCATATATTGATATGAGCCTAGCCTTACTAGACAGAATTGGAGTAGAAACTTCATTTATAAATAATAGAATTGAGATTAAACCAGTTGGAAATTTAAATATTTCTAAACATTATGTAGAATCTGATTGGAGTTCTTTATCATATTTTTTCAGTGTAGTTGCACTGTCCAAAAGTTCAGAAATTAATATTGGAACATATTTTAAAAATTCAATTCAGGGCGATAAAAAATTAGTTGAAATTTATGATAAATTAGGTGTGAAAACTATTTTTAAAAACAATAAGGTTAGTTTAAAAAAGACTAGAAATTTTAAACTTCCAAAGAAACTGGAGCTTAAGCTAAATGATACGCCAGATTTAGCTCAAACTATAGCGGTAACTTGTTTTGGATTAGGATTGCCGTGCGATCTTTATGGGCTACACACTCTTAAAATAAAGGAAACCGATAGGCTATTAGCATTAAAGGTGGAACTTGAAAAATTAGGTGCAACCGTAATTATTACAGAAGATAGTTTACATTTAAAAAAATCAATAATAATCAAAAAAGATATTATCATTAATACCTATGATGATCACAGAATGGCAATGGCTTTTGCAACTTTAGGAATAGTTAAACCAATAATAATTAATAATCCCAAAGTAATTTCTAAATCTTTTCCCTCTTTTTGGTCAGTCTTAGAGAAATTAAACTTTAAATTATCAGAGGTCTAAAGAAATTATATTTAAATAAACTTGACTTTGCTACTTTCACAAGTGTATATTTGCATTTTTAAAAATAAAACACATGAAATTATCTCATTTTAACTTTGAATTACCATCTAAATTATTAACACAATATCCCTCTGACCACAGAGATGAATCTAGATTGATGGTTCTTGATAGAAAAAATGAAACTATTGAGCATAAAACATTTAAAGACGTAGTTAATTATTTTGATGAAGGTGATGCTTTTGTATTAAATAATACTAAAGTTTTTCCTGCGAGATTAATGGGTAATAAAGAAAAAACTGGAGCTAGAATTGAAGTTTTTCTTTTAAGAGAGTTAAGTGATGAACAAAGATTATGGGATGTATTAGTGGATCCGGCTAGAAAAATAAGAATTGGAAATAAGCTTTATTTTGGAGAAGATGATAGCTTGGTTGCCGAAGTAATTGACAATACAACATCAAGAGGAAGAACATTAAGATTTTTATTTGATGGTTCATATGATGAGTTTCGTAAAGCACTTTTTGAATTAGGACAGACTCCGTTACCAAAGTATATTGAAAGGGAAGAGGAAGGCTTTGATAAAGATAGGTATCAAACAATTTTCGCTAAGCACGAGGGTGCTGTTGCTGCACCAACAGCAGGAATGCATTTTTCTAAACATTTGTTGAAAAGACTTGAAATCAAAGGAATTAATATTGCAGAAATAACACTTCACGTTGGTTTAGGCACTTTTAATCCAGTCGAAGTTGAGGATCTTTCTAAACACAAAATGGATTCGGAAGAGCTCTTTATCAATCAAAATGCCTGTGATATTGTTAATAATGCAAAAAAAAATAAAAAAAGAATATGTGCTGTTGGAACAACCTCAATGAGGGCTTTGGAATCCTCAGTGTCATCTTTTAAAACATTAAATCCTTATTCAGGTTGGACTCATAAGTTTATTTTTCCACCATATGATTTTAGTCTAGCAGATTCTATGATTACAAATTTTCATACACCTAAATCTACATTGCTAATGATGGCCGCAGCTTTTGGTGGTCATGATTTTGTTAAAGAAGCTTACCAAGTTGCTATCAAAGAAAAATATAATTTTTATTCTTATGGCGATGCCATGTTAATAATATAATTTTATGAAAAAAGACATACGTTCTTTAAGTCTTAAAGAGATATGTTCTTTTTTTGAATCCAAAAATTATCCATCTTTTAGAGGAAATCAGGTGTATAATTGGTTATGGAACAAATCTTCTTTCTCTTTTGATGAAATGACAAATGTTTCTCTCGAGTTGAGAGAATTGTTAAAAAAAGAATTTGTTATTAACCATATAAAGATTGATAATATTCAAAAAAGTAGTGATGGTACTATAAAAAATGCAGTAACATTATTTGATAATCTTTATGTTGAATCAGTTCTAATCCCAGTAAAAAAAAGAACTACTGCATGTATATCAAGTCAAGTAGGATGTAGTTTAGATTGTGAGTTTTGCGCCACTTCTAAGTTAAAAAGAATGAGAAATTTGAATCCCGATGAAATATTTGATCAGGCCTCCACAATTAACCGTCAAAGCAAGCTTTATTATAACCGACCAATTTCAAACATTGTTTTCATGGGTATGGGAGAACCTTTATTGAATTATAATAATTTAATCCAAGGCATAGAAAAAATAACGAGTAAAGACGGGTTGGGCCTTTCTCCTAAAAGAATAACAGTATCAACCTCTGGAATATCAAAATTAATTATTAAAATGGCTGATGATAAAGTCAAATTTAATTTGGCTGTTTCTTTACACTCAGCAATTGAAAAAACTAGAAATAAAATAATGCCCTTTTCTAAAAAATTTCCACTTGATGAGCTGCTTGATGCAATAAAATACTGGTTTAAAAAAACTGGAAAAATAGTGACCTATGAATATATTATTTGGAAAGGTGTTAATGATGATTTAGAGCATATTAACGCATTAGTAAGCTACTGTAAGGCCTCTCCTTCAAAAGTTAATATCATTGAATACAATAAAATAGAAAATTCATTATTTATTTCTGCTGACGACCACATAATTGATAAATATGTTTATGAATTAGAAAAAAATAAAATTCCAGTAACTATAAGAAAGTCAAGAGGAAAGGATATCGATGCTGCTTGTGGACAGCTTGCAAACAATTTTATTGTTTGAATTTTATTTTGAGTCGTATATTTAATTAATGAAAGAAATCGAAAAAATTAAATTTTCTATTAAAAAAGAAATGGAACTTTTTGAGGGAAAATTTCTAAAATCGATGAATTCAAATGTTCCATTATTAAATAGAATTACTCATTATGTAGTTAACAGAAAAGGGAAACAAATGCGACCAATGTTTGTTTTTTTAACTGCTAAAATGCTGACAAATGGAAAAATTGATGATAAAGTATATCGAGCTGCCTCGGTAATTGAGTTAATCCATACTGCTACATTAGTTCATGATGATATTGTGGACTCAAGTAATATGAGAAGAGGTTTTTTTTCATTAAATGCATTATGGAAAAATAAAATTGCTGTTTTAGTGGGTGACTTCTTATTGTCAAAAGGAATGCTTCTATGTATAGATAATGATGATTTTGATTTACTTAAATTAATTTCAAAATCTGTAAAAGATATGAGTCAAGGTGAGTTATTGCAAATTGAAAAAGCAAGACGATTAGATATAGATGAAAAAATATATTTCGAAATTATCAGAAAAAAAACAGCTTCCCTAATTTCTTCTTGTTGTGCTCTTGGTGCATCTGCATCCGGAGTTTCTAAAGATAAAATAAATCAATTGGCTGATTTTGGAGAAAAAATAGGAATTGCATTTCAATTAAAAGATGATTTATTTGATTATGGAAATAAAAAAATAGGTAAACCTATAGGAATTGATTTAAAAGAAAAAAAATTAACACTTCCAATCATTCATGTTTTGAATAAATCTTCAAAATCAAAAAAAAGATGGCTTATTAATTGTATAAAAAATCATAATAACGATAAAAAAGTTGTAAAAGAGGTTATTGAGTTTGTTAAAGAGTCAGGTGGAATCGATTACACTATCTCTAAATTAAAATTATTTCAAAAGCAAGCTTTGGATTCTTTAAGTGGATTCAATGACAATCGATACAAAAAAAGTTTAATTCAACTTGTAAATTATGTCATTGAACGAGAATATTAATTTTCTCAATTAATTTATTCTTATACATTTTTTTTATTTAATTTCAGTAGAGTAATAATTTAATAAAGTGATTTCTAAAAACACCATAGAAAAGGTCTTTGAACAATCCAGAGTCGAGGAAGTGATCGGTGATTTTGTTCAATTAAAAAAAGCCGGGTCTAATTTTAAAGCTTTAAGTCCTTTTTCTAATGAAAAAACACCAAGTTTTGTTGTTTCCCCTGTTAAACAAATTTGGAAAGATTTTAGTAGCGGAAAAGGCGGTAATTCGATTGCTTTTTTAATGGAACATGAGCATTTTACATATCCTGAAGCTATAAAGTATTTAGCTAGAAAATACAATATAGAAATTGAAGAAACGCAATTAAACAGTGAAGATAAAGAGAAAGCCAGTGAAAGAGAAAGTTTATATATAGTTTCGGAATTCGCAAAAGATTATTTCAAAAAAAATTTAAATAATTCTACAGAGGGAAAAACTATTGGTCTTTCGTATTTTAAAGAAAGAGGGTTTTCAGCTGATACAATTGATGGTTTTGATTTAGGATTTTCAAGCAAAGAAATAAACATTTTTACTAAAACTGCATTAGAAAAAGGATATGATAAAAGTTTTTTAGAAAAAACAGGACTTTCAATTTTTCAAGAAAATAAATCTGCTGATAGATTTCGGGGAAGAGTGATTTTTCCAATTCATAGTATGTCGGGTAGAGTTTTAGGATTCGGAGCAAGAATTCTTAATAATCAAATAAAAACAGCTAAATATTTAAATTCACCAGAAAGCTTAATTTATAACAAGAGTAAAGTCTTATATGGAATTTATTATTCAAAACAAGAAATTGCCAAACTCGATAATTGCTATATTGTTGAAGGCTACACTGACGTTATTCAACTTCATCAAAAAGGAATTAAAAATGTAGTTTCATCTTCTGGAACGGCTCTAACGATTGATCAAATTACCCTGATAAGAAGATTAACTTCAAACATTACTATGTTATACGATAGTGATAAAGCCGGTATTAATGCAACTTTAAGAGGTGTTGATATGATTTTATCAGTCGGGATGAATGTTAATATATGTACATTTCCAGAGGGTTTAGACCCTGATAGTTTTAGTCAAGATAAAAGTTATGAGGAGTTAAACGATTTTCTAATTGAAAACTCTAAAGATTTTATTCAATTTAAAGCTTCAATTTTAGTTAATAAGAGTATTGATGATCCAATTTTAAAAGCAAAAACCATTAATGAGATAGTCACTAGTATTTCCATGATACCAGATAGGATAAAGCAAGAAATTTATGTTAAGCATTGCTCTAGAATTATGGATGTTTCAGAAGAGGTGTTATTCAATTCTTTAGCACAACTCAATAAAAGTGAAATAAAATATTTTTCAAAAAATAAAATCACTAAAGTTCAAAAAACAAAAAAAAATAAAACTGTTGATGTATTATTTGAATTAGAAAAAAAGATAATTGAAATTTTATTGTTATATGGAGATAAAAAGGAAAAATTTGAGGAAGTGATTTTAAAAAAAGGTGAAAATGGTGAGGTGTTGATGGAGCCTAGTATAGTCGAATCGTTGGTTTATGAAAAAATTTTTTTGGATTTACAACAAGATGAAATTGAATTCACAAACGAATCTTTTAAGAATCTTTATAATTTAATAATAATGGAACTTCAAAAAAGAAATAAACTTGTATTAGAAGTTTTTATAAATAATTTAAACAGCGAACTGGCTGGTCACGTAACATCAATTTTAATGAACGAGGACAGGTATCAACTTCATGACTGGATTAGTAAAGATATTGTTGTCAAAAATAAATCTGGAGTAATTCCACAATTAGTTTCAGAAACAATTCTTAGTTTGAGAACTTATCTTATAAATGAAAAAGTAAAAGAACTTCAAAAAAACACACTAAAAGAGTCTAACAACAATGAAATTTTAGAAGAAATAACAGATTATTATAAATTGAAATCGTTATTATCCAAAAAGCTAAACAGGGTATTGTAGACTAACGTAATTCATCTGGAACTAGATAAATAGGGATTGGATTCATTTTATGAAGGTTCTCTTTATTAAATTTATTAAGTATTTCAAAGACTTTCTTTTCTCTACCTTCAAAATCAAAAGATTTTTTTCCAAAATCTTTTTCTCTCATTGCCCATTCCAGTTCCTTATAAGTAGCTCCAATTTGCTCTTCGTCTGTTCTTCCGTCATCCCACAAACCATCTGTAGGTCTTGCTATTAAAATATCATTAATTATATTTAATTGTTTTGCTATTTTAAAGACTTCAGTTTTAAATAAATCAGCAATTGGACTAATATCAACACCTCCATCTCCATATTTTGTATAAAATCCGATTCCAAAATCTTCAACTTTATTTCCGGTTCCGGCAACTAAACTATTATAAATTCCAGCAAAATAATATAATGTAGTCATTCTTAACCTTGATCTTGAATTAGCCAAAGACAATAAATTTTTTTCAGTTGAAGTTTCTTCAATAGAGTCTTTCAATGACAAGAAAGTTTGAGTTAGGTCTATAGATTTTGACGAGACATTTTTAAAATTATTTTTTAACCAATCAATATGTTTTATAGCTCTATTTTGTTCATTTGAGCTTTGTAATATTGGCATGTCTAGACATAAAACAGGTAATCCAGTTCTGGCGCACAATGTTGATGTAACAGCAGAATCTACTCCACCTGAAATGCCAACCACAAATCCATTGGTTTTAGATTTTAAAGAATAATTATTTAACCATTCAGTGATATTATCAATAACTTTTTTAGAATTCATCAATAAATTTTTAATTAATTAAAAGTTTGTGTTGGTTTAAGTTAAGCTAGATTTATTATTTTTAATCAAGTAAAATTAATGGTTTTATGATAAATTTTAAAATATATAAGTTCATTTTCCCTTTTTTTTTATTGTTTTTTTTTGGATGTGAAAATAATTCAATTAAAAATAATTTAATTATTAACCGTTTTGAGAATGAATTCTATAATTCATCTAAAGATGATCTTCAATTGCTCATTAAAAAATACCCATATTTATTTCCAAAACAATACCCAATAGAGACTTGGGAGTCTTTTTTAAAAGACTCTATTAGATTAGCGATTTTTGACAAAAGTTCACTAGTATTTAATAATTTTGTCGATGAAAAAAAAAAATTATTGACTTTATTTTTGAATATTGAAGAAAATATTCCAACATTCTCAAGACCTAAAATTATAACGTTAAATTCTCAATCTGAATATGAAAATCGAGTTATCTATTCTGATTCCTTGTTGTTTATTTCTCTTGATTCATTTCTTGGTGATACTTTTTATCCTGATTTGCCAAAATATATTTCAACTAATATGACTAAGCAACACTTAATCATCGATGTTTCTACCAAAATTTTAGAAAAATTTGCAAGAAAACCTATTGACAGGACTTTATTGAGTGAGATGATATATCATGGTAAGATTATTTATTTAAATAAATTTTTTAATGCTGAAAAAAAAGATTTCGTACAATTTCGTTCAACAAAAGAAAAGTTAGTTTGGGCTAATGAAAATGAACGCAATATTTGGAGTTTTTTTATTGAAAATGATTTTTTGTTCAGTACAAAAAATGATTTGAAATCTAGATTTATTTCATTCGCACCATTTTCTAAATTTAATCTTGATATTGATAAACAATCACCCGGAAGTATTGGTAAATGGTTAGGCTATAAAATTGTAAATTCGTATATGAAAAACAATAATGTAAATGTTAAAAGTCTTTTAAATGAGGACTATTATGAAATTTTTATAAAATCCAAATATAAACCAAAAAAATAATGAAAAAGACTCAAATATCATTTAATGTTGAACTTGATGAGAATAAGATTCCTGAAAAAATTAATTGGTCTGCGCCAGATGGTGGAATTTCAAATGAGAATTCTAAAGCTGTTTTTATTTCCGTTTGGGATCATAAAAAGC
This sequence comes from uncultured Flavobacteriaceae bacterium, assembly GCA_938088195.1. Classification (GTDB taxonomy): domain Bacteria; phylum Bacteroidota; class Bacteroidia; order Flavobacteriales; family Flavobacteriaceae; genus MAG-121220-bin8. The sequence goes on along the minus strand of CALKEO010000004.1, from coordinate 86,103 downwards.
AGGAGACTTTAAAAATTGATTTATGGACAAAAGACATGCCTTTAGACCAAATGAATGTTTTTTTTCATCAAACTTTGGTAAGTATGAGTGAAACTTTTTCAAAATCCACTCAAAATGAAAAAATGACGGATGCATTTAAACAGTTTTGTGAATATTTTTCAAAAAATTTAAAACTACAGCCCCCTTCAAATTAAATTTTAGAAAAAATTAAATTTAAAATTTTTTCTCTTCCTTTTTTTGTTTTTGAGGAGCTTATAATAAACTCAGGTTTTATTAAAAATTGTTTATAAATGGTTTCAATATAATTTGTTGCTTTTTTCTCATTTTCACTAATTTTTAATTTATCATCTTTAGTAAAAATTAACTTAAAATCTATATTGTTTTTATTTAACCAGTCCATAAACTCTAAATCAATTTGTTGAGGATTATGTCTAATGTCCACTAATAAAAAAGTAAGTGTAATATTAGATCTACTAGTGAAATAATCAATAATTATATTTTTAATTTTTCTTTTTTCTTTTTTTGAAATTTTTGCATATCCGTATCCAGGAAGATCAACTAAAAACCAATTTTTATTAATTAAAAAGTGATTAATTAGTAGTGTTTTTCCAGGATTACCAGAAATTTTTGCTAATTTCTTTGTCAGAGTTAGCATATTAATTAGAGATGATTTTCCAACATTAGATCTTCCTATAAATGCAAACTCAGGAATATCATTAGTTGGACACTCACTACAACTTGAGCTACTTTTAATAAAAGCAGTAGATTTAATAATCATCGCTAAAATTTTTTTTCAGCAAACCAACTCCTAACAACTTCGTTAAATTTATTTGGATGTTCCATCATGGGCGCATGGCCACATTTTTTAATCCAAAATAATTTTGAATTTGGAAGTAAGTTGTTAAACTCTTTACCAACTTCTGGGGGAGTTACTTTGTCATTTTCTCCCCATATTAAAGCAATCGGAGTTTTGATATTTGGTAGATCTTTTGCCATATTGTGTCTAATGGCACTTTTGGCCATTGCTAAAATCTTGATAACTTTTCCTCTATTGTTAACAGACTCAAACACTTCATCGACTACTTCTTTGGTAGCTATTTTTGGCGAATAAAAAACATCTTGTGTCTTTTTTTTTATAAACTCGTAATCTCCTCTTTTAGGATAGGTATCTCCCATAGCATTTTCATATAATCCAGAACTTCCTGTTAAAATCAAAGCTTTAGTGTTTGTAGGAAAAAGTTTAGCATGTAAAAGTCCAACGTGTCCACCAAGAGAATTTCCAACAAATATTGGTTGATCTAGTCCTAAAAAATTTATAAAATTATTTATAAATTTTGCAAAGTATTTTACATTGGTGTTTAATAATGAAGCAGAATATATTGGCAATTCAGGCATAAATATTTGATATCCTAATTTAGGAAAATGTGAAATAAAACCCTGAAAATTACCTAATCCACCCATTAAACCATGAAGAATTACTATGGGTTGTCCTTCACCACTAGTTAGATATTTAAAACCACCATTTTCAACATATTTTTCATTATTCATAAAAAATAAATATTTAATATACCTCAAAGATAACTATTTAGTATTTATAAATTTTAATTAATATTTTATTCAATATAACTAATTATCAATACACAAAACACTGACAATCAATAGTTTGATATAGTATTAATATTCATTTTATTTTTTATTAACAAAGTGGTAAAAAGTGGTAAAAAGTGGTAAAATTTCAATATATTTGAGATAACGGCATAAAAATAAGTGATGGTTAATTTGATTGGAACATTTGAGTGTAAGGTTGACGTCAAGGGACGACTAATGATTCCAGTTGCAGTAAAAAGACAACTGGGTAACTTAATCAATGAAAGCTTTATTTTAAAAAGATCAGTTTTTCATCCTTGTCTTGAACTTCATCCTTATGTTGAATGGAAATTAACAATGAATAAGGTGAATGGTCTTAATAGATTTATAAAAAAAAATAATGATTTTATCAGAATGTATACTGCTGGAGTTAGAATAGTTGATTTAGACAACAACGGAAGGATTTTAATTCCAAAAGATTTATTAAAAAGATATTTTTCAAAAAACAATCTTGTGTTAACTACTGCAATAAACATGATTGAATTATGGGATAAAGAATCTTATGAAAAAGTCATTAATAGTTCGGAAACAAATTTTGCAAAATTATCTGAACAAGTAATGGGAAATCAAAACAATAATGTATCATAAACCTGTAATGCTAAAAGAATCAATTAAATGCCTTGAAATTAAAAAGGATGGTGCTTATGTAGACTTAACATTTGGTGGGGGTGGACATTCCAAAGCAATATTAAATTTTTTAAGTAAAAAAGGGAAATTAATAGCTTTTGATCAAGACATAGATGCTATTGAAAATAAAATTGATGATGAAAGACTTTTACTTCTTAATCAAAATTTTAAATTTTTAAAGCAAAACCTAAACTTTCATGGATATGATTTTGTTGACGGAGTTCTAGCAGATTTAGGAGTTTCCTCCTTCCAATTTGACAGTTTAGAAAGAGGTTTTTCAATTAGAGAAGGTTCAAACTTAGACATGAGAATGAATAAAAACGGAAAATTAACAGCATCAGAAATATTAAATAATTACTCCGAAAAAGAATTGTCTAATATTTTTTTTGAATATTCAGATTTAAGAAATTCAAGGTCTATAGCTAAGTTAATTGTTGAAAAAAGAAATCAAAATAAAATAATTTCCACTGAACAATTTAATAATATTTTAAATCCATTTTTAAGCGAGGGTTATGAAAATAAAACTTTGGCTAAAATATACCAAGCATTAAGAATTGAGGTCAATGATGAAATGGAATCTTTAAAAAAAATGTTAGTTCAACTTCCAAATGTTTTAAAAAAGGGAGGAAAAATGGTGATAATAACATATCATTCAGTTGAAGATAGAATAGTTAAAAGATTTATTCAAAATGGTTGTTTTGATTCAGAACCTTCAAAAGATGATTTTGGTAAATATAAACTGCCTTTTAAAAAATCATTTAAATATTTGTCACCCGGTTTAATTGAAATAAGAAAAAATAGTAGATCAAGAAGTGCAAAGTTGAGATCAGCCATAAGAACATGAATAATTTAAATAAAATAATTCTTGGAAATTTTTTAATTGAGAAGGGCTCTTTTAAAAAATGGAGGTTTGTGACTGTTCTTTTTATTATGGCAGTAATTATGATTTTTTCATCTCATTTAGTTGATAAAAAAATAATATCAATTGCTGATATAAAATATGAAATTTCGATTTTAGAAAGTGAATTTTTAGAAAATCGAAAAACGGTCATGAGACTTAGAATGGAATCAAATGTATTATCATTTATGAAGTTAAAAAAAATAAAAAGTTCAATTAATCCACCAAATAAAATAATAGTAAACTAATGTTAACCAATCAAAAACAATTTTTATATAGGCTCTATTTTGTTGCTACTGTAATGGTTGTTTTAGGTTTTGGTATAGGTTATAAAATTTTTCATATTCAATTTTTAGAAGGAGAAAAGTTTAGAAATTTAGCGAAAGAAAAAACAATTAAAAATTTTATAATATCTCCGAAAAGAGGAAATATTTATTCTGATGATGGTAGTTTATTGGCCTCGTCATCAACTCAGTATGATATTTATTTTGATGCAGTAACAGTATCAAATAAAAATTTTAATCAATTCATCAACCCACTTTCAAACGCTCTTTCAATTAAGTTAAAAAAACCCACTGAGTTTTTTAAAAACTCACTTGTTACAGCTAAGAAATTAAATAAGAGATATCATTTAATTGCCAGAGATATTTCCATAAATCTTTTGAATGATATTAAACAAATGCCTCTTTTTAAAATGGGTGGAATAAGAGGAGGGTTAATTATAGAAAAAAAAATATCAAGAGAATATCCTTTAAATAAAATTGCTGAAAGAACAATTGGTTACGAAAGAAAAAATAATAATAATGTATTTGTTGGTGTTGGTCTAGAACATGCTTTCGGAGAAATTTTAAGAGGAAAAGATGGGTCCCAGCTAATGCGAAAAATATCAAATGGTAAATGGAAACGGATAGAAAGTTCTAGTCAAATTGAACCAAAAGCAGGCTTAGATATTATTAGTACAATAAATGTTGGTTTTCAAGATATAGCTCATCATTCGCTATTAGAACAATTAGAAAAATTTGAAGCAGATCATGGGTCTGTTGTAGTTATGGAAACTAAAACTGGAGCAATTAAAGCAATTTCAAACCTGGGAAGAACTAATAAAGGGAAATATTATGAAAGATTAAATTATGCTGTGGGAGAATCTCATGAGCCAGGATCTACATTTAAATTAATGTCAATGATAGCTGCACTTGAGGATAACATTATAGATTCTTCATCTTTAGTAGATACAAAAGATGGAACATTATCCTTCTATGGAAGTAAAGTTAGAGATTCAAAAAAAGGAGGCTATGGAAAAATATCTATAAACGATGTGTTTAAGTTCTCCTCAAATACAGGAATCGTAGATATAATTACAAAAGGATATGGAAACGATCCTAAAAAATTTTCTGATAGATTATATAATATGGGTTTAAATTCTAAATTAAATTTGTCTATAAAGGGTGAGGGGGAACCTAAAATTCCTCATCCAAACGATAAAAGTTGGAATGGTCTTTCCTTGCCATGGATGGCATATGGTTATGGTGTTTCTCTAACACCAATTCAAATATTAACATTTTATAATGCAGTTGCTAATAATGGAGAATTATTGAAACCTGTTTTTATAAGTAATTTAAGTTCTGAATTAAAAACAGAAAATCATGTAAAAAAAACTGTTTTAAATCCTTCAATATGTTCAAATCAGACTTTATCAAAAGTAAAATTAATGTTAGAAAATGTGGTAAATGAGGAGGGAGGAACTGCTTATAATATAAAATCTGATATTTTTAAAATTGCAGGAAAAACAGGTACATGTCAAATAGATTACGATACAGAAAACGTTCAATATGTTTCAACTTTTGTTGGTTATTTTCCGGCAGATAAACCTAAATATTCATGTATAGTAGTTATACATAAACCAAATAAACAAAAAGGGTATTATGGATCAACTGTTGCAGCCCCAGTTTTTAAAAAAATAGCTGATAAAATATACTCGATTTCTCCCCAAATCAAATCGGAAATTTCTTGGACAAACATTAATCAAAATATAAAAGAGAATAATAAAGTAAATATTTATTCAACAAATGGGGATATAAAAAGCTTAAAGGGTAAAAACTTAAATGATATTTTACCTGCTCTTGAAAACCTAGGTTTCAAAGTTGAACTTAAAGGAAATGGATTAGTAGTTAAGAATTATAATATTATCAATAAAATAAACTTAAAAAAGATTGTAATCGAATTATCATGAAAATATTAAAGGACCTACTATATAAAGTAAATATTGATTCCGTCATAGGTTCTACGGAAACTCTTGTGAATAAAATAGAGTTCAATTCTTTACAAATTTCCGAAGACGATTTATTTGTAGCGATTATAGGAAATAGAATGGATGGAAATAAATTTATTCCTCATGCTATTGAAAATGGAGCTAAAGTTGTTGTATGTCAAATATTTCCTGAAATTTTTGTAAAAGACGTTACTTATATTAAAGTAAAAGATGCTAGAGAATCCTTATCATTATTATGTAATAACTTTTATGACAATCCTTCACAAAAATTAAAACTCATTGGTATTACTGGTACTAATGGAAAAACCACCACTGCTAATTTAATGTTTCAACTTTTTCGATCTTTTGATTTTCAGGTAGGACTAATTTCAACTAACAAAATTATAATCGGAGAAAAAAAAATAGTATCTAATCTTACAACACCAGACCCATTAACTCTTTTTAAGGTTTTGAATCAAATGGTAGAATCTAACATTAAATTTTGTTTTATGGAAGTTTCTTCACATTCTATAAAACAGAAAAGAATTTCTGGATTAGATTATGCTGCAGGTATTTTTACGAACCTTTCTCAAGATCATTTAGATTATCATAAAACATTTAGTGAATACAGAGACGTAAAAAAAATATTTTTTGATTCATTGAGTTGTAATTCACTTGCTATTATAAATATTGATGATAAAAATGGTAATTATATGATTCAAAATTCAAAAGCAAATATTTACCGTTATGCAATAAAAACCAAAGCAGATTTTTCTTTAAAAATTTTTGAAAAAGACTTTAATGGAACGAAAATGTCAATTAATGGTAACGAGGTTTGGACTAAACTAATTGGAGATTTTAACTCTTACAATATTTTAGCGACATATTGTTTGGCAAAATTATTTCATTTAGATGAGGATAAAATATTGAGTAATATTAGCGCCTTAAACACGGTTGAGGGAAGGTTTGAAAAAATTATTGGTAATGATTTAAATAAAATAGGAATAGTTGATTATGCTCATAGTCCAGATTCTTTACAAAAAATATTAGAAACTTTAAATGAATTAAAATCTAAAAACGAAATAATTATCACAGTAATTGGTTGTGGTGGAGATAGAGATGTGGAAAAAAGACCAAAAATGGGAAGAATAGCAGCTTCGTTAAGTGATAAAGTTGTTTTTACATCTGATAATCCAAGATCTGAAAATCCAAAATTAATTATTGATCAAATACTTTTGGGCGTTGACAAAAAAGATCTACATAAGGTTTCAAATATAGTAGATAGAAAGAAAGCAATAAAATATGCTTGTGAAATTAACTCATATAATGATGTGATATTAGTCGCAGGAAAAGGTCATGAAAAGTTTCAAATAAATGGTAAAGAAAAAATTGAGTTTGATGATAAAAAAATACTAGAAGAATTTTTAATAAAAAAGAAATGATATGTTATATTTTTTATTTGAATATTTAGAATTAAAATATCAATTACCTGGTGCAGGGTTGTTTCAATACCTATCATTTAGATCGGCCTTGGCGTTTATTTTTTCATTAATGATTTCAATTAGATACGGAAAAAATATAATAAATTTTTTAAGAAAAAAACAAATTGGAGAAACCATAAGAGATTTAGGTTTAAATGGTCAAAAAGAAAAAAAAGGCACTCCTACAATGGGTGGTTTAATAATAATTATGGCTACCATAATCCCTGTTTTATTGTTTTCAAATTTTGAAAATATTTATATAATAATATTAATTTTTACAACAGTTTGGTTAGGATTTATTGGTTTTGTTGATGATTATATTAAGGTTTTCAAAAAAAATAAGGATGGATTAGAAGGGAAATTTAAACTAATTGGACAAATTTCGTTAGGTCTTATAATAGGTTTAATTTTATTTTATCATCCAGATGTTACTATTAAAGATAAATTTGGAGTTAATGAATCGTTTGAAAAAGTAGAATATAAATCTACAAAAACAACAGTTCCTTTCTTAAAAAACAATGAACTGGATTACTCATATTTAATTTCTTGGACTGGAGGTAAATCTAAAGAATATAGTATTGTAGTTTTTGTTTTTTTTGTCATTTTAATTATTAGTGCTGTTTCAAATGGAGCAAATTTAACTGATGGAATTGATGGTTTAGCCACTGGCTCTTCAGTTATTATAACTCTTACTTTAGGAATTTTTGCATGGATTTCTGGAAATATCATATTCTCCGAGTATTTGAACGTAATGTATATTCCTCGAATAAGTGAAATTGTAATTTTTATTTCAGCATTTATGGGGGGATTAATTGGTTTTTTGTGGTACAATACTTTTCCAGCTCAAATATTTATGGGTGATACGGGTAGTTTAACTATTGGAGGAATAATTGCTGTAATTGCTATTATTGTAAGAAAAGAACTTCTTCTTCCACTGATTTGTGGGGTATTTTTAATTGAAACACTTTCTGTAATAATTCAAGTAAGCTACTTTAAATACACCAAAAATAAGTTAGGTTTTGGAAAAAGGGTATTCTTAATGTCTCCAATACATCATCATTTTCAAAAAAAAGGTTATCACGAAAGTAAAATTGTAGTTAGATTTTGGATTATTGGTATACTAATGGCAATTCTCTCTTTAATAACATTAAAAATTAGATAAAATGAAAACTAACTTAATTGTGTTAGGAGGGGGAGAAAGTGGAGTCGGAGCGGCTTATTTAGCCAATAAAAACGGAATGAATGTTTTTTTATCTGAAATAAATATAATAGAAAATAGTTATAAAAAAATATTAATTGATAATGGTATTGAATTTGAGGAGGGTAAACATAGTTTAAATAAAATTTTAAAAGCGAATGAAATTATTAAAAGTCCCGGTATTCCTAATGATTGTGATTTAGTACTCAAAATATTAAAAAATAATATTCCAATAATTTCTGAAATTGAATTTGCAAGTAGGTTTACAAATGCTAAAATTATAGGGGTTACTGGATCAAATGGAAAAACAACTACAACATGTTTAATATATCATATTTTAAAATCGTCTGGATTAAATGTTGGTATATGTGGAAATATTGGGAATAGCTTTGCCTTTTTAATCTCAAAAAAGAAGTTTGATTTTATAGTTATTGAGTTGAGTAGTTTTCAATTAGAAAGAGTTTTCCAATTCAGACCCAAAATAGCAGTAATTACTAATCTCTCACCCGACCATTTAGAAAGACATGATAATAGCTTCAAAAAATACATAGATGCTAAATTCAATATAATTTCTAACCAATTAAGTTCTGATTTTCTAATATATAATGGAGATGATACTATAATTGAAAAGGAGATAAAGTTTAGAAAAATAAACTCCTCAAAATTATCTTTTTCATTTTTAAAAAACACTTCATCTAATCAGACTTACATTGAAAATAACAAAATACAATCTCAAATTAATAAAAATAAATTTATGATATCGATAGAAAACCTATCCCTAAAAGGAAAACATAATATTCAAAATAGTATGGCAGCTGCTACCGTTGCCCAATTATTAAACATTTCAAATCAAGCTTTAAAAGAATCTTTAGGAAATTTTCAAAGCATCAATCATAGAATGGAGAATGTCCTTACGATTCAAAAAGTTAAATATATAAATGATTCTAAAGCTACAAATGTTAATGCTGTTTACTATGCTTTGGACTCTATGAAAAACTCTACAGTATGGATTGTTGGTGGAGTTGACAAAGGAAATAATTATAATGAACTTTTGCCACTTGTTAGGGAAAAAGTCAAGGCAATAATTTGTTTGGGATTAGATAATAAGAAAATTATAGAAACTTTTTCATCTATCTCTGATTTAATTATAGAAACATCTAGTATGAACGAAGCTGTTAATTCTGCTTATAGAATTGCAAAACCAAATGACGTTGTTTTACTTTCTCCAGCTTGTTCTAGTTTTGATTTATTTGAAAATTATGAAGATCGTGGTAATCAATTTAAAGAATGTGTTAGAAAATTATAATGAGAATATTATTAAATAAAATTAAGGGAGATAAAATAATATGGACAATTGTTTCTTTATTGGCTATTTTTTCTTTTTTACCCGTTTACAGTGCTAGTTCAAATTTAGGAAATGATCTTATTTTTTCAAATATGATAAAGCACATTGCTATTATTTTTATCGGAATTTTAATAATGTATGCAACTCATTTAATTCCTTACAAATATTTCAAGGGGTTATCTGTAATTGGATTACCTGTCATAATTGTTTTATTATTCCTTACTGCAATTCAGGGAAATTTAATTGATGGAGCTAATGCTAGCAGATGGATAAGATTACCTGTTGTTGGTCTATCTTTTCAGCCATCATCAATGGCGATAGTAATATTAATGGTTTATACGGCTTTTTATTTGTCAAAAAACTATGGAAAAGAAATAAAATTTAGCAGTACAATTTTACCACTTTGGACACCAATATTAATGGTGGTGTTATTGATTCTACCATCAAATTTTTCAACAGCGGCGATGATATTTTTAATGATTCTGACATTAATATTTATTGGAAGATATCCAATTAAATATTTAATTGGAATAATTTTTTCGGGAATCTTTTTTTTATCATTTTTTGTTCTTTTGGCAAAGACTTTTCCAGAAAAGATGCCTAACAGAATTGATACTTGGACTAATCGTATTGAAAATTATTTGGATTCCGAAAGTAGTGAGGCAAATTACCAAATAATAAGAGCTAAATCAGCAATAGCTAATGGATCAGTTTTTGGTGTAGGAGCAGGTAAAAGTTCAATGAAAAATCTACTTCCACAAAGCACCTCTGATTTTATATATGCTATAGTAACTGAAGAATATGGGACTGTTGGAGCAATTTCTATTTTATTATTGTACACTTGGTTATTATTTAGAATCATAATAGTTTCATATAAATCTCAAACTGTTTTTGGTCAACTATTAGCTTTAGGTGTAGGACTCCCAATTATTTTTCAAGCATATATTAATATGGGTGTTGCAGTTCAGCTTTTTCCAGTAACTGGTCAACCACTTCCATTGATAAGTACTGGAGGGACATCAATTTGGATGACGTTTATGGCTTTAGGAATTGTTTTAAGCGTTAGTGTCAATAAAAATAGCAAAGAAAATAATGAGACCAATAACCCTTTAAATATTTTAAGTGAAGAAATATAAATTTTTAATTTCTGGTGGAGGAACTGGCGGTCATATATATCCTGCTATTTCAATTGCAGATGAATTATCAATGAACTTTCATTCATCAGAAATTTTATTTGTTGGTTCTAATCAAAGAATGGAGATGAAAAAAGTCCCTGAAAGGGGTTATAATATTATCGGTTTATGGATTAGTGGAATTAAAAGAAAATTACATTTTACAAATTTATTAGTTCCATTCAAATTGCTACACAGCTTAATTAAATCATATTTTATAATAAAAAAGTTTAAACCTGATTTTGTAATTGGAACCGGTGGATTTGCAAGTGGTCCAATTCTGTATGTAGCCTCCAAACTTAATTTACCTACCCTTATTCAAGAACAAAATTCTTATGCAGGACTTACTAATAAAATATTATCGAAGTCGGTTGAAACCATTTGTGTTGCTTATGATGGTATGAGCAAGTACTTTCCTGTAAATAAAATATTCTTCACAGGAAACCCTGTGAGGAAAGAAATTTTTGAGACAAATATTTCAAAAAAAGAATCTGATATTTTTTTTAATATAACAAGGCCCAACAAAGTTTTACTGGTTTTAGGAGGAAGTTTAGGAGCCAAAAATATAAATGAATTTATTTCAAAAAATTTAGATTTTTTTAATAAGTACAAAATTCAAATTATTTGGCAATGTGGAAATATGTATTATGACTCTTATAAAAAATACAATTCAAAAAAAATTAAAGTGTTTCCGTTTTTAAAAAATATGAACAAAGCCTATAGTTCTGCAGATTACATAATTTCAAGATCTGGTGCTAGTGTAATATCCGAATTATGTATTGTCGCTAAGCCAGTAATTTTCATACCATCACCAAATTTGGCAGAAGATCATCAAACTAAAAACGCATTAAATATTGTAAATAAAAATGCTGCAGTGATGGTAAAAGAAAAAGATTTAAATGAGATATTTTTTAAAGTATTTGATAAAGTAATTAATAATGAAAAATTTAGTAATGAGCTTTCTAAAGCTATAAAGCTATTAGCTATGCCTCAAGCTACAAATAAAATAATTGAAAAAGTTAAGACAAGATTAAAAAATGGAAATAAATTACAGTAAAATATTTTTTATTGGAATAGGAGGAATTGGCATGTCTGCAATAGCATTATATTTTTTAAATAGAGGAAAATTAGTTGGTGGATATGATAAAACCAAAACAGATTTAACTTTAAGTTTATCAAACAATGGAGCCCTAATTAATTACGAACAAAAATTGAATAAAATACCATCAGAATTTAAAGATAGTACAAACACTTTAGTTGTGTATACACCTGCTATTCCTATTGATAATATTCTATTAGATTATTTTTTAAAAAATGATTTTGATGTTTTAAAAAGAGCTCAAACTTTAGGTCTTATTTCTCAAAATAAATTTTGTATTGCAATTGCTGGTACTCATGGAAAAACAACAACTTCGACTATTCTATCACATTTGCTTTTTGAAAACAACATTAGTTTTACATCTTTTATTGGTGGAATCTCAGAAAATTATAATAGCAATTTAATTGATAATGGACAAGATATTATTTTGGTTGAAGCTGACGAATTTGATAGATCATTTTTATATTTAAAACCCAATATAGCTTGTATTACATCAATTGATGCAGACCATATGGATATATATGGTTCCAACTCCGAGTTACAAAATTCATTTAAGGAATTCGCTGGAAATTTAGAAAAAGATGGTGTACTTTTTAAAAATTTTAACTTACCAATTAATGGAGTCGATTATGGTTTTAATTCAAAAGCAGAGTATTCAATAATTAATTATAGAATTGAAAATGATTTCTCTTGTTTTGATATAAAATACTCGGATTCAATATGTGAAAACATTAAATTTAAAATGCCTGGGAAACATAATGTAAGTAATGCATTAGCAGCATTTGCAATTTGTAAAAACTTAAAAATTAATGACAAAGATTTAGTAAAATCATTTGGAACATTTAAAGGAGTAAAAAGAAGGTTTAGTTATGTGTTAAGATCCCCTAAAATACTAATTGATGATTATGCTCATCACCCAAATGAAATTAAAGCTGTTCGTGAATCTGTTTTTGCCTTATACCCTAACAAAAAAATTATGGTAGTATTTCAACCACATTTGTTCTCAAGGACAAAAGACTTTATGGATGATTTTGCAAGAGAACTATCAAAATTTAGTCAAATAGTATTGATAGATATATATCCAGCCAGAGAAAGACCATTAAAGGGAATTAGCTCAAAAGAATTATTAGATAGAACCATTAATGAAAATAAAACATTACTTAAAAAAATTGATTTGAAAGATTATATTTCAAAATCAGATGCGGAAGTAATAGTTGTAATGGGTGCCGGTGATATTTCGGTTGAAGTAGAAAAAATTAAAAATGCAATACTAAATTAAAATGAAATTTAGAGTACTTAAATTATTGATAATGTTGTTCTTAATTACTTTTTTGATGGCTTTTAGTATTGTTAGAAATGGCGATAGAGAAATTGATTTTTCTAATATAAATTATCTTGACTCAAAGTTTAAGTTTATATCAGTAGAATCGGTTAATAAAATGTTAAAACAAAGTGATTCTATTTCTTTAAAGCTTGTAAAAAGAGATTTAAATTTGAAAGTTATTGAGAAATTAATTAATAAAAATTCGTTTATAAGTTCAGCTGATGTTTCTTTAGAATTAAACGGTGAACTTGGTGTTAGAATTGTTGAGAAAGAACCTGTTTTTAGAGTATTAGATGATGATTACTATATTGATTTAAGTGGAAGCATAATGCCATTATCAGAAAATTATTCTGAAAGAATCCCATTGATTCTAAGTGAGGTCGATTCCACTGAATTAAAGAGTTTAGGTTTGTTGGGTAATTATTTTAAAAATGACACCTTTTTAAGTAATCATATAACAGGTTTAGAAATAATTGATAATGAATTTTTGTTTCATGTCAATAGCTTTAAGTATTTAATTAAAATGAAAGATTTAAGTGACTTTAAATCTCGTTTTAATAATTATAAAGTGTTTTATAAAACTGTCATTAATGATAGTGTTTTGGTTAAATTAAAATCAATTAATTTGAATTTTAGAAACCAAGTAATTGTTCAAAAGAGGTAATATGGTAGGAAAAAATTTATTTGTTGGATTAGATATTGGTACTACTAAAATTGTAGCAATGATAGGATCTTTGAACGAGTATAATAAGTTAAAAATTATTGGGATTGGAAAGTCTAAGAGTCTAGGTGTTCATAGAGGAGTAGTAAATAATATTACCCAAACTATTCAATCTATTCAAGCTGCTATTAGTGAGGCGGAAGCAGATTCATCTGAAAAAATTGAGAAAGTTATAGTTGGAATAGCTGGCCAGCATATAAGAAGTCTTCAACATAGTGATTACATTACAAGAACAAACTCAGATCAAGTTATTGATAAAGATGATTTAGAAAGCTTGATTAATCAAGTTTATAAATTGGTTATGCTGCCAGGAGAAGAAATTATTCATGTTCTTCCTCAAGAATATAAAGTTGATGGTCAAGGAGAAATAAAAGAACCCATTGGAATGTTTGGTGGAAGACTTGAGGCTAATTTTCATGTTGTAGTTGGTCAAGTTTCGTCCATTAAAAATATTGCTAGATGTATAAAGAGTGCTGGTATTGATTTCGAGGGAATTACTTTAGAGCCTATAGCATCAGCTGATGCAGTTTTAAGTAATGAAGAAAAGGAAGCTGGTGTAGCTTTAATTGATATTGGAGGAGGAACTACCGACTTAGCAATTTTTAAAGATGGTATAATTAGACATACATCAGTAATTCCGTTTGGTGGTAATATAATAACTGAAGATATTAAAGAAGGCTGTTCAATAATTGAAAAGCAAGCTGAACTATTAAAAGTTAAGTTTGGATCAGCTTGGCCTGGTGAGAATAAAGAAAATGAAATTGTTTCTATCCCTGGTTTAAGAGGGAGAGAACCTAAAGAAATTACTCTTAAAAATTTATCTAAAATAATTCACGCAAGGGTAGTTGAAATTATCGAACAAGTTTACATTGAAATTAAAAACTATGGTCATGAAGAACAGAAAAAAAAGTTAATTGGTGGAATTGTACTAACAGGGGGAGGGAGTCAACTCAAACATTTAAAACAATTGGTTGAATATATTACTGGAATGGACACTAGATTAGGATATCCAAGTGAACATTTAGCAGGTAATAATTCAATTGAAATTTCAAGTCCAATGTATGCTACAGCTGTTGGACTAGTAATGAATTCAACTAAAGTTAAAAAGATTAATAAAAATGAAGAATCAGAAAATAATATAGAATTAAATAATAATGAAAGTGAGAGTGAAACTATCGAAAGAACAACCATATTTGAAAGGTTCACACAATCACTAAAAACTTTTTTAGATAACGCTGAATAAAAAAATAATTATGCAATTAAATCCAGAAATTAATAACCTCCCTTTTGATTTACCAAAAAATCAAAGCAATGTAATTAAAGTTATTGGAGTTGGAGGAGGAGGTAGTAATGCTATAAATTACATGCACTCAAAGGGAATTAAGGGTGTAGATTTTGTAGTTTGTAACACAGATTCTCAGGCTTTAGAAAGTAGTCATGTTGAGAATAAAATTCAACTAGGAATAACATTAACCGAGGGATTAGGAGCAGGTGCAAATCCAGAAATTGGAGAAAAAGCTGCTGTTGAAAGCTTTGATGATATAAGAAAAATGTTTGAAACTAATACCAAAATGGTTTTTATAACTGCGGGTATGGGAGGAGGAACTGGTACTGGAGCAGCCCCAATTATTTCAAAACTTGCCAAAGAAATGAATATTCTTACAGTAGGAATTGTAACAATGCCTTTCCAGTTTGAAGGTAAAATTAGATCTGATCAAGCAAAAATAGGTGTAAACAAATTAAGAAAACAAGTAGATGCATTAATTGTTATAAACAACAATAAATTAAGAGATATCTATGGAAATTTGGGATTTAAAGAAGGATTCGCAAAAGCCGATGAAGTCCTGGCCACAGCATCTAAGGGTATTGCTGAAGTTATAACACATCATTACACTCAAAATATTGATTTAAAAGATGCTAAGACAGTTTTAGAAAATAGTGGAAATGCTATTATGGGTTCTTCTACAGCATCTGGGTCTAAAAGATCGCTTGAAGCCATTTCATCTGCCCTTGATTCTCCTTTATTAAACGATAACAGAATAACTGGAGCCAAAAACGTTTTACTTTTAATAGTTTCTGGAACTGAGGAAATTACAATTGATGAAATTGGGTTGATTAATGATTACATACAGGAAAGAGCGGGTCATGGAGCCAATATAATTATGGGTATAGGAGATGATGAATCTCTTGAAAGTTCTATTTCAGTTACAGTAATCGCCACTGGATTTGATCCCAATCAACAACAAGAAATTATTCATGCAGATCCTAAAAAAATCATTCATAATTTAGACGATAATAATGAAATTGTACAGAACTTACATGATAAGAAACAGAATAAAATTCCTTTACAATTTGATTTTTCATCAGATTCAATTGATTTTAAAAATACAGATGTTTCATTAGACTCTATCAAAGAAAATAATAGTAATGTTGGAAATATGGATGAAGATAGCACTATAATAGACTCTAAAATAAATATTAATGATATAGAGGTTTCTTATGATGAAATTAATTTGGATTTTGTTAATGAGGAAGAAATTGAAATTGAAGACGTTACTGTTAAAATAAATGAATTTGAAGTTAAAGATCCTGAACTAGTAGAACCAGTTGATCAAGTTTCTTTAGATTTTGATATGCCAATCACAAACAATAAAGATTACTCAGATAAAATTGTTCATGAACTAATAGAAGATGTCAATGAAATTATTGTCAATGACCCAATACAAATAATCCCTGTGAACGAAGTTGATGGTTCTGAAATTACAAAATCTGGAATAGATGATTATTCAAAATTGAAGGAGATTAATGAATCCTCAGATTTGAAAGAAAATAAGAGAGTAATTAATCCAATGAATAGTTCAATAGCTGAGGGACTTGCTAAAAGAACTGAGGATAGAAAAATAAAATTAAAAGAATATAATTATAATTTTAATAAAGCTAAAAGAATTTCAGAAATGGAAAAAGAACCTGCCTTTAAACGTGCAGGAGTAAATTTAGAGGATGCGGAACTTGTAAAAGCATCTCGAACCAGTGTAAGTGAAGATACCAACGGAGAAATCAACTTAAGAACAAACAATTCATTTTTACATGATAATGTAGATTAATTAATTTTAAAAAAATTTAATGACACTAATAGAAAAAATATCAGAAGCAATAAAAGCTTCAATGAAAGAAAAAGACACTATTTCACTTGAGTCCTTGAGGGCTGTTAAATCTGCATTACTTTTAGCTCAAACTCAAAAAGGCAACTCATCTGGCATTTCAGCTGAGGAGGAAATTAAAATTTTACAAAAGTTAGTTAAGCAAAGAAAAGAAAGTGCTGAGATTTATATTTCTCAAAATCGTTCTGAACTTGCTGAAGTTGAAATTAATCAATCAAAAATAATAGAACGTTTTTTACCCAAACAATTAAGTCCTGAAGAGGTTGAAAAAATTGTTTCAGAGTTAATAAATAAAACTGGGGCATCTGGGATGAAAGATATGGGTAAAATTATGGGAATGGCATCCAAACAATTATCTGGCGTGGCAGATGGTAAGACTATTTCTAACATAGTTCGAAACAAACTTTCTTAATTAATAATGGCTCAGTAGTTCAACTGGATAGAATATCAGATTTCGGCTCTGAGGGTTGGGGGTTCGAATCCTCCCTGGGTCACCATACATACCTCACTTTGTTCGTGAGGTTTTTTTTGGATTTTATTAAAAAGTAAATAAAACCTTACATTATTAAAATTATTTATATATTTGTAAGGTAAACATTACAAAATATAAAAATGAAAAAACAAAAACAACAATCAAAAATTTTGATAGGATGGACATTCGCCTGGTGTGCAAGTACAGCAATTTTATCCTATGGTGTAAACTTCTTGTGGGATAGTTTAATTATAACTACTATAGGTTTAATAATAAATTTAGCTATAGGAGTTGGTATGATTATAGCAAATAAAAATTTATTTAAGTATTATGATGAATTACAAAAGAAAATTCATTTTGAAGCAATGGCCATTACATTAGGACTAACAGTAATTGTTGGACTTGCATACGAGACTTCCTTTGATTATGGACTGATTAAATCTGAACCTGAATTTGAATATTTAGTATTTTTTATTTGCATTTCATATATCTCTTCTCTTGTTATTAACTCAAGAAGATATAGATGAAAAATAGAGTTAGAGAATTTAGAAAAAATCAATAATTAACTCAAGAAGATCTTGCAAAGTTAATAGGAATATCACGTCAAGCTATAAACGCAATTGAAAAAGAAAAATTTGACCCGAGTTTACCAACTGCATTTAAAATGGCTAAACTTTTCAAAACTTCAATTGAAAAACTCTTTTTACATGATGAAAAATAAAATAACAATTAATTTATAGAAAATTTGTAAATACAAATTGAGTAATATTCTTCATTAGGTTTTAGTATTGTACTGGGAAAGTTTTTCTGGTTAGGACTATTTGGAAAATGTTGGGTTTCAAGACAAAATGCTGATCTTTTTTTATAAGATTTACCATGTTTCCCAATAGTACCACTTAAAAAGTTGCCAGCATAAAACTGCATCCCAGGTTCATTAGTGTAGACTTCTAATGTTCTTCCAGATTTTTTTTCATAAACTTTTGCTGCAATTATTTCTTCGGACTGTGAATTGTTAAGTACATAATTGTGATCGTATCCTTTTCCATAATTTAATTGATTGTCTTCTTGATTAATCCTATTCCCTATTTTCGTTGGCACACTAAAGTCAAATGGGGTATTTGCAACTAATTCTATATTACCTGTTGGAATTAGTGTTTCATCAACAGGAGTAAATGAATTAGCATTTATGTAAAGCAAGTGTTCATTAATTGTTTCGTTTCCTGCTCCAAGTAAATTAAAGAAAGAATGATGTGTTAGGTTAACATGTGTGGATTCGTCTGTTTTAGCAAAGTATTCTATTTTTAACTCATCTTTATTATTTAAATGATATATAATCTTAACATTTAAATTACCAGGATATCCCTCTTCCATATTTTTTGAGAAGTAATTTAGTTCTAAAGTTTGATTGTCAATTTGTTTTGCATTCCATACAACATCACTAAATCCCATATTTCCACCATGAAGATGATTTAATCCATTATTTTTTTCTAAATAATATTCTTTATCATTAATTAAGAACTTGCCTTCCTTTATTCTGTTTCCATATCTTCCTATTGTTGCGCCAAAATACTTTTCTTTGGCATTGATATAATCATCAATATTGTCAAATCCCAAAACAATATCATCAAAATTTCCATTATTATCAGGGACCCACAAGGAAATAACTCTAGCTCCGTAATTAGTGATTTCACTAACTAAACCATTTCTATTTTTCAACACATAAATAGTTGTTTCTTTTCCGTTAATATTTTTAAAAAAGTCATTTTTGTTCAATAGTTTAATTTCTGTTTTCATATTACAAGATTGATTTAAAAATAAGAAGCATATTAATAAAAAATAAAATCTAATTTTCATAAAAATTATTTTTATAATTTAACCGACTTGGTTATTTCTAGAAATTTTTTTGGTGCTGTTACAATGTTTAAAAATTGAAATTTCATTTCAATTGAGTCCAATATTTCCTTCGTTTTAATAGTAACGTTTAACTCTCCTTTTGCTGGGACTTCTAGAAAGGAATTATAGCTATGAAATGTATATTCACCTAAATATTTTAATTTGAAAGGAACTACACTATGATTTTTAATATTTACTGTAACTATTTTTTTATAATAACCTTTACTACTAATTATCATATTTTCTTCAATCACAGGCAAAATATTTTCCTCTTTTCCAATTAGCATATCTTTATGCCAAACAAAAGTTTTTTGATTAAATAACGCATCTCTTATACTTTTAATAGTTCTATTTTTAGAAATGATAAATGTAATCGGACGATGTCCTCCATCATTTTTTTTATATTCCCAATCAATTAGTCCATGAATATCACTAGTTCCCATGATAGTTAAATTATTTGAAAGAGCAATTTCTAAAGCCTCCTCAGAGTAGGTGTTTTCATTTACAACTTCTATTCCATGAAATAATTTTTCATTAAGTAATTCTCTATGTAAGGGATCTAGTCTAGCTATACCATCGTCTCTGTTTTCTACCCAATTTGGATGGTTCCAAAAAATAAAAGCACCTTGATTATTAGCTTCTTGTATTGCTACTTTACCATCAGGATTTAAAAGTGGATTAGCATCTTTTATGAAGATCGCATTAAAATGACCAGGTGGCATTGGTTTTGTAATTTCTGTACCGTTAACAACGGTTAATGCCTCCTCTTTTTGTAATAACCCTTTAGAAACTATGTAAGATCTATTTCTGTCTGGAATAATTATGTCATTTCTGTAACTTAAATATTCTAAATGCTCAGTTAAAGAGATTAAATCAAGGCTATCTCTTCTTGCCTCTTTAATCCTAATACTTGGCCATACTTCACCGTCTGAAAACACACTGTGTATATGTAAATCAGAAGAAATAAGAAAGTTACCTTTAGAACTTTTAAAAAACACTTTTCTTTTTTGGGTGTAAGAGTTGAAAGTGATTAAAATTATTAATATTAAAGTCAAGTTTTTCATGATTTATTTTTTAAGATTATTAATCTTTTCATTCATTAATTTATGAATAATTTTAGTATTTTTAAATACCAACATTCATTAAAATGAAAAACATTTTCTACTCCTATTTATTAATTATTTCTTTAACACTAAGTTCATGTGCATCGGTACGAATACTATCTCCTGAAACACACAATCATAATTATCCTAAAAAAGAAATTAAAAATGATAATAAAACTGTGATAAGTGGAAGTAAATTAGACTATAAAGATTTGTTTAACGGAAAAGATTTAAGTGGTTGGATAGTCTACGGAACTGAAAATTGGTATGTAGAAGATGGGCTTTTAGTTTGTGAAAGTGGCCCTGATGCTAAATATGGTTATTTAGGAACCGAAAAGTTTTATAAAAATTTTATTTTAAATCTTGAATTTAAACAAGAAGCAAATGGAAATAGTGGAGTATTTTTTAGATCCACTGTCAATGGAACTAAAGTTAGTGGTTGGCAAGTTGAAGTGGCTCCTCCAGGATTATTTACCGGTGGAATTTACGAATCATATGGAAGAGGGTGGTTGATAAAGCCTCTTGATGGTAAAGATTCTTCTTTAAAAATGGGGGACTGGAACAAGTTAACAATCAAAGTTTATGAAGATTCTGTAACTACTTTTCTTAATGGTAAACAGATGATTACTTATTCTGATGAAAAAATTGGTGATGCAGATGGAAGAATAGCGTTACAAATTCACGATGGGGGAGGAATAAAAGTAAAATGGAAAAATATTAGAATTCATGAATTTAAAAAATCTGATTTAGGTATTAATTTTTAAATATTTTTCCCGAAGAGTGGTCTTTTATTGCGCCAGTTACGCTTTTTAAACAATTAATTTTCCCCTCAATTTTTAGAAGTCCCATATAGGCAAAAATCATAGCTTCTTTAAAATCTATTAATTTTTTTTCTGGCACTACTAATTCATGTTTTATTTTTCTTTTTATTGAATCAATTAAGGTTTTATTATAAGTTCCCCCACCTGTTACTAATATCTTATTTTTTGAAAAATCAGAAATAGTTCTATTAATTTGGTGAGAGATATGTTCTATATATGTTTTTAAAATATCTTCAGGTTTCAACATGTAATTTTCTATTAATGGTAATACTTTTGAGTTTACAAATTCAATTCCTAAAGACTTTGGCCCCGATCTTTTATAAAACTCCATTTCGTTTAGTTCATTAAAAAGACTATTATTTACATTACCTTCTCTTGAAAATTTACCATTTTTGTCATAGTCTAGACCTAGTTTTTTTGAATAATAATTCAAAACGGTATTAACAGGGCTGATATCAAAAGCTTTAATCCCATCTAATTCTTTAACAGAAATATTTGAAAACCCGCCCAGATTTAGACAAAATTTATAATTTGGAAAAAGATCTAAGTCTCCAATAGGAACTAATGGGGCACCCTGGCCATTATACTTAATGTCTTGAGTTCTAAAATCACAAATAACTTTTAGTTTGGTGTTTTTATTAATTATATATCCATTTCCAATTTGTAGTGTTATTTTCTTTTTAGGATTATGGAAAACTGTATGACCATGAGAGGATATTAAATCAATTTTAGATATAGAGAATTCTTTTATAAACTTTTTTATATAATGAGTTAATAATTCACCATAATCATTATCAATCTTAATTAGTTCTTCCCTATTTAAAGAAATTGCCTCTTTTAATTTTTTTATCCATACATTATCATAATTAAATGTTTTTGCATGTTCAATTTTATATTTTGTATAATTACTTTTATCAAAAGAAACTAAACATAAATCTACACCATCTAAAGAGGTGCCGCTCATAATACCTATCACGTTTACGTAATTACTAAACATATTTAATAATTGTGTTATTAAAGTAAATAAAATATGTAAGAAACTAATTTATAAGGGCAGAAAGATCACTTATTGTATTGGTTGGATTTTCTGATTTAAATACAAAACTACCAGCAACAAGAACATCAGCTCCTTGTTCAATTAATTTTTTTGCATTTTTTGAATTGACACCACCATCAATTTCTATTAGCGCATTTGAATTACTAATATTGATTAATGATTTAAGATCTACAACTTTTTTAAAGGTATTTTCGATAAATGACTGCCCACCAAATCCTGGATTGACACTCATTAAACAAACTAAATCAATTTCATTTATAATTGACTCTAATGAGGATATAGGGGTGTGCGGGTTCAAAGCTACTCCAGCTTTCATTCCAAGATTTTTAATTCTTTGGATAGTCCTGTGTAGATGTGTGCATGCTTCAGCGTGAACTGTTAATACGTTAGCTCCTAGTTTAGAAAATTTTTCTAAATAATCGTCAGGATTAACTATCATTAAATGAACATCTAATGGTTTCTTTGAATGTTTCTTTAAAACATTCATAATGGGTGTTCCAAAAGAAATATTTGGAACAAAAACACCATCCATTACATCTATATGAAACCAGTCTGCTTTACTTTTGTTAACCATTAAAATCTCATTTTCGAGATTTCCAAAGTCACATGCCAGCATAGATGGTGCAACTAATTTCATTTAACCTAAATAAGTTTTCAAAATTTTACTTCTTGAAGTATGTTTCAGCCTTCTAATTGCTTTTTCCTTAATTTGTCTTACACGCTCTCTTGTTAAATCAAATGTCTCTCCAATTTCTTCAAGTGTCATGGCGTGCTTTTCTCCAAGTCCAAAATATAATCTAACAACATCAGCTTCTCTGGGTGTTAGTGTCTCCAGTGCTCTTTCAATTTCAGTTCGTAAAGATTCATGAAGAAGATTTTTATCAGGGTTTGGAGATTCACCACTTCTTAAAACATCATAGAGATTTGAATCTTCCCCTTCAACAAGAGGAGCATCCATTGAAACATGTCTTCCAGAATTTTTCATTGATTCTTTTACATCTGAAATTGTCATATCTAACTCTTTGGCAATTTCTTCAGCAGAGGGAACTCTTTCATTAGCTTGCTCTAGGAAAGCGTACATCTTATTAATTTTATTAATTGAGCCAATTTTATTTAAAGGAAGCCTTACAATCCTTGATTGTTCTGCAAGGGCTTGAAGAATTGATTGACGAATCCACCAAACAGCATAGGATATGAACTTAAACCCTCTTGTTTCATCAAATCTTTTTGCAGCTTTTATAAGACCCAAATTACCTTCATTAATAAGATCAGGTAATGTTAATCCTTGATTTTGATATTGTTTGGCAACTGAAACAACGAATCTAAGATTAGCTTTTGTTAATTTGTCTAACGCATTTTCATCACCTGCTCTAATTTTTTGAGCTAACTCAACTTCCTCTTCAGCAGTTATTAAATCAACTTTTCCAATTTCCTGCAAATATTTGTCTAAAGACGCAGTTTCTCTATTGGTAACTTGTTTTGTAATTTTTAATTGTCTCATTGAAATGTGTTAAAGTTATTATACGTTGAAATTTATAAAAAGGTTACAATTTGTTTAAAAAAACAAGAAATAATAGAAGAACTGATTATCTGTTATTTCTATTTCTATTATCTCTCCCTCTGTTATCAGATCTTGGTGGTCTAGCAGGTCTTTCAACATATCCTTCAGGTTTTTCTAACAAAGCTTTTCTAGAAACTTTTTCTTTTCTAGTTCTAGGGTCTACTCCAAAATATTTAACCTCTAATTCATCACCAAGTTTTAATACATCACTTACATTGTTCGTTCTTTCCCAAGCAATTTCACTGACGTGTAACAAGACTTCGTTTCCAGGGGCGTCTAAGTATTCAACTACTGCTCCAAAATCAAGCATTTTAATGACTTTAACTTTATAAGTATTTCCTTTTTCAGGTTTAAATAACAAAGAATCAATTTTTGCTAATACCTCATCTATCCCTTCCTGGTCAGTTCCTAGAATTTCAACAATTCCTTCTTCTGTTTCAGGATCTTCATTAATTACTATAGTGCAGCCTGTAGTTTTTTGCAATTCTTGAATAACTTTTCCTCCAGGACCAATAAATGGACCTATAAATTCGTTAGGAATTCTACTGGTTACCATTTTAGGAGAGTGTGCTTTAACATCTTCGTTAGGTTTTTCTATTGTTTCGGCTATTTTATTTAAAATATGAAGTCTTCCATCTCTAGCTTGTTTTAGTGCATTGACTAGAATTTCATATGATAATCCTTTGATTTTAATATCCATTTGACAAGCAGTAATACCTTCAGTAGTACCTGTTACTTTAAAATCCATATCTCCTAAGTGGTCTTCATCACCAAGAATGTCACTTAGAACTGCATACCTTTCCCCATCCGAAATTAGACCCATGGCAATTCCTGAGACAGGACGTTTAATTTGTACTCCGGCATCCATTAATGCCATTGTTCCAGAACAAACTGTTGCCATTGATGAAGATCCATTTGATTCAAGAACTTCACTAACAACTCTTACGGTATAAGGGCAGTCTTCAGGTATCATCCCTTTTAATCCTCTTTGAGCTAAGTTACCATGACCAACTTCTCTTCTTGAGGTTCCTCTAAGTGGTCTAGCCTCTCCAGTACAAAAGGGAGGAAAATTATAGTGTAAATAAAATGTTTCTTCACCTTCATAAGATGGCATATCAATCTTATTTGCTTCTCTGGAGGTTCCTAATGTAACGGTTGCTAATGCTTGAGTTTCACCTCTTGAGAATATTGCAGAGCCATGAGTTGATGGTAAATAATCGACTTCGCTCCATATATCTCTAATTTCGTTAGTTTTTCTACCATCGAGTCTAACTCCTTCACTCAATGTTAGTTCTCTGATAGCTTCTTTCTGCGATTTATTAAAATATTTTCCAATTAATTTTCCATTTTCTTCAATTTCTTCTTCACTAAAAGATGCCTTAACTTCATCTTTTAACTTTGAAAAAGCTAAGCTACGCTCAGCTTTTGAAGTACCTTTTTTGGCTATTGCATAACATTTATCATAACAAGCATCATGAATAGTTTTGGCTAATTCCTCATTTTCAGTACTAGTTTCATATTCTCTAACCTCTTTTCTACCAACAGCATTTGCCAATCTTTCTTGAGCTTGAATTTGAATTTTTATGGATTCGTGAGCAAACTTTATAGCATCTGCCATTTCTTCCTCACTACATTCATCCATTTCTCCCTCAACCATCATAACTGAATCTGCTGAAGCACCTACCATTATTTCAATATCTGCATTAGCTAATTGAGCTCTACTTGGATTGATTACAAATTTACCATCAACTCTGGCTACTCTTGCTTCAGAAATTGCACATTCAAAAGGAAAATCACTCAGCTGTATTGCAGCAGAGGCAGCAAGACCAGCTAATGCATCTGGCATTACATTTTCGTCATGTGACATCAATTGAATCATAACTTGGACTTCCGAATGATAATCTTTTGGAAATAATGGACGAAGTACTCTATCTACCAATCTCATGGTAAGTACTTCTCCGTCACTTGGACGAGCTTCTCTTTTAAAAAATCCACCAGGATATCTTCCCGCAGCAGCAAATTTTTCTCTGTAATCAACAGTTAGTGGAAGGAAATCTACATTAGATGCCTCATAATTTGAAACAACTGTACATAAAAGCATTGCCTTTCCCATTTGAACGACAACTGATCCATGAGCTTGTTTAGCAAGTTTTCCAGTTTCTAGGGTAATTTTTCGCCCATCACCTAAATCGATGGACTCATTGTAGGTTTTAATTTTCATATTTTTCATTAATTAATTAAGGTGTTGTGTCTTAAAAAGTAGAATACCAATGAAAAACTATGTAAAAAATATTTATTTACGCAGATTAAGTTTCTTAATAATTTCTCTGTAACGAGTAATATCTTTATTTTTTAAGTAGCTAAGTAAACTTTTTCTTTTACCAACCATCATTACCAAAGATCTTTCAGTATTAAAATCTTTACGATTTTTTTTAAGATGTTCAGTTAAATGATTTATTCTAACTGTAAATAAAGCGATTTGACCCTCAGCAGATCCAGTATCTGAGTCTGACTTTCCGTGTTTTTTAAAAATTTCTTTTTTGTTTTCTTTAGATAAATACATGCCAATATTTTTGTAAATAATTCTTATGTAACCAATATTTATTTATTGGAGGCGCAAATATAGGATTAAATTTTGAAAAGAAACAATTATAAATTATTTGTTCTAACAGGGTTGTTAAGTATCAAATCAAAATATAGATTAATTTTTTCTTTAAGTTGAGTTCTCGGAATAATAAAATCTAAAAATCCGTGTTCTAATAAAAATTCAGATTTTTGGAATCCTTTTGGCAAATCTTTTCCAGTAGTATCTTTAACAACTCTCGGGCCCGCAAAGCCAATTAAAGCCCCAGGTTCAGAGATATTAATATCTCCTAACATAGCAAAAGACGCAGTTGTGCCACCCGTAGTTGGATCTGTACACAACGACACATACGGAAGTTTTTGATTTGATAGTTGAGCAAGTTTTGCCGAAGTTTTTGCCATTTGCATTAGAGAAATAGCACCTTCCATCATTCTAGCACCTCCAGACTTTGATATTATAATTAATGGAATTTTTTTTGAAATAGCTTGATCAACGGCTCTACTAATTTTTTCTCCCACAACCGAACCCATCGACCCTCCAATATATCTAAAGTCCATACAAGCGATAACTACATTTTGTCCCATAGATTTTCCAACAGCGATACGAATAGCGTCTTTTAAACCAGTATTTTTTTGAGCTTCTTTAGTTCTTTGTTTGTATGGTTTATTATCTAAAAATTTCAGAGGATCTTTTGAAGAGATATTAGGATCAATTTCTTTAAATTTATTATCAAACAAAATTTTAAAGTACTCTTCACTTCCAATTCTTAAATGAAAACCATCCTCTGGTGAAACAAAAGAATTTTGTTCTAATTCTTCTTTATCAATAATTTTTCCTGTAGGTGTTTTATGCCAAAGACCTTCTGGCGTATCTTTTTTTTCCTTAGTAGCAGTCTTAATTCCTTTATTTGTTCTATTAAACCATGCCATTTCAAAAGGTTTTTTTCAAATATAAGAATCCTAATTTATTCGAGCGTATTTACATTGTTTAAATCATGAAAAGCTTTAGTTAATCTCTCCTTAAAACTATTTTCTGCTTTTCTAAGCCAAACTCTGGGATCATAATATTTTTTATTTGGAATATCAGAGCCATCAGGATTGCCAATTTGATTTTTTAAATACTCTTGATTACTATTAAAATAATCTCTAACACCACTCATAAATGCAAATTGCATGTCAGTGTCAATATTCATTTTTATAGCTCCGTAATCGATTGCCTCTCTAATTTCATCAATTGAAGAACCTGAACCACCATGAAAAACAAAATCAATTGTATTATTAGGTAAATTGAATTTTTGTGAAACATAATCTTGAGAATTTTTTAAAATTTTAGGAGTTAGTTTCACATTTCCAGGTTTATATACTCCATGAACATTTCCAAATGCAGCTGCTATTGTAAATCTTTTGCTTATTTTGGAAAGTTCTTCGTATGCGTATGCGACTTCTTCAGGTTGCGTGTATAATTTTGAATCATCAACATCAGTATTATCGACGCCATCTTCCTCACCACCAGTAATTCCAAGTTCAATTTCAAGAGTCATTCCTATTTTATCCATTCTCTTTAAGTATTCTTTACAAATAGAAATATTTTCTTCAATGGGCTCTTCAGAAAGATCAATCATGTGTGAACTAAAAAGTGATTTCCCTGTCAATTCAAAATTTTTCTCACTAGCATTAAGTAATCCATCAATCCATGGAAGTAGTTTTTTTGCAGCATGATCAGTGTGAAGGATTACAGGAACATTGTAAGCTTTTGAGAGTTCGTGAACATGTCTAGCACCTGCAATAGCACCATTTATCGCTGCATTTTGATTTTCATTAGACAATCCTTTTCCAGCATTAAAAATAGCACCACCATTTGAAAATTGAATTATTACAGGGGCATTTAATGAAGACGCAGTTTCTAAGACGCCATTAATTGTATTAGATCCAATTACATTAACCGCAGGTAAAGCAAATTTTTTTTCTTTTGCTAAACAAAATATCTTTTGAACTTCATCGCTTGTTGCTACACCACCTTTAATAGATTTCATATTGATCGGTTGATTAATTTTAGGTGGCTAAATTAATAAGAAATATTGATTTAGAAAGGATAATTCAAGCCTATATTAAAAACAGCTTTGTTGAGTTTGAAATCAGTCATCCATCTTTCATTTGAATCTAGAACGGGATTATAAGCTTTTAGTCCCATATCGAGTCTCAGAACAAAGTAACCTAAATTGTATCTAATACCAAAACCACTTCCAATGGCTAACTCATTTAAATCATTAAAACCATCAAATGTTCTTCTCGGATCTTGTGTGTCGTCAAAAACATTCCAAATATTTCCAACATCAGTGAAAATTGCTCCATCAAGCTTTCCAAACAATCCAAATCTGTATTCAATATTAAATGCAATTTTCATATTAGCTTCATTGAATTCACTAATTGCTCCACTGCTTCCGGGTCCTAACCTGTAAACTTCCCAAGCTCTGTTATCATTAGAGCCGCCAGAGAAAAATGATTTTGAAAATGGAATATTATCAGAATTACCAAAAGGTATGGCAATTCCGTAGTAGCCCCTGAATGCAAGGGTTGAGTTGGAAGAAATAGCCCAATGTTTTATATAATTAAATTCAGTTTTGAAATATTGGGAATAAGCTAAACCAAGAATTTTTTTGTTGTTATATTGATCAACCTCAGCGTTAAATTGATTGGCAAAAAAATTAGTTAAAGTTCCAGCAAGTTCAAATTTAATTTTTAATTGAGAAAAGTTTTGATCAAATAAACTTTTTCTATTATCAGAAATTAAGCTGTAGCTTGATCCAATTATTAGATTGTTTGCAGTAAGTCTATTACGCCTATCATTAATATAATTTACAGTATTAAAGTCATCTTCATTTAATGATAAGTTTCTGTTAATTACATCCTTTATAAAAGAATTTATTCCCTCAGGAACAATCAATTTATTTAATGAGTTAAAGTAGGAACTGTTTGTATTGTTGTTTAATGCGATAGAGTTAATGGAATTAAAAGAGTTTGAATAAATATTAAAATAGTTAACACTATTTTTATTATTAACCAGTTCAATATTTAGCAAGCCTAAGTTTATTTTTTTATCATTTAAATTTGTCCAGTTATAATTTAAATCAAACTTAAAACTTTGCCTATCTAATCCGATGTTTGTTTGCTTTGAAGTTCCAAGACCAATGTAAGTATTTGGGTTATAATCTAAATTAAGCACCTTTTTAAGTTTGCTTGGAAGAAAAAGTCGAGGAAATTTAAGTCTTATATCAAATCCATACTCTGATATTGTTGTGTTTCCTGACTTTCCAAGTGTTCCTCTAGAGCTAAATTCTAATCTTTCAGCACCTTGAAAAACATTACGACTGGTAAATGAAGTTTCAAAGGCGACACCTATATCTTCAATATTAGAGTGTTTAAGATCAACCCCAAATCCTAAAGAAAATCTTTCTTTTGGGTTTAACAATACATTAGCCTCTAATTCACTTTTAGAGTTTATTAAATAATTATAGCTAACAGTTGGATATTGAAAATTTTCTAAGTTGTTAAGTTGTTTTATTGTATTAGACCTTTTTTGATCGCTATAGTAATCTCCTTTTTTAAAAGAGATTACATTTGTTAAGTTTTTTGGTTTATATCTCAATTTGCCTATAGAAAAAATATTTATATCATCAAAAACTATTGGATTATTAAGCGTATCAGTTTTTAGTGAAAGTAAATTACTAGTATAAATATTTATATTTTTTATGTAATGAATTCTGTATTTATTTGAAGAATCTTCTAAGATATTTATTTGAACAGGAATTCTTAAATCTGTCCCCGTTGTATCTCTTGAGACTTGAAATGATATAGAGCTTATTTGAAAGTTATATATTCCAGAGTTTTTAAAAAGATTATCTAATCTATTTCTCTCTGATTCAAAATCTAATGTGTTAAATGAATTATTTTTCTTTAAAAAACTCTTACCAATATTTTTTTGGTATAGTGAGTCCAATATTGGAGATTGAATATTAGACTTGATACTGTCTAAGTAATATTGATTTCCTAAATCAATATTGTAAATTACTTTTCCGAATTTTTGATTTTTTTTATTAATTTCAATACTGGATGAAATTTCAGAATCAAAATAACCATTATTTTTAAAAAAAGATTTTAAATTCTCAATTGATATATTAGTTTTTGTAGAATCAATTATTTGTAGTTCTTCACCATTTCTTTTTTTCCAATTATTAAAATCTTCAATATATTTTTTTATTTGTATTACTTGTTTTTTTGAAAAAACTTTTGTTATTCTTTCATTTCTTTTAGATTTTTTATTAATCCATTTATTAAATATTGAATCCGAATTTTTTTTGGAGGATTCATATAATAATGCCGATAATGGAATTCCGAATAGATAATTATTTTTATTTTGAGTAATTAGAGGACTTAAGGAATCTTTAGAGATTAATTTACCGTTTATGAAAATATCATTTGATTTAAGTATAATCCCTTCGTATTTTAAATTTTTTGAAATCATACAAGATTTCAAAAATGAGATCAAAAATATAAATAATAGTATTTTTGTAAAAAAATTTTTCACCAATAAAAATATATAATCAAAAATACATCTTTAAATATGGTTACCAAAAATGAAATAAAATTCATAAATAGCCTAAAGAAAAAAAAATTCAGAGATTTAAACAACTCCTTTGTTGTTGAGGGAAAAAAGTCAATTAGTGAATTTATAAATTCAAATTACGATGTTATCAAACTGTATTCAATTGATAAATCATTTTTTAAAAATATTGAAAATCATTTTCAGATTGACTTTAAATTATTAAAAAAAATAAGCTCATTAATCAATCCCGACGATCATTTAGCAATTTTCAAAAAAAGGGAGACTAAATCCTTAGACTACAACAGCTTAATTATAGCTCTTGAATCAATTAGAGATCCAGGAAATTTAGGGACAATAATTCGTACTTGTGAATGGTTTGGAGTTAAACAAATTGTTTGCTCCAAAGATTCCGTTGACCTCTATAATCCAAAGGTCGTTCAAGCTTCAATGGGCTCTTCATCAAGAATAAATATAAATTATTTAGATTTAAAACCATTTTTGCAAGCTTCCAAATTACAAACATTTGGAACTGCGCTTAAAGGTGAATCAATTTATGGACTTAAATCTAAAATTAACAGTGGAATTTTGATTTTTGGAAATGAGGCTAATGGAATCTCAAAGGAACTATTAGAAATAATTGATAAAAAATTTAGTATTCCAAGACCAAAAAACCAACTATTTCCTGAAAGCTTAAATCTGGCTTCCTCATTGGCAATTTTTTTAAGCGAAATAAAAGGGAAATTTTCTTAATGGAAAGTTAGGTTTATAAAAATTCCCCTGGTACTGAATCTTTCAATATGACCAGTCCAAGGGCTATTTGGATCTTCATCAGGAACTATTTCATTTTTCAAAGAAAATAAACCTCGAATTGAGGGAGAAAATTTAAAATATTGTAAGTAAAAATCAATTCCAAAACCCAACTCATAATACATAGTGTTATTTTTTAATCTAAAAACATTGTTTTTATTATCTTCAGGGGAATTTTCATTGCTAGATAAGTTAAATGAAGAAGAAATACCTCCAATTATGTAAGGCTTGTAATTACCAATTCTTTTTGAACTAAATTTTAATAATAAAGGTAAATGAATGTAGGTTGATTTAATCAATCTTATTGTATCACTATTTTGAGTAAAATTAGACCTTTCATTAAATTTTAGTGCTCCTTTGTTAGTATGTAAACCAGGTTCAAATCGAAGGTTTAAATATTCATTAATTCTAAGATCTCCAATTAAACCAATATTTAATCCAAACTCTTCTTCGACCTGAGTAGTATAGTTAGGATTTTCTTTGTAGTCAATTTTAAAATTATATTGATTTAATCCAACAAAATAGCCAAAATGAAGTTTTTTTTTATCAAAATTTTGTAAGTTTTCAACATTTGAGCCTTTATTTTGACCAAAGTTATTGGAAGATATTAGTATCAAAAAAAAAACTAAACAAATTTGTTTCATAATAATATTCGAATTTACAAATACTTTCAATCAAACTATGTTATTTTTTTATTACTAAAAATATTAGTGTTTTTTAAAATCAATTATATTTGTAATGTTATTCAATGTAAAATACATGAAAATCATTATCGCAGGAGCTGGTGAAGTTGGGTTTCATTTGGCAAAGTTGCTTTCCTATGAATCACAGGATATTACATTAATTGATAATAATAAATCAAACCTAATTATTGCTGAAAATCAATTAGACATTAAGACAATTGAGGGAGACTCAGCCTCTATTTCAGTTTTAAAAGAGGCTAATGTTCAAAATTGCGATTTAGTTGTTTCATTAACTACATCTGAAACTACTAATTTTACAACATGTTTTTTAGCTAAACAGTTAGGAGCTAAAAGAACAATTGCTAGAATTTCAAACTCAGAATTCATTGAGGGGAATAAAGAAATAGATTTTAGTTCTATTGGAATTGATGAACTAATTTCACCAGAAAGTTTAGCTACAGAAGAGATTAAACTTTTAGTTCATGAGTCTGCTTTTACTAACAGTCATGATTTTGAAGATGGTATACTAAAAATGATGGGGGTTAAACTTGAAGAAAATGCCCCTTTTGTTGGAAAAACAGTAATGGAATCTGCATCAGTTTTCCCAGGCGTTCATTTTATGCCTATAGCAATAAAAAAAGAAAATTCTGATACAACAATTATTCCTAGAGGAGATACTGTTTTTTCACATGGTGATCAAGTTTATTTTATAACTAATGAAAAAGGTTTAAAAGAGCTTTATGATCTAATCGGAACGGAAAAACAAAATATTGATAATATTATGATTTTAGGGGCCGGTAGGATAGGCTCTAAACTAGCCAAAGAGTTAAGTAACGAAGGTTTAAATGTTAAAATTATAGAGATAAATTCCAAAAAAGCTAATCATTTTGTGGAAGAGGTTAAAAATGTCATGATGTTAAATGTTGATGGTAGAAATGTTGATTTACTTGTGGAAGAAAATTTAGAAAACATGGATGCTTTTATAGCTACGACTGGAAATTCAGAAACGAATATTATGTCTTGTTTAATGGCAAAGTCTAAAAATATCAAAAAGACAATTGCACTTGTTGATAATATGGACTATTTCAATTTATCTCAATCAATTGGAATTGACACTTTAATCAATAAAAAACTTTTAGCAGCTAATGATATTTTTCGTTTTGTTAGAAATGGAGATATTGTGGAGCTTGCCAAGTTAAATAATATGGATGCAGAAATAGTTGAATTTAATGTCAGTGAATATTCCAAAGTCTTGAACAAAAAAATTGTAAACTTAGATTTTCCTAGGAAAGCCATTATTGGCGGAGTTATAAGAGATAACAAAGGATTAATTGTTCTTGGAGATTTTGAAATTAAACTTGGAGATAGAGTTTTAGTTTGTTCAACAGCTGAAGCTCTTAAAAAAGTAGAAAGTTTATTTTTATAGGTTATCATGACCAAGCTAAACAAAAAATTAATTTTATACATAATTGGTTTACTCTTAGTTTTTAACGGGGGAGCAATGTTTGTTTCTTCAATTGTTAGTTTGATTTATAGTGATGGGTTTTTTAAAGAAATAATTCAATCGGCAATTATCGTAGTGGTACTAGGATGGACATTAATGATTTTTTTTAAGAAAAACATCAGACAGATAAATAAGAGAGACGGTTATTTAATTGTCACAATTGGATGGCTAACTATGGTGTTTTCTGGAATGATTCCATATTACTTGACAGGTTCTATAACAAACTTTCATAATTTATTTTTTGAAAGCATGTCGGGTTATACAACTACGGGTTCAACAATATTAAATGATATTGAGTCTTTACCTAAGGGAATTATTTTTTGGAGAAGTATGACTCATTGGCTTGGAGGAATGGGTATTATAGTATTAGCTATTGCTATTCTACCACTTTTAGGAATAGGAGGTATGCAACTTTTTTCTGCCGAAGCACCAGGAACAGGAATCTCAGGTGATAAAATACATCCCAGAATAAGCGATACTGCAAAAAGACTATGGATGATTTATGTAGGGTTAACTATTGCTGAAACGGTTCTTTTAAACTTTGCAGGTATGACTTTTTTTGATGCAATAAACAACTCTATGAGTAATATTGCATCGGGAGGTTTTTCTTCAAAAAATCAAAGTATTGCTTATTGGAATAATATGCCAATAGTTCAATATATAATAATAATTTTTATGTTTTTAGCTGGAACTAATTTTATACTCATATATTTTGGACTAACTGGAAAAATTAAAAAAATGTTTTACAATACTGAATTTTTATGGTATTTTTCTTTTGTTATAGTTTTTACTTGCATAATTACTTTGGTTTTATTTTTTTCAGTTGATTTAAATGAAACAAATGTTTTTCACCCTCAAGTTTATGGTAAATTTGAAAGCAGTTTTAGACATGCCCTGTTTCAGGTAGTTGCAATTATAACAACCACTGGATTTGTTACAGGAGATTTTATTTCATGGACTCCATTTATAACAATGTTTTTCTTTGGAATTATGTTTTTAGGTGGATCTTCAGGATCTACCTCAGGTGGTGTTAAAATATTGAGACATTTAATTTTGATTAAAAATGGAATATTAGAATTTAAAAGATCACTTCACCCAAATGCAATTATTCCGCTTAGACATAATCATTCGGTTGTAGAAAAACCAATTGTTATTCACGTATTGGCCTTCTTTATATTATATCTTATTCTTTTTATAATTGGAGCTGGTGTGTTGAGTTTGTTAGGTCTTGACTTTATTTCCGCAATTGGAGGAGCAGCTTCATCTATAGGAAATGTGGGTCCTGCACTCGGAACACTGGGGCCAATAAGTAATTTCGATAGTCTTCCAATTTTAGCAAAATATTGGTGTTCTTTTTTAATGTTAGTTGGGAGGTTAGAACTCTTTACTGTTTTAATTTTATTTACCCCATTCTTTTGGAGAGATCATTGATCCTCAAGGGCTGATTGAATTCTTTTAATAGCTTCAGCTATTTGTTTTTTGGATGCTGCGTAAGAAATTCTAATATTATTTGGACAACCAAAAGCGTCTCCAGTTACTGTTGCTACATGTGACTCCTCTAGTAAAAAAATCGCAAAATCTGAAGCATTTTTAATTGTTTTACCTTTGATAGTTTTTCCAAAAAAATCAGAAATATCAGGGAAAACGTAAAAAGCACCCATAGGTTGATTTACTTTAATACCCTTGATATTATTTAATAAATCGATAATTAGTTTTCTACGTTCTTTAAATTCATCAACCATATATTTTATTTCACCAACCGAAGCATCCAGAGCTGCTATAGTTGCTCTTTGAGCAATGCAGTTAGTTCCGCTAGTAATTTGTCCTTGCATTTTAGTACATGCTTTTGCTATCCAATCAGGTGCTCCTATGTAACCAATTCTCCATCCTGTCATAGCAAAAGCTTTTGCTAAACCATTCACTGTGATTGTTCTATTAAACATTGAGGGTATCTTAGCAAAACTGAAATGAGGAACACCATAGTTGATGTGTTCATATATTTCGTCAGAAAGCACATAGATATTTGGATATTTTTCAAGAACCATTGATAGTTCTATTAATTCATCTTTTGTATAAACTGTTCCGCTTGGGTTGTTAGGGGAGTTAATTATTACCAGTTTAGTATTTGGAGTAATTGAATTATCTAACTGTGCTGCAGTAATTTTAAAATCAGATGAAATATCTGATCTAATTTCAATAGGATTACCCTCTGCTAAAGTTACAATAGCAGAGTAACTAACCCAATAGGGTGCTACTAATAAGACATCATCTCCAGGATTTATCAAAACTTGAATGGTATTTGCTATTGATTGCTTTGCACCTGTGGATACAACAATTTGATTGGCATTATAATTAAGGCCATTATCACGTTTAAATTTTTTACATATAGATTTTTTTAAATCTAAATAACCGTCAACTGGAGTGTATGAATTATAATTATCTTCTATTGCTTGAACTGCAGCATTTTTTATAAAATCAGGTGTATTAAAATCAGGTTCCCCAAGACTTAAGCCTATAATATCAATGCCATTTTCTTTTAATTTTCTTGCTTTTGCAGCCATGGCTAATGTTGCAGAAACAGGTAAATTTTTAATTCTATCGGAAAGCTTGTTCGTCATGTTTTATTTATTTGTTGTTTTAGGCTTCTCACCCATAATTTTTAGAAATCGAAAGTGTGCAATTATTGCATCTAAAAATGTATTGAATTCATTGTAAGGAAGGTTAAATTCGAGGGTGGTTTTTTTAACGATTTTAGCAA
The DNA here is from genome assembly GCA_938088195.1 of uncultured Flavobacteriaceae bacterium. Taxonomy (GTDB): domain Bacteria; phylum Bacteroidota; class Bacteroidia; order Flavobacteriales; family Flavobacteriaceae; genus MAG-121220-bin8. The sequence continues at coordinate 49,337 of CALKEO010000004.1, read as the reverse complement.
TTTTATTATAATGTACATGGGATATATTGGGAAAAATATGATGTTCTACTTGGTGATTCAATCCTCCCGTAAACCAATTAAGTAATTTATTTTTGGAAGCAAAATTAACGGTTGTTTTTAATTGATGAATTGCCCAACTGTTTTTTATATTTCCTTGTGAATTAGGTAATGGCATTTCTGCTTCATCCATTATATGAGCTAATTGAAAAACTAAACTTAAGATTAGTCCAGCTGTGTAGTGCATGACTAAAAATGAAAATAATACTTTCCACCAAACAAGGTTGAAAATAAAAATTGGAACAAAAATCCAGAACAAAAAATATAGTATTTTGGAAACTAATAATTTTGTCCAGTTTATAAATGGATTTGGAAACTTACCATGCGAAAGTTTTTTTTTCATGTATCTTTTCATTTGCAAAAAATCTGTGGTGATTGCCCAATTTATTGTTAACAAACCATAAAGTAGAACTGAGTAGTAATGTTGAAATTTATGAAACCATCTCCACTCAGAGTGTTTCGAAAATCTTATTATTCTTCCAGCTTCTAAATCTTCGTCATGGCCATGAATATTAGTATAAGAGTGATGTAAAACATTGTGTTGTACTTGCCAGTTATATCTATTCCCAGCTAACAAATAAATACTGCCTCCCATTATTCTGTTTATCCATTTTTTGTTCGAAAAAGAACCATGATTTCCATCATGCATAACGTTCATTCCAACACCTGCTAAACCAATGCCCATAATAACTGAAAGTGATATTTGAATCCAGGTGGGAATTGTCATTATAGATATTAAAACATATGGCGTTATTAGCAAGTAAAACATTATAAATGTTTTCAACCATATCTTCCAGTTACCTTTTTTAGTGATATTTTGTTCTTTAAAATAATTATTAACTCTTATGTTTAAAGTTTTAAAAAATTTTTTTGAATCTTTTCTTGAGAATTTAATGATATTGGTTTCCATTAATTATGTATTAAGAATAATATTAAAGATATTTATTTTGATAAAAATATTCATGTAATTTTAAACAAATAAATAAAAGTTTTGAACATCATTAAATCTAATTTTCCTGAATTGTCAAACGTTCAATTTCAACAGTTTGAAAGTTTAGCAAAACTCTATGAAAGCTGGAATAATAAAATAAATGTTATTTCAAGAAAAGATATTTTCGAATTAAATACGAGACATGTCTTACATTCTTTAAGTATTTCAAAAATCATCAAGTTTGTGCCAAGCACTAAAGTTCTTGATGTTGGCACGGGAGGGGGGTTTCCGGGAATTCCTTTAGCTATTATGTTTCCTAAAGTTTTATTTCACCTAACTGATTCAATTGGAAAAAAAATTAAAGTAGTTTCTGAAATAACTAAGAAACTTGGTCTTAAGAATGTAGTAGCTGAAAAAATTAGAGCTGAGAATGTCGATCAGCAATATGATTTTGTTGTAAGTAGGGCTGTTACTAATATGACTGATTTTATAAAAATAGTTGATGGAAAAATCTCATCAAACTGTAAAAATTCATTAAAAAATGGAATTTTATACCTTAAAGGTGGTGATTTGGTAAATGAATTGAAAGACATTGATAATATAAAGGTATTTGATATTAGCAACCATTTCAATCATGTATTTTTTGAAACAAAAAAAATAGTTTACTTGCCTATGTCATGTAAGGGTAAGGATAATCAGTTGGCGGATTAAAATTTTCTTTTATTAGTCTTGGCGATACCCATCTCAATAAATTTAGTTTTGAACCTGCTTTATCATTAGTTCCCGAAGCTCTGGAACCCCCAAACGGTTGTTGACCTACTACAGCTCCTGATGGTTTGTCATTTATATAAAAGTTACCTGCACTATATCTCAAGTGCTTTAAGGCATAATCAATCGTTTCTTTTTCATTTGAAATAAAAGCACCAGTCAAAGCATAATCGGATGTTTGATCTACTAATTGAAGTGTTTTTTTCCATTCATTATCTGGATATACGTATATAGTGACAACTGGCCCAAATATTTCCTGTGTCATAGTCGCACATTTAGGGTTTGTAGTGATAATAATTGTTGGAGAAATAAAATAGCCTTTTGAATCATCATAATCCCCGCCAATTAAAATTTTCGAATCCTCATCATTTTTAGCTTTTTCAATATAACTGACAATTTTGTTGTAAGAACGTTGATGAATAACAGCCGTCATAAAATTTTCAAAATCAATAGGAGACCCCATTTTTATAGTACTAACCTGATTTTTTAAATTTTCAAAAATTTGTATTGATTTAGATGCAGGAATATATACTCTAGAAGCTGCTGAACATTTTTGCCCTTGATATTCAAAAGCTCCTCTTACGATTGCAGTTGAGACTACCAATGAATCAGCAGATGGGTGGCTCACAATAAAATCTTTACCACCAGTTTCTCCAACTATTCTTGGGTAGTCCTTGTATTTAGAAATATTTGCTCCTACTTTTGACCAAATCTCTTTAAAAACATGGGTTGATCCAGTAAAATGAATTCCAGATAAATTAAAATTTTCTAAAGCAATATTTGTAATCATTTCAGGATCCCCAGTAATCATATTAATAACTCCCTTAGGCAATCCAGCTTCATTAAAAACGTCCATTATAACTTTTGCAGAGTAAATTTGATGGTCACTAGGTTTCCATAACACAACATTACCCATTAATGCTGCACTAGCACATAAATTTCCTCCTATTGCTGTGAAATTAAAAGGAGTTATAGCATAAACAAACCCCTCTAAAGGACGGTATTCTAGACTGTTAGAAACATTTCCAACTGTTAGAGGTTGTTCGTTGTATATTTCAGACATATAAATAATGTTGAATTTCAAAAAATCCACAAATTCACATGCAGCATCAATTTCAGCCTGAAAAATATTTTTTGATTGACCTATCATAGTGGCAGCATTTATTTTTGCTCTGTAAGGTCCGGCAATTAGTTCTGCTGCTTTTAAAAATATAGCTGCTCTTTGTTTCCAGGGTGTATTAGTCCAACTATCTTTAATCTCTAAACAATTATTAATTGCATTTTCGACATGATTAGAATTACATACAGAAAAGGTTCCAACAATTTTATTTTTATCGTGAGGAGGGTTAATATCCTTAGTTTCTTTGGTATGTATTTCTTCTTCTCCTATATATAATGGAATGTTAATTTTTGAAGAAAACATAGAATGATAAGTTTCTGAAACATTCTTTCTTTCTTCTGATCCTTTTAAATAATTTTTAACAGGCTCATTGACACGATCTGGAACTTGAAATATATTTTCTTTCATAATAATTTTTATAAATTAAACTTTAATTTAATGCTTGAGGAGCATTCAGCTTAAAGGTAGGTATGTACGCTCTGAACTTTTGACCAGTATTAACATCAATCATGTTGTAAAAACCTCTCATGGCTCCAACAGGTGATGAAATTAAGCACCCAGAGGAGTACTCGAATGATTCGCCAGGGCTTATTAAAGGTTTTTCACCAATTACACCTTCTCCATCAATTATTATATTTGCGTTCAATGAATCATATATTCTCCAATGCCGTGATTTCAATTGAACACTATTTTTACTGTAATTTGTAATTTTTATTACATAATTAAAAGAAAAATGAAGCTTGTAATTTTTAAAATATGAACCATCGTATAATGTTTTTACAGAAACTTTTATTCCTTTGGTTACGTGATTAATCATGACGGTGTATTATAGGCGAATATATTAATTTAATGTTTCAAAAAGAATGTGCTACAGTTAATTTTTTATGTTTATGGAACTTAGTTCAGAAGATCCAATAATTTTATAGTATTTATCATTTATTTTTTTTTGATAAAGTAAAACTCTGTAGCTATTTTCTGTCTGCCAATAATTTCCATAAAAATATTTGATTTGATTTAAATTGCTTTTGTGTGTAAATGCATATTTATAATTATAAAAACCTTGTTTAAATAAAAAAGATCCCTCGTAAGTTTTTGTGGATTGATTGTAGGAAAGTTTATAATTTTCATTAATCATAAAATCATTAAATCTTCCAATTATATACACGGTTCTATCGGAATCAAATCTATCTGATTTTAAATTAAAAAATACTCTTGCATAATCGTTTTCAATGTTTGAGTTAGAATTATTATTTGAGGCAACAACAAATTCTCCGTTAATATCAGGATTATATTCATAAATTTTTTTAGTTCTTTCTTTGTCAGTAGTTAAAAAGTTATTGTAAAGGTTATTTAGGGTTGATCTGTAAATCCTTAAATTTGTGTTATAAATATTAGAATTATCAAAATGAAAAAATTCATTTCCTCCATTAAAAAAAATATCTTCATAAATTAATTTATTTGAAAGAATATATTTCGGTTTGTCTACAACAATCGAACTTAGCCAGTTATTGTTTTTAATTATTACAAGTTTTAATTTTGACGAATTACTATAAATATTAGTACAGTTATTGCAATTCACAACAACCTTTATTCTTTGATCGGTGTTTATGTTTTTTATTGAATTTGATTTTGAAATTGATATTTGTATTGGTATTTCGTCTTTAAATATTGAAAATCTTTTTTCAAAAACTTTATTACCGTTAGCTAAGTGAATACTTAAAGAATAATTACCTGAAATTTTAAAATTTAGCTCTTCGTTAGGAATTTTTAAATAGTAATTAGTATATGGCTGAAGAGTATTGAACGAATTATAATAATTTTTAATTCTTAAATCATCAAAACCATTTAAAAATTCAGCTTTATTTAGTTTTGAAGGATTCCAAATATAGTCGAAATGATTTACTTGAAAATAATAACTTTTTTCATCAGCCTCTAAATCATCAAAACTTAATTCAATACTATCCTCTAAATTTATATATGGCGCTACCGATTTGGAGTTTTTAAGAATAATAGTTTTAATATTTTTTGGATTATTGGAAGATTGAGAGAAACAAATATTAAAATAAAAAACTAATATTATTTTAATATAAATTGTAAAATTTAGACACATATACATTATAAATATATCACAAATATTGGTATATATATTGCGCCTTATTTAGAATAATTATAAATAAAAATTTACTTTAAAATTATTTCTAATTCCACTTTTACTTTTTGGTTTTAATTAATAAATTTGCATCGATTTTACATAGATAAAAATATGTCCTACGACATCAAGATTAAAAATGGTCTAACCATTAACCTCAAGGGTGCTGCTCAAAACATTATAATAAAAGCTGCTGCACCTAAAACAGTATCTATAAACCCTTCAAATTTCCATTTAATTATTCCAAAGATGGTTGTTAAAATTGGTCAAAAAATTAGTCAGGGTGATGTTGTCTTTTATTCAAAAAAGAACGAAAGAATCAAATTTTGTTCTCCAGTTAATGGTGTTGTAAAAGAAATCATTAGAGGAGCTAAACGAAAAATTATAGAAATTATTATTGAATCAATTGGAGATAATGAAAGAAGTTCTAAAAAAGCAATTGATTATAAAAATTTAAGTAGTGAACAAGTTAAAAACCTATTGTTAGATTCAGGTTGTTGGCCTTTTATTAAGCAAAGACCATACGATATTATAGCAAATCCATCTGACAGTCCTAAATCAATTTTTATTTCTACATTTAATTCTGCTCCAATTTCTGCTGATTTTCAAATAATTTTAGATGATCAAAAAGAAGAATTTAAGCATGGTGTTAAAATTTTATCAAAATTATTTTCAGGAGATCTTAATATTGGAATTGAAAAAAATAATAAATCTTTTTTAAATGATATAGAAAATGTAAAAATTAATACTTTTAATGGTCCTCATCCAGCTGGAAATGTTGGAGTACAAATTCATCATATTGATCCGATAAATTCAGGAGAAAAAGTTTGGACATTAGGCGCTGAAGATGTTGCAAATATTGGAAGGTATTTTATGACAGGAAGTTATAACCCTGTAAGAACTTTAGCTGTCTCTGGGCCGCCTGTTAAATATCCAAAATATTACAAAACTGTTGCTGGATCTGAATTATGTGAAATCATAAAAGATGCAGGTATTAACCAAAACGATCACTTAAGATTTATTAATGGTGACGTTTTGACGGGGTACAAGGTAGAATCAGATAATTATTTAGGATTTTACAATAATACACTATCAGTTTTAAGAGAGGGAAATCACTACAGAATGTTTGGCTGGGTTCCTTTTGTTAATAATAAAGTCCCAAGTATTTATAAAACATCTTTTTCTTGGTTATTTCCCAATAAAAAGTATGATTTAGATACAAACTTAAATGGTGAGGAAAGAGCTCTTGTTGTTACGGGCGAAATGGAAAAAGTTTTTCCAATGGATATATTACCAATGCAATTATTAAAAGAATGTATGGCAGGTAATATAGAAAAAATGGAAAGTTTAGGTATCTATGAAGTGGCACCAGAAGACTTTTCTTTAATTGATTACTCATCCTCTTCAAAAATTGAAGCTCAACACATTATTAGAAAAGGACTTGATTTAATGATTTCTGAAGTTGGTTAAAATTTTTATATGAATATTAGAAATACAATAGACAATTTAAAAAAACCGTTTAACAGAGGAGAGAAATGGGAAAAATTTGCCCCGGCTTTCAATGCTTTAGACACCTTTCTTTTTGTACCAAATCATACAACTAAGCATGGTGCTCACATTCGCGACGCCGTTGATCTAAAAAGGACAATGATTACTGTCATTCTAGCGTTACTGCCAGCATTATTTTATGGAATCTATAATACAGGTTATCAGTACTTTTCACAACTAAATGTTGATTACACTTTTGTTGATGTTATGTTACACGGATCAACAAAAATTGTTCCAATGATAGCTGTATCATACATAGTTGGTTTAGCTATTGAATTTGCTTTTGCAGTTTTTAGAGGTCACGAGGTTAATGAGGGTTATTTAGTAACAGGTTTATTAATTCCTATGATTATGCCCGTTGATATTCCGTTATGGATGGTAGGTTTATCTGTTGCATTTGCTGTGTTTATTGGTAAAGAGGCTTTTGGTGGTACTGGTATGAATATTTTAAATCCCGCCCTTACGGCAAGAGCATTTGCTTTTTTTGCCTATCCAACCTACATGTCTGGAAATCAAGTTTGGGTTTCTGAAGCTTCAAATGTTGACGGAGTATCTGGTGAAACTATCCTTGGTATGTTGGCATCCGGAGATAACTCATTACCCTACCAACCAATGGATATGTTTATGGGATCAATTCCTGGTTCTATTGCTGAGACATCCACATTAATGGTTCTGATAGGTGCGTTGGTTCTAATTTATACGGGAGTTGGAAGTTGGAGGATAATGTTGGGTAGCGTTATTGGTGCTGCAATTACAGGAATGCTTTTCAATCTGTGGGGAGTTAATGAACTAATGAGTTTTAGTTGGACAAACCATTTAATGGTTGGTGGTTTTGCTTTTGGAGTAGTTTTTATGGCTACCGATCCAGTTTCAGCGGCACAAACTGTTAAAGGCAAATGGATTTATGGTTTACTAGTTGGCTTGTTTTGTATTTTAATAAGAGTGTTTAATCCAGCATACCCTGAGGGTGTGATGTTAGCTATTCTATTAATGAATGTTTTCGCTCCAACCATTGATCATTATGTCATTGAGTCCAATGTAAAAAGAAGATTAAATAGATCTAATAAACCAATTGTAAATATTGCCTAACTTATGAATAGAGATTCAAACTTATATACCTTTTTATTTGCAGCTGTAATGGTTTTAGTTGTAGCCAGTGTTTTAGCATTTACTTCACAATCTCTTAAAGATTTACAAAATGAAAATGTTAGAAAAGAAAAAATGCAAAATATATTATCTACTGTCGGGATTATAACTAATCGTGATAAAGCGGAAGATTTATTTAATAAGTACATTGAGGAACAATATGCATTAAAAAATGACGGTTCCATAAATAGTTCTGTTAATCCTTTTAGTCAAATAACTTTATCATTAGAATTAAAAAAATCACCTGAAGAACAAAATTTTCCTTTATATGTAGCCAATATTGAAAACTCTAAATATTATATTATACCAATTAGAGGAAATGGACTATGGAATGCTATCTATGGTTACATTTCCTTAAAGGAAGATTTGAATACAATTAAGGGTGTCGTTTTTGATCACATAGGCGAAACTGCAGGACTTGGCGCCGAAATAACACAAGATTGGTTCAAAGAAAGATTTATTGATGAAAAATTATTTGATTCTGAAAATAATTTAATGGGAATTATGGTTTCTAAAACTAATAACGACCCTTCAAACCTTGATAAGAATGATCATGAAGTTGATGCAATTTCAGGTGCAACTATCACTGGAGATGGTGTTTCAGACATGATAAAGGAAAGAATTCAACATTATGTACCATTTTTTAATTCTTTAAAACTAAAACAATTAGCCTTAAAATAAATCTATGGCAGTTAAGAAAACAAAAAATATTAACAATCCCTTAATACTATTTCTTAGTAAGAACAGTGAACCTTTATTTTCTAAAAAAAATAAAGCACTACTTTCTGACCCTATGGATGATAATAACCCTATCACTGTTCAAGTTTTAGGAGTTTGTTCTGCATTAGCTATCACCGTTCAATTAAAAGCTGCCATTGTAATGACCTTATCCGTAATTGCAGTTATGTCAGCGAGTAATGTCATTATCTCTTTGCTTCGAGATTTAATTCCCAACAGAATCAGAATTATTGTTCAATTAGTAGTAGTAGCTTCTATGGTAATACTAGTCGATCAAGTTTTAAGAGCTTATGCTTATGATGTGAGTAAGGAATTATCAATTTTTATTGGGTTAATTATAACTAATTGTATTGTGATGGGTAGGCTTGAGGCATTTGCTTTAGGAAACGGAGTTTGGAGATCTTTTTTAGATGGATTTGGTAATGCTGCTGCTTACGGATTCATTTTAATATTAGTAGCATTTGTTAGAGAGTTGTTTGGATCCGGAAACCTACTTGGTATTCCGGTAATTCCTGAATTCATATATGAAATGGGTTATGAGAATAATGGATTTATGCTTTTATCTCCAATGGCTCTAATTATAGTAGGTGTTATAATATGGATTCAGAGATCAAGAAACAGAACTTTAATTGAAAAAGGATAATTTTAAAATATTTCTATGTTAGAATATGCAAACTTATTTATAAAAAGTATTTTCATAGAAAATATGATTTTCGCATATTTTTTGGGTATGTGTTCATATTTAGCAGTTTCTAAAACTGTAAAAACTGCCGTTGGCTTAGGTTTTGCAGTGATTTTTGTTTTAACAATCACCGTTCCTTTAAACTTTTTAATTGATCAATATGTTTTACAACCTGGTGCTTTAAAATGGATAGGCCCTGAATATGCAGAAATTGATTTAAGCTTTTTAAGCTTCATTATGTTTATTGCTGTAATCGCCTCCATGGTACAATTAGTAGAAATGATTGTTGAAAAATTTTCACCTGCTCTGTATGGTGCTTTAGGAATCTTTCTTCCATTAATTGCTGTTAACTGTGCAATTTTAGGAGGTTCTTTATTTATGCAGATAAAAGATTTTTCAGGAATTCTTGAATCTAGTATTTATGGTTTAGGATCTGGTGTGGGTTGGCTTTTAGCTATTGTTGGAATCGCAGCTATAAGAGAAAAAATTGCATATTCAAATGTTCCAGCTCCACTTAGAGGATTGGGTATTACCTTTATAATAACTGGACTTATGGCTATTGGTTTTATGAGTTTTATGGGAATCGATTTATAATAATTATGACAGTAACTACATATATATTTTTTAGTATAATTGCTTTTGCATTCGTTTTATTTCTTTTAGTAGGAATGCTTTTGGGTGTTAAAGCTAAATTGATGCCCTCTGGGCCTGTAACACTTCTAGTTAATGGTGAAAATGAAGTTGAGGTATCCTCAGGAGGAACTTTATTATCTACCCTAGGAAACAATAAAATCTTTTTACCATCAGCTTGTGGAGGTGGAGGTACTTGTATTCAATGTAAATGTGTTATAAAAGAAGGAGGAGGAGAAATTCTTCCAACTGAAGCTCCTCATTTTAGCAGAAAAGAAATCGCAGAAGGGTGGAGGTTAGGCTGTCAAGTTAAAGTAAAAGAGAATATGGTTATTGAAGTTCCAGAAGAAGTTTTTGGAATTAAAAAATGGGAGGCAACTGTTGTTAGAAATTGGAATGTAGCTTCTTTTATCAAGGAATTTGTTGTTGAGATTCCTCAAGATATGGGTTATAAAGCAGGAGGTTATATTCAGATTGAAATACCTGAATGTGAAATTGACTATAAAGATATGGATATTAGTGCTCATCCTGATGAGCACCCTGATGATATTCAAAAATTTAAATTGGAGTGGGATAAATTTAAGCTTTGGGATCTGAAAATGAAAAACCCTGAGCTAGTTGAAAGAGCCTATTCGATGGCTTCCTATCCTGCTGAGGGTAAGGAAATAATGTTGAATGTACGAATTGCTACCCCTCCATGGGATAGAAATTCAAATGGATGGATGGATGTTAATCCAGGTGTAGCCTCATCTTATATTTTCTCAAAAAAACCTGGTGATAAAGTAACTATTTCTGGTCCTTACGGAGAGTTTTTTATTAACCACTCTGAGGCTGAAATGTTATATGTCGGTGGAGGTGCTGGTATGGCTCCAATGAGATCACATTTATATCATCTTTTTAGAACTTTAAAAACAGGAAGAAAAGTCAATTTTTGGTATGGAGGAAGATCTAAAAGAGAGCTTTTTTATATTGATCACTTTAAAGCTCTTGAAAAAGATTTTCCGAATTTTAAATTTTACATTGCTCTCTCCGAACCTAACGAGGAGGATAATTGGAAAGTAAAAGATGACTTGGAAGGGAAAGGAGATGGTTTCGTTGGTTTTGTTCACCAAACTTTGATAGACAACTATTTATCTCATCACGAAGCTCCTGAGGATATTGAAGTCTATTTTTGTGGTCCTCCACTTATGAATCAAGCGATCGAAAAAATGGCTGATGATTTTGGAGTTCCACCTGAAAATGTCAGATTTGATGACTTTGGCGGATAATATTTTACCAAAACCATTAACCGATTTAGAACTTCACCAACTCGCAATGAATATTGTTGGTAAAGACCTTGAAAAAAATAATTTTGAATTTCTTTCTGTAAATAGTAAATTAAAAAAAGATCCTCAGTTTGTTTGTACGAAAGATAAAAGTCTTTCCTTTATAATAGTTAAAGCAGTTTTATATCCAAAAAATCCAAATATAGTCGAGATTTATAAACTAAATGAATTAAAGATTCATGCCGAAAAATTTAATGCTTCGTTATTTTACGCAGGTGTTGGTTTAGCAAATGCTGAAAACTATGAATATCCTATATTTAAAGATTCAGATTACGTTGTTAACTTTAATGGTATTGAAAAAATTTGTTAAATTATTTGTAGTTTTTTTCTTATTTAGTTGTAATGAGCAGACTAATTACAATCTATATTCAATTTCTGGAAATGCTCTTGGTACAAAATTTAATATATTATATACATCTACTAGTCCCCTGCAAGAATTGACTAATTTAACTGATTCAGTTTTTGTAGAAATAAACAATTCTCTTTCTACTTATATTGAAACATCTGACATATCAAAAATCAATAAAGGATTAGATTTTATCAAAGTTGATCATCATTTTATTAATGTTTTTAATAAGTCTAAAGTTATATGGAAATCAACGGATGGGTTTTTTGATCCAACAATAGGACTTCTTACGAAGGCTTATGGATTAGGTCCCAAAAATAATATCCAATCAAGTGTTAATATTGACGATTTAATGAAATTTACCGGATTTGAAAAAGTTTCACTAAATAATAATATGGTTATAAAAGAAAGTAAAGAAATTTTTCTTGACTTCAATGCAATTGCTAAAGGTTATTGTGTTGATGTAATTTCAAGAATGCTTAAACAAAATAATATAACCAATCATTTAGTTGAAATTGGAGGAGAAATGGTAGCAAGTGGAAAAAATCAAGTCACAGATGCATTTTGGAAAGTAGGAATTACTGATCCATTAAATACTTCAGCAAATAATTTTATAAATCGTATAGAACTTAGAAATAAGGCGTTAGCTTCATCTGGAAACTATAGAAAATTTTTGATTGATAAGGAAAGTGGAAAAAAAATTGTTCATACAATAAATCCAAAAACAGGAGATGCTTTTGAAACAAATGTTTTAGGTGCATCTGTAATCGCAGATGATTGTATTACAGCTGATGCCTATGCAACATCTTTTATGGCTATGCCTATTAATAAATCTAAAGAATTAATTTCTAATTTAGAAAATATTGATGTTTTGATAATTTACTATGATAAAAATAAAAAAGTAAAAGTTCTCAAATCAAATGGTTTCAATAAGTTAATTTTGGATTAATTTTTCTTACAAATTGGAATTATTTCGTCTCTAACTATGCCATATTTATTTATATCATTTTTGTTAAATTTAGACGCATAATTATTTTTTTCAACACTAAACCCGATATTTTCTAGTTTTCTATAATAATCTAAACCATATTCTCTTACGTGGTCATATTGTCCAAACTTTTCTATTCTTTCTTTTTTTGTTGTGATATTGTTATCCTCAAATGTTTTATCCCTTCCAACATTAATAGGAACTTGAAGTATTGCTGTACCTTTTCTTTTCAACACTCGATATAATTCTTTCATTGCTTTTGTATCGTCTACAATATGTTCTAAAACATGATTACAAAGAATAAAGTCAAAAAAATTATCTTCAAATGGCATAGCACAAATGTCTCCTTTTATATCAGCAAGTGGAGAGTTTAAATCAAAAGTTATGTAGTTTTTATTATTAACAGATTTTAAAAATTTAAAAAAGGCTTGTTCTGGTGCAATATGTAAAATTTTTAGATTGGGATTAAAGAAATCTGTTTTATTTTTTAAATATAACCACAATAGTCTATGTCTTTCTAAAGACAAAGTGCCTGGACTTAATGCATTTATCCTTTGGTTAACATAACCGTATGGCAAAAATTTCCTGTAAAGTTTGTTATTAATAGGATCTTCAAATTTAGTTCCTCTATAGTAAAGATCGATAACTGGTCTAAAAATCCTACTCCAAAAAATTAATTGAGTTCTTGGAATTTTATTTATGAGAATTTTTATAAACCAATTCAATTTTTAATTTTTAAATTGATCTTCTTCATTACTTGTTATTTCTAATGATTCGTATATGTAATCAAATGTTGAGAGTAAGTTTGGTTTTCCATCAATTATTGCAATATTATGTTCAAAATGAACACTTGGTAAGCTGTCTGCCGTTAGGATTGTCCAACCATCTTTTAGTTGATTTATTTTATGCGTCCCCATATTTATCATAGGTTCAATAGCAACCACCATGCCTTCAATTAGTTTTTTACCAGAACCTCTTTTACCATAATTTGGCATTTCTGGCTTTTCATGCATTTCTTTACCCAATCCATGACCAACTAACTCTCTTACAACACCATAACCATTAGATTCATTGTAATTTTGAATAGCATAGCCAACATCTCCAGTTCGATTCCCTTTTTTAAACTCAGCAATTCCCAAGTAAAGAGATTCTTTTGCAACTTTTAATAATTTTTTAATTTCATTTTTAACTTCACCAACTTCAAAGGTATAAGCGTGGTCTCCGTAAAATCCATTTTTTAATACACCACAATCAATTGATAATATATCTCCTTCTTTGACTTCCTCCTTATTAGGTATGCCATGGACTACTTGTGAATTTGGGCTGATGCATAAAGTATTAGGAAAACCATATAGTCCTAAGAAACCTGGAACTGCACCATGATCTCTAATATAAGTTTCAGCTAATGAATCAAGATATAAAGTATTTATTCCAGGTCTTATTTCCGCGGCTAACATACCTAATGTTTTTGAGACAAGTAAGGCACTTTCTCTTATCAATTTAATTTCTTCTTTTGATTTAATTAGACTCATTACTAAAAATCAGCGTAGGCATGTTTATAATCTTCACTATTTAAAATTTTAAAAATATCTTTTTCGATGCTTTCAATGGGAAACTCAACAATTCGGTTAATTTCAATACCATCTTTTTTGAAAATAAACGTTGGAATATTATAAATTTCAAGTCCTTTTTCTAAACTATCTGGTGTTGTTTTTTCTAACGTCATTGCAATTAATTCTAATCTTTTATCATTGATTTTTAAAAAATCCATTAGTTTAAAAAAAGCAGGAGTATCTCGTCTACTATCACTACACCATGTTCCCATAAAAACAGTGATTTCAATGTCCTTAATTAGTGGTTTAATTTTTTTTGCAATCTTATTGTCTAAATCATAATTTTTATAATTTTCCTTAAACCATTGGTAATGAGGCTCATAATTTAAATCTTTTCGATTAAATAGCCCAATGATGTCAACATACTCCTCCTCATTTTCAATAGGATTTTCAGATTCTTTTTTTGAATCAGGAATTTTAGATTTACAAGAGAAAAAAAAGCATAGACACAATATGGTTATTATTTTGTTCATATTAATTTATTAAAGATTTTCCAGTCATTAATTTAGGTTTTCTAATATTCATCAGGTCTAAAACAGTGGGAGCAATATCTCCTAAAATACCATCCGATATTTTTACAACATCATTATCTACAATAATTACAGGGACCAAATTTGTTGTGTGTGCAGTATTGGGAGATCCATCGGGATTTATCATTAAATCACAATTTCCATGGTCTGCTATTACAATTATCGAATATTTATTTTTTATTGCACTATTAATAATCTCATTTGAGCAATTGTCAACTGTTTCACATGCTTTAATTGCTGCAGCAATATTTCCAGTATGTCCAACCATATCTGGATTGGCAAAATTTAAACATATAAAGTCAGCTGAGCGATTATTAATTTCTTTTACAATTGAATCTTTCACAAGTACTGCGCTCATCTCTGGCTGTAGATCATATGTAGCAACTTTTGGAGAGGGACATAAAATTCTTTTTTCATTTTTAAAAGGTTCTTCTCTTCCACCATTAAAAAAAAATGTTACATGTGGATATTTTTCTGTTTCAGCTATTCTAATTTGGCTTTTGTTATTTTTTTCAAGTATCTCACCCAAAGTATCTTTAATATTTTCTGAATCATAAATAACATTTATGCCTTTAAATGATTCGTCATAATTTGTCATTGTTAGAAAATTTAATTTTAATTTTTTCATATCAAAATCGATAAAATTTTCTTGAGTTAAAGCTTTTGTTAATTGCCTTCCTCTATCTGTTCTGAAATTAAAAAAAATAACGTGGTCATCATCTTCAATTTTACCATCATAATTTCCGTATTGATCAGTAACCACTATTGGTTCTATAAATTCATCTGTTGTTCCTTTTTCATATGATTTTAAAATTGTGTTTTTAATATTGCTTGTTTTTTCGCCAATTCCCTTGACTAATAGATCATAAGATTTTTTAATTCTCTCCCATCTATTATCTCTGTCCATAGAAAAATAACGCCCAATAATAGAGGCTATTTTGATTTCAGTTTTTTTAATTTTATCATCAATTTTTTCAATGAAACCCAGTCCTGATTTTGGATCTACATCTCGACCGTCGGTAAAAAGATGAAGAAAGACTTTTTCTAATTTCATTTTTTCACAGATATCTATTAAACCCTCTAAGTGATTTATATGAGAGTGGACACCACCATCTGATAATAAACCAATTATATGTAATTTCTTATTTGTTTTTTGAACCTTTTCTAAACATTTTTTTAGATTTTCTTGAAATTGAAAAGAATTTTTTTCAAACGCTAAGTTAATTTTTGCTAATTCTTGGTTAACTATTCTTCCCGCACCTAAATTCACATGACCTACTTCACTATTTCCCATTTGCCCAATGGGAAGTCCTACATTTTCACCAAAAGTAGTAAGTCTTGCTGATGCATAATTTTCATATAATGAATCGATAAATGGAGTTTCTGCCTTGTCGATTGCTGACACATTAGGATCTTTGGCAATACCCCAGCCATCGAGAATCATTAAAAGAACTTTTTTTGAAATTTTCAAAGCATTTAAGTTTCAACAAATATAATTATTATAAGGGTATTCAGTTTTTTAATTCTGGATTAATATCCAATATATATTCGTTCTTATATTTTTCAATAAAATCCTGATTAAAATGTTTTGAACCACTAATTTCATCTTTTTTGATAAGTTTTTCTAAATCTAATTTTACAAACAATGAGAGCATTTTTTTTGAAATTGGAGCATAGCTATAATGCCAAGGTTCGTATTCAAATCCTTTTCTTTCTTGGTTATTGTCATATGTGATAAAAAAACCAAACCTTTCTGAATTTGTATCAAGCCATTTTTTAACATTATAAAAAATACCTCCCTTTTCAAATTTAGAACTTATTAAAACGTTTTTTTCATCCGGAAAATTTTTATCTATAATATCTATTTCTGTTCCCCAGTGATGTCTAGATGTTCCTGGAATTGTAGAAAATCGTATAATTTCATAAATAGCTTTTATTGGATCTAATGCATACTCATTTGTATATTTTTCAAATTTTCTATTCCATATAAATTTTTGTCTATCATATCCTCTGTATGCTGATACGATCTTGAGGTGAATTCCCTCAGACAAAGCTGCTTTCTCCATTTTTTTATATGCTAGAAAAGTATTTTTTTCAAGCTTTATTGAATCCCCAACAAGATTAGGGTTTTTAATTCCTTGAAGAATATCTAAATTCATTTTAGTTTGCGATAAATTATTATTACAAAATATTAAAAAAAGCAACATGAATATCTTAAAACTCATTTCAACCTCTTATATAAAAAATTATGAACCCCAATCCCCTCAATTTCGTATGATATTGCTGAATCAATATAGTTAGATTTAAGGTAAAAATTAACTGCTTTTTTACGTGAATTCATCCAAATATTTAATCCTCCATGTAGCATGCAAAGTTTTTCAATTTTATCTAACATTTTTTTTCCAAGTCCTTTATTTTGAAAGATATCTAAAACACACATTCCTCTAAGTTGATAACTTTTTTTCAAATTTTTATGTTCAGTTTTTTTTTTAAATAAAGAAACCCCGCCAATTAAATTATTGTTTTTATAGGCACCAATATGTATTGACTCATCATCATTATCGCCCGGAAAATTACAATTTTTAATTTCTGTATTATTTCTCAAGACTTTAGCTCTTATGCTTAATAATTTATTTGCTTTTATCTTTTTTAATTCACAATTCATTTAATATAAATTTAATAATATAATTTTTAGCTTTAGGAAAATTATAATAATTAACCATTAATATTATATTTGTATTTAAGCGGGAGTAGCTCAGTTGGTAGAGCGTCAGCCTTCCAAGCTGAATGTCGCCGGTTCGAACCCGGTCTCCCGCTCTAAAAAGTTTCAATTAATGAAATATTTGTTAAAATTTTTACTTTTTTTCTTTGTTTGTAATTTGTCATTTTCCCAATCTGATTATAGAACCTGGATTATTGGTAAAGTTTTATATCGTGATAGTAATGTGATTTCTGCAAATGTCATTAATAATACCTCACAAGAAGCAACAATAACCAACCAAGATGGTGAATTTGAAATTAAAGTGAAATTAAATGATAGACTTGTTTTTTCATCTGTTCAGTACCAAATTAGATCTCTAGTAGTAACTAAAGAAATATTACAAAAAAATAGAATAGTGATTGACGTTAATGAAAAAGTAACTGAGCTGGATGAAGTTGTTGTAGGTCCAGAAAATACCGAAAAATTTATTGACTTGAAGGAAGAAGAATTTAAAAAGTTTGATTATTATACTGATAAATCTACAAAACTTGAAAATCAAATTTTACAAGCAGGAAGATTTAATAATGGACTAAATTTCATAAACTTATATAAGGTTATTACCAAGTCTAATTCAAAGAAAGAACAACCCGATGAAATTACTTACAAGCCAAGTAATTTATTGAGAGAAGTTTATGATGATGCTTTTTTTGTTTCTAGTTTAGGTATTAAAAAAGAAAATATCCCTGAATTTTTAGCTTTTTGTGATGAAAAATTTCCCTCAAAGTTTTTATTAAAAAAAAGTAATGAGTTCCAATTAATCGATTTTTTAGTTAAACAGAGTGATAAATTCAAAAAAATACTTAAAAGAGGTTAAAGTTATTTGTTGCTTTCTTTTTTTAGGAACTCAAATTGTATTATCTCAAACTATTCTAGAATACAAATCATTTAAGGGAGAAGTGGTAAGTGATTCCTTAAATTTAAGTGGGATACATATCGTTAATAAAAATAGTGGAGCTAAATCAATTACAAATGAAAAAGGCTTATTTACAATTGGAGTAAAAAAAAATGATACAATAATTATTTCTTCAATTCAGATAAAACCACATATAATTGTAATTAATCAGAAAGTTTTTGATCAGGACAATGTAAAGGTTTATGTAGAACCTTTTGTCAATCAATTAGAAAATGTGGTAGTTAAACCTCATAACTTGAGTGGCAATTTACTAAATGACATGAAAGATTCTGGCGTTAGAAATCCGATAAATTTTGATGATGTTGGAGTTCCTGGATATAAAGGAGAAAGAGCAGAAAAAATTGTTTATAAAAACGATACACAAATTTTAATTAATTTACTCCTGTTACCCATTATGCCACTTGATATTGAGGGTGTATATAAAAAACTTTCTGGCTATTATGATAATCTCAAAAAGAAAAGAATGTTAGACAAACAATATGTTGCTATTGTTGGTATAATGGAGTTTTATGGTTTAGTCTTTTTTATAAACAACTATAATTTGGAGGAAGATGAAGTGTATGAATTTGTATTAGGCGCTTTGGAAAATACTAATATTGAAGAAAATTTCAAAACCTCTGACCATGGCCTTGTTTTGAAGTCATTTGAAGAGTACTACAAATCTATTAGCGTTGAAAAAAATTAGTTTAATTATTGTTCTATTTTTTTTGGTGGCATTTATTCCACATAAATATTACGTAAGTACAAGCCTTTATGAATTTAAAGAGGATAGAGGTTCCCTTCAAATTACTATTAAAGTTTTTCAAGACGACTTTATCAATGCAATTAAAAAAAATAATGGTATTAATTTACAAATGAGGGATGATTTAAATTCTAAAGAAATTAAATTTAAAATTAATTCATATTTATCCTCTAATCTTTCCATATTTCTCGATAATAAAAAACATGAGTTATTTTATTTAGGCCTAAAAAAAGATACGGAAATGATAACCTGTTTTTTAGAAATAGAAAATCTTCCAGAGTTTAAAAAAATCAAATTAGAAAACACAATTTTATTTGATTTGTTTGAAAATCAGAAAAATATTATTCATTTAAAAAAAGGTAATAAAAAAAGAAGTTTTATTTTAAGAAAAGACGTTCCAAATTCTATCTTTGAATTCTAAACTTTTTTTTAAATTTAACGTCCATAAATAAAATAAAATGAAAATAAGATATATTAAGTTACTAATCCTGTCTCTGATGATTTCTCATTATGGATTTTCTCAGCAACCCCCCCAAGAATCAAAAGAAAAAGGTCATATAAATACGAACAAGTTCAGACAAATGTATCAAGAGTTTTCATCTCCAAACATGTTTAGAACTGCAGCTGGTGCCCCTGGGCCTGCTTACTATCAACAGCAAGCTGATTACAAGATGAATATTGAGCTTGATGATAGAAACAAAAGAATTTATGGAAGTGAAACAATTACATATACTAATAATTCACCTGATCATTTAGAATATTTATGGGTTCAGTTGGATCAAAATATTAGAAAAAAAGATTCTCCGTCTCTAATGATTAATGAATTTTCTACTCGGCCAGCTTATCGACCCTCCGGATTTGTTAAGGACTTTCTTGATAAACCATTTGATGGTGGATTTAATATTGAATACGTAAGAGATCAAGACGGAAAACCACTTTCTCATATTATTAATCAAACAATGATGAGAATTGATTTACCCAATGTTTTAAAGAGTGGTGAAAAAGTTTCATTCTCAATAAAATGGTGGTATAATATTCAAGATCATGTTAATCAAGATGGTAGATCGGGCTATGAAACTTTTAAAAGCGATGGTAACCGTTCTTACATCATTGCTCAATTTTTTCCTAGAATGGCTGTTTATAATGAAGTAGAGGGTTGGCAGAATTATCAATTTTGGGGTGATGGAGAATTTGCCTTGCCTTTTGGAAATTATGAAGTAAAGATAACTGTTCCTGCTGATCATATTTTAGATGCTACAGGAGAATTACAAAACAGAAAAGATATCTTTTCCAAAGAGATGTTAAAAAGATTTAACGAGGCTAAAAAAACTTATGATAAGCCTGTTTTAATAGTGACTCAAAGTGAAGCAGAAGAAGCTGAAAAAGGATTTTCCAATAATAAAAAGACATGGCATTTTAAAGCAAAAAATGTTAGAGACTTTGCGTTTGCAACATCTAGAAAATTTATATGGGATATGATGGCTGTTAAGATTGGTGATAGAGATGTGATGGCAGTATCGATGTATCCAAAAGAAGGAAACCCTCTGTGGGAAGATTATTCGACTATTGCAGTGGCTGAAACATTAAAAACTTATTCTGATTATACTTTTGATTACCCTTATCACAAAGCGATTTCAGTCCATGCAAAACAAATAGGTATGGAGTACCCTATGATTTGTTTTAATTTTGGAAGGCCAAATATTGATGGTTCTTATTCAGACGATGTTAAATTTGGAATGATTGGGGTAATTATTCACGAAATTGGACATAATTTCTTTCCAATGATAGTAAATAATGATGAGCGTCAATGGGCTTGGATGGATGAGGGGATAAATACTTTTGTGCAGTATATCACCGAGCAAAAACTTGGTCAAGATTATCCAGACATAATTTATCCTTTGGAAAATTTCCCCTCTGATAGGGGACCAGCTAAAATGATTACTGATTACATGAGTGTTGATCAGAATTATTTAGCTCCAATAATGTCTAATCCAGAAAATGTTTATAATCTAGGACCTAATGCTTATGGAAAACCAGCAACAGCTTTAAATATTTTGAGAGAAACTATTATGGGAAAAGAACTTTTCGATCACGCATTTAAAACCTATTCTAAAAGATGGATGTTTAAACACCCTACCCCTGAGGATTTCTTTAGAACTATGGAGGATGCCTCAGCAGTTGATTTAGATTGGTTTTGGAGGGGATGGTTTTACACCACAGATTATGTTGATATAGGAATCAAGGAGGTTAATCAATTTTATATTTCTCCAAAGCCTAGTAAGGTAATTGAAGAAATGATGGAAAAAAGAGGAATCCCTATGGATAGAATGCCTTCACTTGTTTACTTAGAAGATTTCAATAATGATACTGAAAATTTTAAGGAGGGTAGTCCATTAGAAAATTCCAAATTATTAAATAACTATTTAAAAGAAAATTTTAGCAAGGAAGAAATTGATAATTTAGAAATTCCAAAGTTTTTTTACGAGATAGTATTTAACAAACCAGGTGGTTTAGTAATGCCTATAATTGTTGAATATGAATATGAAGATGGCACAAAGAATCGTATTAAATATCCTGCCCAAGTTTGGAGAAAAAATGACGATGAAGTAAGGCAAGTGATTACTTCAAATAAAAAAATCATTAATATAAGTTTAGATCCCGATTTGGAGACTGCAGATATTGATACATCAAATAATTCTTGGCCAAAAAAGCAAGAAGATTCAGAGTTTGATGCTTTTAAAAGTAAAATCAAGGGATAAACGTGTTTATTAAACGGTTTTCTGTTTAATGATTCATTTTTTATCTTTATAAAATATTTTAAATTATGCTTTTATTTATTAGCGGACCTGAAATCCTTTTTATAGGGTTGATAGTTTTATTAGTTTTTGGTGCTGATAAAATCCCCGAAATTTCTAAAGGTCTTGGAAAAGGCATTAGAGTTGTAAAGGACGCTACCGAGGAAGTTAAAAGCGAAATTAAAAAAAGTGCTAAAACCAAAGGAGTTGATACTGAATCTTTGAAAAAGGATATTGATAGTGTTAAAGATAGTATAGAAGACTTGGGAGGCTCTATAAAGCGTAATCTTTAAATTTTTCTACTTACTGATAAACCGTCTCTTACTGGAATAATTATTGTTTCAAATCTTTTGTCATTATTAATCATATTATTGAACTCTAATAATTTTTTAGTAGCTATGTCTGAGTTGTTTTTGTCAATTACTTTTCCACTCCATAAAACATTGTCAGATATTAAAATTCCGCCAGGAACTATTTTATCAATTACCATTTCAAAATAAGCAGGATAATTTTCTTTATCAGCATCTAAAAAGACTAAATCAAAAAATTTATCGATTTTGGGAATGATTTTTAAGGCATTTCCTACATGACAAAAAATTTTATGTTCGTAACCTGATTTATCAAAATATTTTTTTTGAATATTTTGTAATTCTTCATTAATATCAATTGTATCAATAGTTCCATCTTTGTGTAATCCCTCAGCAATACATAGTGCGGAGTAACCAGTGTAGGTACCAATCTCTAAAACACTCTTAGGACTTATTATTTTAGAAAGAAGAGATAGTAGTCGACCTTGGTAACTTCCACTTAACATTCTTGGGTTAAGTACTTTTAAATGAGTTTCTCTATTAAGTTCTTTAAGTACTTGAGGCTCATTCTGTGAATTAGATTCAACATAGTTTAGTATATCTTTGTCAATGAAGTCGATCATTTTTTTGGCTTAGCATATTTAAACCTATCAATTAAAGTTGGTAATGCATAACCATCTAGGCCGTTTATTGCAACTGATTTTGCTTTATCTAATTGTAACCACCCCTCTTCATTTATAAAATCTTTTTCAAAATAGATATCTTTTATTTCAGCTACCATTAATAAAGTATCATTTTCTTTTATTTCATATTTATTTAAAAACTCACAACCAAGTTTAATTTTTGAACTTTTTACAAATGGTGCAGGGAAATTATTTAAATACTCTGATTCAAATTTGGTAACATCAAATTCAGAAATATTTGATGGATATCTTGCCGAGGTGTGATGCGCATCTTCTATATCATCGACATGGATATGATTTACAGAAAAAAACTTATTTGATATAATATTTCTATAAGTATCTCTGGGAACTGTAGTTGGTCTAACAATAAAACTTAATAATGAGGGATTACTCCCCAAGTGAGTTATTGAACTAAATACGGCAAGGTTTAATGTTCCATTGTCGGATGATGTTCCAATTAAATTTGCGGATTTATAACCAGTGCAACTATTGATTAGATTTAGTCTATAAATCTTTTCCATAGCATTGATTTGAACTTTTGAAAAATGTTCCATGAATAAACTTTGTAATAGAGAATTCAAAAATATGAAAATGAATTTAACTTACTTCTTTAATTATATTATAAATAAAATATTATAAATATTATATAAATTTTTTTTCAATAAAAATTAATTTATTTTTAAAATTAAATTAATGAATTATGAATATTAAATTTTTATTTCTTTTTACCCTCTGTTTTTCCTTTTTTTCTTGTGATAAATCAAATGAAATTGAAAGACCTAATGTGATTTTAATAATGTCTGATGATTTAGGATATGAAGCTATTGGGATTAATGGAGCTAAGGAATACAGTACTCCTGTTTTAGATTCTTTAGCCATAAATGGAATAAACTTTAATAATGCTTATTCTCAACCACTATGTACTCCGTCAAGAGTAAAAATTATGACAGGAAAGCCAAATTACATCAATTATGAATACTTCACCTATCTAAATCCAAATGAAAAAACTTTTGGTAATCTTTTTCAAGACAACGGTTATAAAACGACTGTTGTAGGAAAATGGCAATTAAATGGTGTACAATATGATTTAGAAAATAATCAGGACTTGAATAGACCTCATAAAAATGGTTTTGATGAATACTGTTTGTGGTGGTTAAGAGAACGGGGCGAAAGATTTGCAAATCCATCAATTGTTCAAAATGGTAAAGAATTAGATAAAGATATTGATGATTATGGTCCAGATATTTTCTCTGACTATATAGTTGATTTTATTGAAGAAAATAAGGATGACCCTTTCTTTATATATTACCCTATGGCTTTGGTTCATGATCCATTTCGTCCAACTCCATACTCAGACGATTGGAAAAATAGAAATGATAGAAATAAAGGAAATAACGAAGTATATTTCCCAGACTATATAAGCTATACGGATAAAATTATAGGAAAAATATCGGATGCTTTAAATAAAAATAATTTAGACAATACAATTCTAATTTTCATTGGAGATAATGGAACTGACACACAAGTTGTAACTCTCAACAATGGTAAAGAAATCAGAGGAGCTAAAGGTTCTACTATTAAACATGGTTCAAATGTTCCAATGATAGTTAATTGGAAAAAAAATATAAAAAATGGTTTTAAAAGTGATGCACTAATTGATTTCACGGATTTTTATGCAACGTTTGAAGATATTTTAAATGTTGAAAAAAGAGAATCTTATGGAAAAAGCATATTACCTCTTCTAAACAATAAAGATTATGATGAAAGAGAAGTTTTAATTACCTATTATAATCCGATGTGGGGACCAAACAGTGCAGAGGTCAAAAGAGGAATTTATGCTCAAAATAAAGAATACAAACTTTATAAAAGAGGAGATTTTTTTAAATATTCTGAAGATTTGTATGAGGAATCAAAAATTTTAATTAGTAATTTGACAGAAAAAGAAAATGAAATTTATATGATTCTGAAAAAATCTTTGGATACAATTCCAGATTTACCAAAGTTTAATAATAATAATTGGATAGAAAAAGGGATTGAAGTAAGACAAAGTGGGAAGTTTAGTGAAAATTGGAGGTTAAATACAAATTAGCAATTCTGCATTTAGTTATTGTGATAAAGTGTTTTATTTAATTTGGATATATTCGTCGTGAATTAAATGAAAAGGGATTTTTAATAGAACCATTTATATTTCTTCTACTATTGAGGATATTCAAGTCTTTGGGTCTCTTGTTTAATTTGGAGGCATTAAAAAAATAAGCCTCAACTGAGGCTTATTAATAAATTGTTTTAAAATGAATTAGCCTTTTCTGTCGTCTCCACTTTCTTTATCTCCTTTACTCCCTTTACAACTTGACATAACTTTTTTTAGAATGTCATGCGATTCAATTTCCTTGCTAACCTCATTTTTATCGCCATCTAACATTAAAATAGTCACAGGGAAGTTTAGTTTAGGTCTATTTTCTTTAGTCTTTTCGTTTTTCTCAAAGTAAGTTTTCATTTTAGAATGAATCTCTTTTCTATCATTTCCTGTAATTATAGAGCCATCTCCCATTGTATAGGACAGTGGGTATTGAAACTTAAAACAAGGTCCTCTTTTTTTCTTATCATCCTTACCATCTTTCCTTTTTTTATCTCCCCAACCATCTTTTTTATTTTTAGATGATTCTAATGGTCGTCCGTTGGTAGAAAAAAACTGATTATCATTTCTCTCATAATCTAATTCGAAATCAAAAAAGTCCCAGCTTTTCATTTCAACTTCATAACCAAGTTCAGGAGCTAACACAGCTATATTAATAACATCATTAGGCATTTCTACATTTAAAGTTGAAATAGCCGATTTGGGAAGATCATTTTTGGAGATTGTTGTCCTATTGTCTGCATCAATAATTGCTTGAATTAATTCGTCATCTGACAAAGCATCTGAATTTTCACAAGATGAAAATATCAAAGGAAATAAAAATGCAATAAGTATTATTTTTTTCATAATTATTTAAACTTATTTAGTCTTTCATCAAATATAAGTATTTTTTTTTTTGAATTATTAATTCTTCAAAATCGTTTACTTAATTTATTATCTTGCAAATCGTGTTTAAAAAAATATTTTTTTCTTTACTATCAACGTTTATGTTCCTTTCACTTAAAGCTCAGGAACCAAATAATGGTAATAAAGATTTCCCAATTTTTCCAGTATGTAAACTAATACCAAAAAATTTACAACAAAAATGCTTTAATGAATCGATTGAGGAACACATCAGTAAATTTTTTATTTACCCCAAAACTGCTAACGATTTAGGACTTCAGTCCATTGTAAATGTATTTTTTGACATAAACGAAAACGGGTCGGTTTCAAATATTAAAGCTAAAAGTAGTCTTGTTGGTGTAAAATTTGAAAACAAAGAAGTACTATTAATTGCTAACCAATTATTTGAAGAAGCCGCTTTGTCAATTTTTAATAAACTTCCTAAGATGATTCCTGGAAAAATTAATGATTCGGTTAGTTCAATTTCATTTAAAGTACCCGTAACTTACCGACTTGCAGAAAAATCAGATTCACAAAATCAAGTTTTTCCACTAGATAGTGTAGAATGGGCCCCTTTGTATCCTGGATGTGAAGAAATGGATTCTGACGGATCTAAAACATGTTTTAAGGACAAAATAACTAATCATATAAAGAAATATTTAAAATACCCCAAAAAAGCTAAATCATTAGCCAAAGATGCCATTGTTTTTGTTGAAATTATTATTGAAAATGATGGTGGTATTTATGATTTAACTATTTTAGGTCCTGATGTTTTTAAAAAAGAAGCAGAAAGAGTAATTAAAAAATTACCTTTTTTTGAACCAGGTCTAAATAATGATGAGCCTGTTGCCGTTTCATATACATTTCCAATAACTTTTAAACCCAGCTTGAATTGAAAAAAATAAAGAACCACAACGGTTGGATCAAATCATTGTTAACCTTTTTTCTACTTTTCATTCCTCAGGTTTTAGGTGCTCTAGTCCTAATGGTTGCTGGATTTGATTTAAATAAAATGTCAAGTGGAGCGATCGATTTAAAATCTATGATTTTTCTTGAATATCTAATGATTGTGTTTATGGCAATCATACTATGGTTATTCATGAGGTTTATTGATAAACAACCCTTAGTTGAAATAGGTTTACAAACAAAAGGTAGACTTAAAGAATTTTACTTTGGTTTGTCTCTAGGTTTTGTAATTATGTTTTTTGCTTACATTATTTTAAATATTTTAAATGAAATTGTTTTTTTGGGTATTTCTTTTGATTTTAATAAATTTTTAATGTCAATTGTCTTGTTCGCTGGAGTATCCATTTTTGAAGAAGTTGTTTTTAGAGGATATTTATTAAAAAATTTGTTAGAATCATTTAATCCTTATGTAGCTTTATTTATTTCATCAATTTTCTTTTCTTTAATTCATGGATCAAATCCAAACGTAACTACTTTAGGTTTATGTAATATTTTTTTAGCAGGTTTTTTTCTTGGAGCTTCTTATGTTTTTACAAAAAATTTGTGGTTTCCAATTGCTCTGCACTTTAGTTGGAATTTTTTTCAGTCAATGTTTGGATTTAAAGTAAGTGGCCTTGACTCATATTCAATAATTGAATTTACTATTCCAAAAAATAATTTATTAAATGGTGGAGAATTTGGATTTGAAAGCTCTTATTTGTCTATTATTGTTCTGATTTTAGGTATTTTTATAATTTGGAATTATTTTAAAAATAATTCCACAATAAAAAATTAATGGGTCATTAACTCAGTTGGTTCAGAGTGTTACCTTGACAGGGTAGAAGTCACTGGTTCGAATCCAGTATGACCCACATTTATAAAAAAAACACCGCTTTAGTGGCGGTGTTTTTTTTTAAAATTTCTTTTTTAATTTAGTTTGGCTTCATTCCAAGATTCCCAATGACCTATTATTTTTCCATCATCGTTAAAACGATGATTAAACATTACAGGAAAAACAATTTCTTTCTTATCATTTTTTCTTTCAACTGAAACTCTCCACCATGATTGAACATAATCCGATCCAGAATCTACATCGAAAAATTTAATCCAAACATTATCCATACTATTAATTTTATAATTTCCTTTAAAAGATTTAAAACCTTCTTTCAAATCATCTAGAGATAATGGGTCATTTCCCCAATCGTTAAAAAGTCCATCTGCTGTTGCATTTTCATCAAAATCTATAAATATATTTTCATCATCATCATGTTCAAAAGCTTTTATAAATCTTCTGACTGTGTTAATATTAGAATGATGAGAATAAATTTTACCATCACTAATTTCTCTTTGACTTTTTCCAGTTTCTGTATATGGAACTTGGTTAAAATAATATCTGGCGTAACTTATTTTATTGTCTTTATTTATAACATATTGCGAGTGTCTTGGCTGTGAGTAGTCTATCCCTGTTGTTCCTCCCACTGCTGTCCAGTATTCCCAACTGTAAATCCAGGTAACTCCACTAAAATTTTCATCCTTATATTCAACAGCATCTGGATAACTACTTTTAGTGTTTTTTACTGAAAAATATTTAGAATTGGTATGTAAATTATTGACATATTGTATGAATTGATCTTTGGTTTGAGGTTTTGCATCCTTGTTCATTTGATCTCCAACGATCCCTTTGTAGTTATCAGCAATTAATTCACCTAACTTTTCAGAGTCGTTAGCATTCATTGCTTCAAATAAATTTTCTATTACTTGAATTGCAGGATGATCAATATAAATACTTCCATTTTTCTTTTTTTGTGCACTTACAATAAAGCATGTAAGTAACAACAATAGTGTTAAATTTTTTTTCATAATTTTTATTAGTTTAGCTTTCTAATATAGTCAATCAAACACATACTAACAAGTATGTTTAATTAAATATTATGTGCAAACATTTAACTTTCAATAAATTATATAAAATGAGTTTTGTTTTACTTTTTAGCTTATTTATAGTTTATTGTAGCAATTCAAATGAAACAGTTCAAAACATTAATACTCCTAATGTGTCAAGTCCAGTTGAAATTTATTTAATTGATTCGCTTGATGACTCAAGAAAGTATTGTTTAGATATATTGGGTTATAAGGATAACGCTGATGTAAATAAAGGCTTGCAAAGCCATTCGTGTTATTCATATCAAGGTGCAGTTTCAATCGATCAAGGCTTTGATAAGGAGCTAATTTCTCAAAAGGAATTTTATATTCCTCATTTTAAAGTTTGTATGGAAGCAGAAAATATCGAAGAATCTTCAGGACTAGCCTTAAAAACATGTGATAAAAACGAAAAACAGAAATTCATTCTTCAATCTTCTGGCAAGATAAATCCAGAAAGTAATTTGAATTTGTGTTTAACAGTTTCTTCTAGTTCCAGAGAAGGAGGCGGCGGAAATCCAGTACATTTAATTCGTGATTTGAGTTTACAAACTTGCGATGAAAGTCTTTCGTCATTTCAAAACTGGGGAACAAGAACAATCAACTAAGGTGGTTTTACAAAAAGAAATTTTTTTAAACCCTCATGCCAGAGGATTTCATTTAATCACTAATCATATTTTAAATTTAATTCCTGAAATAAACGGAATAGTACATGTTTTTATAAAACATACCTCAGCCAGTTTAACAATTAATGAGAATGCTGATCCATCAGTAAGAGCTGATTTTGAAACTCATTTTAATAAAATTGTTTCAGAAAATGAAACTCATTATACTCATACACATGAGGGTAAAGACGATATGACTTCACACATAAAAAATAGCCTACTAGGTTCTTCAGTTTCTTTTCCAATAAAAAATGGAATCCCTCAATTTGGCATTTGGCAAGGAATTTATTTATGTGAACACCGCAATAATGGAGGATCGAGAAAATTATTTGTTACTATAATCGGCGAATAATTTTCTTATTTTTAATTAAAATATTTTACTATGAAAAAATTAACTCTTTTAACATTGCTATTATTTTCTTTTATTGCTTATGCCCAAAAGTTCGATAAAAAAATTAATCAATTAAGTGCTGATTATGAATCAGATATTATTGAACTAAGACATTGGTTTCATGAAAATGCAGAATTAAGCAATAGAGAATTTAAAACTGCTAAAAGAATCGCAGAGGAATTAACTAAAATTGGACTAAATCCTCAAACAGGTGTAGCAAAGACCGGAGTAGTAGCAGTGCTTAAGGGTGGAAAGCCAGGTCCAGTTGTTGCTTTGAGAGCTGATATTGATGGTCTTCCTGTAAAAGAAAGAGCTGATTTACCATGGAAATCTAATATGATAGGAGAATACAATGGTGAAACAGTTCCTGTAATGCATGCCTGTGGACATGATACTCACACAGCTATTTTATTAGGAACTGCAAAAATATTATTTGAATTAAAAGATCAAATTCCAGGAACAATTAAATTCATTTTTCAACCAGCTGAGGAGGGTGCCCCATCTGGTGAAGAAGGAGGAGCCGAACTAATGGTTAAAGAAGGTGTTTTGAAAAATCCTGATGTAGATGCAATTTTTGGACTCCATATTTGGTCTCAAATTGGAGCAGGCCAAGTCTATGTTCGTCCTAAAGGAATTATGGCAGCAGTGAATGAGTTTAGAATTGATATTGAGGGTGTCCAAACCCATGGATCAACTCCGTGGACTGGAATTGATCCTATTGTTACTGCTTCTCAAATGATTAATTCGATTCAAACTATTGTTAGTAGAAATATGCCACTAACCGAAGCGGCAGCTGTTGTTACAATTGGAAGTATTCACGGAGGTGTTCGAAGTAATATTATTCCTGAAAGTCTTTATATGCTTGGAACTATTAGAACATTAGATGAGGGAATGAAAAAATTGGTTTTAAAAAGATTAGAGAAAATTGTATATAGTATTGCAAGTGCTAATAATGCAAAAGCTAAAGTAACTTATCAAGTTAGTTATCCGATAACTTATAATGATCCAGAACTGTATCAATCCATGTTGCCATCCCTTAAAAGAATTAATGGATCCAATAATGTAAATTCAATGAATGCAATTACTGGTGCTGAGGATTTTTCTTTTTTTCAAGAAAAAATTCCTGGAATGTATTTTTTTATTGGTGGAGCAAAAAAAGGTACAGATCCTTTAACAGCGGCACCTCATCATACCCCAGATTTTTATGTGGATGACTCTGCAATGATTACTGGACTCAAATCTATGACTACCTTGGCTTTGGATTATCTAAATAAAAACAAATAATGTAATGCCAATATCGTTTTTTGAAAAAGAAAATCAAGCTTCTGGAAATTTTAATAATGGAGAAATATTAGAAAAAAAACCTATTGGGTTTCCTCAAGATGGAGGTAAATTAAAACCTTATTCAAATTTATTTTATTGGGCACATGCTTGGACACCCGGAAAAAAAAGTACTATAGCCCTTCATCCACATCAGGGATTTGAAATATGCAGTTTCGTATTAAAAGGTTCAATTAAACATTACGATACAAAACAAAAAAAGTGGATTCTTTTAAACAAGGGTGACGTTCAAATAATTAGATCTGGAAACGGAATTTCTCACGCTGAAGAAATTTTAGATTCTTCAGAAATTTTTCAAATTTGGTTTGATCCGGACATTTCTAAAACACTCAATTCACCTGCTTCATACAGTGATTACAAAGTTGCAGATTTTCCTGTCATCCAAAAAACAGAGATAAAAACCACTGTCATTTGTGGTGAAGGCTCTCCCTTGGAAATGGATTCAGAGATGATTGAAATTAGAAATCATAAAATAAACAGTAGCGGTTTTGATTTTAAATTAAATTCTTCAAAAACATATTCTTTTTTTGTTATTGATGGTGAACTTGATGTGAATAATAAAAAAATTAGCAAAGGAACTTTTTTTATTGTTGATAAAGAAAGCTCACTAAACTTTAAAGCTAAAACCGAAGCCGAGATTTTTGAAATAAAATCGCCAAGTTCACCCAGTTATAAGACCTATTTCCAGAGATTTATGAATTAAAAAGGTGCAACCCTTTTATTTGATAATTTTTCGTAGGCAAAGCCAAGTTGATAGAGCTTATTTTCCTCAAAGGAAGAACTGATAAATGTTAGGTTTGAAGGAAGACCATTTTTATTATAACCCATAGGAACCGTTAGGCATGGGTAATATGCAGCGGCTGCATATGCTGCATGATAATTATTTATAGACAAAATTGCATCAAGAGAATATTTTTTTAATGATTCATTAAAATATCTTTCCCCCTCTTTTTTTAACCTAACTTTTAATTTTTTAAATTCTTCTTTTCCAGTATTGTCAGAAACAATCCCTTCAAATATTTTTTGTCCATAAGGAGATCTATTCAAACTATCTTGAAGATTGTAGTTTATGATATCTGAAATATTTTTGATATTCATGTTGTCTTTGAAATAAGTTGATAAATATTTTGGCAATTCATTTTTCATCTCGACATCCAAAATTTTTCTAAATCCTAAAAAATTAATTTTTGGTGGTTCAAATTCGATTATTATTCCCCCGGCTCTTCTAATATCTTCAATAGTTTTGAGATATAGTGAATCATTTAGCAAACTTTTAAATACTCCCAATCTTTTGTCTTTCAAACTAGAATTTATGATTTCGTTGTACTTGATATTTATTTTATTTTTTGAATGACTGTCGTCTTGGTCAAATCCCATAATGCTATTAAAAACGATGACATTATCAATTACATTTTTAGTCATAGGGCCAGATGTGTCTAAAGTATTTGATATTGGTATTATTCCTGTTCTGCTTACCAGTCCGATTGTAGGTTTTAATCCTACAATTGAATTAAGTGATGATGGTGAAAGAATAGATCCAGAGGTTTCCGATCCTAATGATACTGAAGATAAATTAGCAGATATAGCTGCGCCACTCCCAGAACTCGACCCCCCAGATTCAAATTCTTTTCTTCCATATGGATTAAGAGTTTGTCCTCCAATTGCACTATAGCCAAGAGGACATCCAACACAAAAATAATAAGCCCACTCGCTTAAATTGGTTTTTCCTAAAATAACCGCCCCGCTTTCCTTCAGTTTTTTAACTACAAAAGAATCATCGGCAATATTATTTTTTAAAATTTCTGCTCCAGCTGTGGTTGGTAATCCGTCAAAATTGATGTTGTCTTTTAAAAGTATTGGAATCCCGTGAAGTGAATATATAGACTCTGGTTTTATCTTATCCTTTTTTCTTGCTTCTAAAACTATATTTGGATTTAGTGAAATGATAGAATTTAAATAGGTATTCTTATTAAATTCAATTTTTTTTATTCTAAACAAATAAAACAAAACTAATTTTTCATAAGTTAATTTTTTCTGGATTATGTTTGTTTGAATAGATGGAATATCCTTTTCAATTATTAGTGGTTTTAATTTTTCATAATCATCTTCAGAAAAATCTTTCAAATAATTGTCTAGTTCACTAAACCAAATATTTTTATCATTAAATTTAGATTGAATAAGTTTAAACTGCATTCTTTCTAATGAATGGGTTTTATTGTTGGTTATTTCATAGGATTCGTCATATGGTATCCACTTTTTTTCACTAGAGTTGCATCCGCTCAAGAGTAAATAAAGGAATATTAATAAATGATTTTTCATTTGGTTAATTTGTTGAACTAAAGTTATTTAAAATATTTATTTATTATAAAATAACTTACATTTAAATAAAATAAGGATAAAATGAAAGTTCAAAAACAAATTGAAAATCTATTTTCAATAGTATTTTCTGAAAATGTTATAAGAAGAGTAGAAAAATATATATTGTATTTAGCCTCTGTTGGATTTGTTATTCACCTTTCACTGATTTTTTTAAATAATTATAATTTAGTTGATTTATCAATTATAAATTCAAATTTACTTTCTAACCCAATATCTGCCTTATACACACCATTTTCATTCATATTAGTTTACGAAGCTTTTTTATTAATTTATTACATTCCAAGGTCATTTACTACAGCAGTTGGAAAACAGTACGAAATAATTTCTTTAATTGTAATTCGCAAAATTTTTGGTGATATTCCTTTAATTGATTTGAATGAAAACTGGATTGAAAATTCTGACAATCTTCAATTAATTTATGATTTGTTGGGGATTTTAATAATATTCTTTCTTATTTATCTTTTTAGAAAAACAAAGGATAACCTTCCTGTTAAATCTGTTTCTGAAAAATTAGATCGATTTATAGCTTCTAAAAAATTAGTCAGCGTAATACTACTTCCAATTTTAGTAGTTATTTGTATAATTAGTTTGTTTTCGTGGTATAATGGGGTTTTTATTACTAATTCATTTGATGAAAATTTAAATTATTTATTTTTCAATGAATTCTTTTCTTTATTGATTTTAGTGGATGTGTTTATTTTACTTCTTTCTTTTCAATATACAGAGAGATATAGTCAACTTATAAGAAATACTGGATTTATAATATCAACAATCCTGCTAAGACTTTCTTTTGCAGTTTCTGGATTAACAAGTATTCTTCTAATAATTTCAGGGATTGTTTTTGGACTTTTAATTCTATTGATTTATAATGCTATTGAAAAAGAATAGTATTTTAAATTTTTTCTAATATTTCTTCCATTTTCATTCCCCTGGACCCTTTAATAAGAATATTTTTTTCTTTTATTTTATTTTTTTTCATTTCATAATACAGCTCTTTCTTTGTTTTAAAAAAAAATAAATCATTATGTTCTTTTTTTAATTTATAAAATTCATCTCCAACAAAATAAACTTTGGATTGAGCCTTGTCTAATTTATCTATTACCATTTGATGTTCAGTCTTGGAAAACTTTCCAAGTTCAAACATATCTCCCAAAATAAAAATTTTCGATTCTGAGTATTTTAAAAAAGAATCAATCGCTAGTTCCATACTTGAGGGATTAGCATTGTAAGCGTCTAAAATTATTTTTTTATTGTTTATTTCAATAATCTCTGACCTATTATTTTTTGGAATATAATTTTCAATAGCATCCTTAATTAATTTAATATCTATTTTAAAATAAAGACCAATCGAAATAGCAGCTTGTATGTTGCTAAAATTATATGAACCCACAAGACGGGTATTAATTAAAGTACTTTTATAATTGAGTGAAATAAAACTTTTAGGTATTTCCTTACTAAAGATAAATTGAGCATTGTTATTTAAACCAAAAGTTATAGAATTAGAATCTATATATTTTTTTTGAATTTCATCATCAACATTTATTAATATTGGTTTATTATTTTTAAACAACCAACTATACAACTCCGATTTACCATTGATCACTCCCTCAATTCCTCCAAAACCTTCTAAATGAGCTTTTCCAAAATTCGTTATGTAGCCTAAATCAGGATTTATCAAATTTGTTAAAAAATTAATTTCGCCAATGTGATTGGCCCCCATTTCAATGATTGCAAATTTTGAATTTTCTTTAATTTCAAGTAAAGTTAAAGGCACACCAATATGATTATTTAAATTTCCTTTAGTAGAGGTTGTTTTGTATTTTTTAACTAAAACAGCTTTAATTAATTCTTTTGTAGTTGTTTTCCCATTACTTCCAGTAATAGCGATAAACTTTGTGTTTTTTAGCTGTAACCTGTGATATTTAGCTAGTTCTTGTAATGAACTTAAAACATTTTTTACTTTTATAAAATTAGGATTATTGATTCTTTCATCATCGATAACAGCATACCTTGCTCCTTTCTCAATAGCTTTTAATGCATATTGATTTCCGTCAAAATTATCTCCCTTTAAAGAGAAAAAAAGGTTTCCTTCAGAAAGTGATCTTGTATCAGTTGAAACCCCATTACATTTTAGAAAAACATCATATAATTGACTAGTAGTCATTTTCTAAAAGTAGTGATTTTGTAGAAAACAGTATTTGAAGAAGAAGGTTGGTGTTAGATTAATTATCTTCTTTTAGGTTTTGAAGTTTCTCTTGATTCTCCCAAATATGACATAGCACATCGAAATCCAATAAAATTCGTTGTCATAGAACCAGGCAAGTGCCTTCTCTGAGCTGGATCTAAATAGTAAGCTCTGTCTAGCCAAGAACCTCCCTTATATACCCGAGCTTCATCGTCTATCAATGTCGTTCTTTCTTCTCCACCGTCATCTTCGGATGGAGCATTGTACATTCTTGCATAATCTCCTTCAATGGTAAAGTTTCTCACGGAATTTCTATCACCATCATTATAATTTCTATTGTCACCTGTTGAGTAATTAACTCTGTCAATATCTTCAGTTTTTACGACTTCTTCAAGAATAGATCCTGGTAAGAAATCGTAACTTGCATTTTCTTCATCAATAGATGCCATTTTGCCATCTTCTCCAATTACATTTTGAGTATATACATTTCCTCTGTAATAGTTAAAATCATTAGCTTCCTCATCAATAATGGGTCTGTAGACGTCAGCAACCCACTCTGCAACATTTCCTGCCATACCATACAATCCAAAATCATTAGGTGGGTAGGACCTAACGTTGGTTGTAATTCCAGAACCAGTTTCAGACCAACCAGCAATTCCACCATAATCACCATCGGAAAGTTTAAAATTAGCTAATTGATCACCAACATTTTTTTTCTTCCCTGATCTTGTGTATTCACCGTCCCATGGAAACTTTTTCTTTCCTCTGTATACATTTTCTTTTCTAATTTCACTTAGCGCTAAAGCAGCATATTCCCACTCAGTTTCAGTTGGAAGTCTGTATTCAGGAAGTAAAACACCTTTTTCTCTAGTTGCATAATCAACCTTTTCTTCTCCATCTTCATTAGTTTCTTTTGCTTTGTCATCTGCAAGTTCATTCATTTTTCCTCCGTAAGCACTTTTGGGATCTAGCAGATAGGCTTTGGTGTTGAAAGTATATCCATCAGAAATACTATCAGGAATTATAGCACCTTCTCTAAGATAACCTTTCATTACAAGAAGTTGTTCATTCACTCTATCAGTTCGCCATTTTGCAAAATTTGAAGCTTGCTTCCAAGTAACACCAACAACTGGATGACCTTGAAAGGCTGGGTGTCTAAGATAATTATTAACCATATCTTCGTTAAATCCTAGAGGGTTTCTCCAAACAAGGGTATCGGGAAGAGCAGCTTTATAAATTTCAGAAAAATTTTCTGCAAAAACAGTTTTCATCCAATATAAATACTCGCCATACATTTCGTTTGTTACTTCAGTTTCATCAATAAAAAAGGATCTTACATATTGTTGTGTTGCCGTATTGTTCCAGTCATGCATTACATTATCTTGTACATTACCTTTTGTAAATGTTCCTCCTTCAATAAAAACCAAACCTGGACCAGCTGGCTGGCCCTTATAGTCTTTCGCACTTTTAAACCCACCATCTTTAGAATTGATATTCCATCCAGTAGCTTGAGAACTGTTTTTTCCACCCTTAATTGAATTTTTATTACATCCTACTATCAAAATAATAGCAAACATAAACAGCAGAAATTTCAATAATTTATAACTTTTTATATGATTGTACATGCGCAACTTATATAGTTTAAACTTGCAAGATAGCAAATAGTTTAAAAAAAATAATTTTTTTAATTAAAACAACTTAAAATAATATTTATATATATTTAACGTTTATCTAAAATATGAATAAAAACAACCTTTTTTTACTTTTTTTAGGATTTGTAGTTCAACTGAATTTTTCACAAGATAGAAGGGTGATTACTACTGCAGTCCCTTTTCTAATGATTTCTGCTGATGCTAGGGCATCTGGTTTAGGAGAGCAAGGTGTGGCAACTACCCCTGATGCTTTTTCACAGCACTGGAACCCCTCAAAATATGTATTTTCTGAAAATTTAAGTGGAGTAGGAGTAAGTTACACGCCCTATTTAAGCAAATTAGTTAGTGATGTTTTTTTAGCAAATATCAATTACTTTAATGTAATAGATCAAAGGAGTGCCTGGTCAGCAAGTTTTAAATACTTTAGTTTAGGAGATATAGATATTATTCAAAACCCTCAAGATATACCATTATTAGAAAATCCAAATGAATTTACTTTGGACGCCTCATATTCTTTAAAATTAAGTGAATATTTTTCAATGGCCGTTACAGGTAGGTTTTTAATGTCAGATGTAAAACTTCAATCTGTTGATTCTAATTCCGATTCAGCTTCTTCGTTTGCTGTTGACATTTCTGGTTTTTATCAATCTGAAGAAAAAAATTACAATAATTTTAATGGAATCTGGAGATTAGGCTTTAATTTATCAAACATAGGTCCTAGAATGAAATATGAAGAATTAGGTAAAGAAAATTTTATTCCCACAAATCTTAAATTAGGTTCTGCATTTGACTTTATTTTTGATCCTTCAAATAAACTTTCTTTAAATCTTGAGTTAAATAAATTATTAGTTCCTTCACCAAGCGTTCCTATTTATAATTCTAATAATGAAATTATAGGTTACAATCAAGCCGACGTAAATTTCCTTTCGGGAATTTTTAAGTCTTTCGGAGATGCTCCTGATGGTTTTAGTGAAGAATTAAAAGAGTTTACTCTGGCTTTTGGAATGGAGTATCTATATAATAATTCATTCGCAATTAGAGCGGGGTATTTTAATGAAAATGAGAACAAGGGAGCTAGAAAATATTTAACTTTTGGAACTGGTTTTAAAATTGATGAAATAAAATTGGATCTTTCTTATCTATTGTCAACCTCCAGTGTTATTAGTCCCCTTGAGAACACCCTAAGATTTTCATTTACCTATAATTTTTACTAAATATAATGTCAATTATATTTTAAACAATTGTTAAGAAATATTAACTTTACAGATTGAATAGTTTTTATAAATTTTAAAGATTTTTAATGAAGGAGGTAACAAAAGAGACTTATTTAAAGTGGTATGAAGACATGCTTTTTTGGAGAAAGTTTGAAGATAAATTAGCGGCAGTATACATTCAACAAAAAGTGAGAGGGTTCTTACATTTATACAATGGTCAAGAAGCTGTTTTAGCTGGTGCTCTGCACGTTATGGATCTTTCAAAAGATAGAATGATTACTGCTTATCGAAATCATGTCATGCCAATTGGAATGGGTGTAGATCCAAAAAGAGTTATGGCTGAATTATATGGAAAATCAACTGGAACATCAATGGGTCTGGGAGGCTCAATGCACATCTTTTCGAAGGAACATAGGTTTCACGGGGGCCACGGAATTGTAGGAGGTCAAATTCCTTTGGGAGCTGGAATGGCCTTTGGAGATAAATATTTTAATAGGGGAGCGGTAACTTTATGTTTTATGGGTGATGGTGCTGTAAGGCAAGGTTCATTACATGAAACATTAAACTTGGCAATGCTGTGGAAATTACCTGTTGTTTTTGTTGTAGAAAATAATGGCTATGCCATGGGAACCTCTGTTGAAAGAACTTCCAGTCACACTGACATTTGGAAGCTTGGTCTTGGTTATGAAATGCCTTGTGGGCCCGTGGATGGAATGGATCCTATAAAAGCGGCAGCAGCACTAGATGAAGCAATAAAAAGAGCAAGAAATGATGAAGGTCCAACTTTTTTAGAAATGAAAACATACAGATATCGTGGACATTCTATGTCTGATGCTCAACAATATAGGACTAAGGATGAAGTTAATGAATACCGTAAAATTGACCCAATCTCTCAAGTAAAAAAAGTGATTTTAGAAAATGATTTTGCAACCGAACAAGAGATCTCAAATATTGATCGGTTAGTAAAAGAAAGAGTTTTAGAATGTGAAAAATTTGCGGAAGATTCACCTTACCCTGAAAAGAATGTAATGTATGACGCTGTATACGAAGAAGAAAATTATAACTTTATATCACATAAATTAAAATAATGGCTCAGATAATTAATATGCCTAGATTAAGCGATACCATGGAAGAGGGAGTTGTCGCTAAGTGGCTTGTAGGTATTGGGGATAAAGTAAAAGAAGGAGATATATTAGCTGAAATTGAAACAGATAAAGCTACAATGGAGTTTGAATCATTTCATGAAGGAACCTTACTTCACATAGGAATTAATGAAGGGCAAACAGCAGCAGTTGACACCTTACTTGCGATAGTTGGAGAAAAAGATGAGGACATAACAGCAATAATAAATGGTGATACAAATACTGGTGGTCAATTAGATTTAGTTGATCAAATAAATGAAACCGAAAAAATTGAAAACAAACCTAAAGTTTCTCAAGAGATAAGTTCGGAATCTAATGATTTTCAAATTATAAAAATGCCAAGATTAAGTGATACCATGGAAGAGGGAACTGTTTCGTCTTGGCTTGTAGGTGTTGGTGATGAAGTAAAAGAAGGAGATATTTTGGCTGAGATTGAAACAGATAAAGCAACAATGGAGTTCGAGTCGTTTTATGAAGGTACTCTGCTTTATATTGGGATAAATGAAGGTCAAACTGCAGTTGTTGATAGCTTACTTGCAATTATTGGGGATAAAAGCGCTGATTTTAACTCTGCTATTGAAAATTTTGAAAAAGTATCGAGTGATGATGTCGTCTCTCATGAAGAAAACGAGATTCCCGCGGAGATTAATGAAGATTTTTCATCAAAAAATGTGGGTACATCTAGCTCAAATAGTAGAATATTAGCCTCACCTTTAGCAAAAAAAATAGCATCTAAAAAAAATATTGATTTATCAACTATTCAAGGTTCTGGTGACAATGGTAGAATAACAAAAGTTGATGTTGAAAATTATAAAGTAAAAGAAAAGGAAATTTCTGAACTGGTTGATAATAGAGTTTCTCAATCAGTTTCTGCCACCCAAAAGAGTATCGATGGTTCTGAGAGTTTTGAGGAAATAGAAAATTCTCAAATGAGAAAAGCTATAGCTAGAAGATTAAAAGAATCTAAATTTTCAGCACCTCACTATTATTTAAATATAGAGTGCGATATGGACAACGCAATCACATTTAGAAAGCAATATAATACATTGCCAAATACCAAAATATCTTTTAATGATATCGTAGTAAAAGCCTGTGCTATTGCACTTAAACAGCATCCTAAAGTAAATTCTCAATGGTTTGAGGATAAAATGAGACTAAATAATCACGTACATATTGGAGTTGCTGTTGGTGTGACTGACGGTTTAGTAGTTCCAGTTATACGATTTGCTAACGAGAAATCTTTAACAAAAATAGGTTCAGAGGTTAAAGACTTTGCTTCAAAATCTAAAGATAAAAAATTGAGTCCAAACGATATGGAAGGTAGTACTTTCACTGTTTCTAACTTAGGCATGTTTGGTATCAGTGATTTTACTTCAATTATCAATCAGCCAAATTCAGCAATTCTCTCAGTCGGAAGTATTGTTCAAAAACCTGTTGTTAAAGAAAATAAAATAGAAATTGGTAATATTATGAAATTGACATTGGCATGTGATCATAGATCAGTTGATGGGGTCACTGGATCTTTATTTTTAGAAACTTTGAAGGGTTTTATTGAAAATCCTGTTACAATGTTAGTTTAATCTTAACTTTTACCTTAATGAAAAATGTTCTAATTACTGGGTCAAGCAGAGGTATAGGTCTTGAATTGGTTAAACTTTTCCAAAATAAGGGATATAATGTAATTGCCCTTTCTAGAAACGTAAAACCAACTAATAATTTAAAATTAAACAATGTAACATCATTTCCTTTAGATATATCCTCAAAAAAGTCTATTAGTGAAGCGTTAAATTTAGTTTACAAAGAATACAAGACAATAGATATTTTAATAAATAATGCAGGAAAATTAATAAACAAACCATTCAATAAAACTACATTTCAAGATTTTCAGGATGTTTATAATGTAAATTTATTTGGTGTAGCCGAGCTAATAAGACAATTAATTCCAAGTTTTAAAAAATCTAGTCATATTGTAAATATTAGTAGTGTGGGAGGGATATCGGGATCTAGTAAATTTTCTGGTTTGTCTGCTTATTCGAGTAGTAAAGGTGCTCTAAACATACTCACTGAGGTTTTGGCGGAGGAGTTTAAAGATAAAGGTATTTGCTTTAATACTCTTGCCTTAGGAGCTGTTCAAACAGAAATGTTAGAGGAAGCTTTTCCAGGATATAAAGCTAATGTTTCGCCATCCGAAATGGCTAATTTAATTTATAAATTTTCTGTTGATGGTAATAAATTTTTTAATGGAAAAATTATTCCAGTTTCTAGCTCAAATCCATGATTAAAAATGAGGTATTAAAATACATACCAAAATTATCAGTTAATCTTGTTAAAAATTTAATTAAAGAAGAAAATTTAACAATTAAAATTGTTGAAATAAGAAAGACTAAGCATGGAGATTTTAAAAAATTTGTAAACGGATCGAGTCAAATTACCCTAAATCTTATTGAAAATAAGTACAGATTTTTAATTACATTGATACACGAACTTGCTCATTTTAGAGTTAATAAAAATTCAAATTTTAAGAAGGCTCCTCATGGAAGTGAATGGAAAAATACTTACAAATTATTAATGCTACCTTTTTTAAATAATACAATTTTTCCTGATAACGTACTTTCAAAATTAGCTAAGCATATGAAAAATCCCTCTGCAACAACTGATTCAGATATCGATCTAGTAATTTCACTTAGCAAATATGATAAACATAATGATTCTGTTTTTTTATTTGATGTTTTGAACGAAAGCTTATTTGAGTTTAATAATCAAACTTATAAGAAAATAGGTAAATTAAGAAAAAGATATATTTGTAAGGATATTATTAAAAATAAAAAATATTTATTTTCACCTGTAACTAGAGTTAAAAAAATTTGAAGTGAAAAAAATTGCTGTCAGTGGATACTTTGATCCAATTCATGTGGGTCACCTAGAATATTTAAAACTAGCCAAAAAACTTGGTGATAAGCTGATTGTAATTGTTAACAATAATTATCAATGTGTTTTGAAAAAAGGAAAACCCTTTATGGATGAGTCCGACAGAGTCGAAATAGTTAAATGTTTAAAAATGGTGGATGAAGTTTTTTTATCAGTTGATAAAGACAAAACAGTTTGTGAATCTCTTGAAGCCATAAAACCTGATATTTTTGCCAATGGCGGAGACAGATCCACAGGAGAAGTTCCAGAATCTTTCATTTGTAAAAAATATAATATTAAAATGATTGATGGTTTAGGAGAAAAAATAAGAAGTTCATCAGATTTGACTGGGTTAAAGCAAAAATAGTAATGGAATCTAAGTTTAATTTTTCAGAGGATGATAATCTTAAAAATCATCCAATTGATGTAAAAAAATCATATGGTATTTTAGGATTTATGTATTCTCTCTTAAAAGAAACATTAGACTTTAGTCATAACACTGATAAAGAATCAACATTAATATCTATCAAAAATGATATTTCTATTAAAGGAGCGACTGCTTGGATTTTAATTT
Source organism: uncultured Flavobacteriaceae bacterium (assembly GCA_938088195.1). Classification (GTDB taxonomy): domain Bacteria; phylum Bacteroidota; class Bacteroidia; order Flavobacteriales; family Flavobacteriaceae; genus MAG-121220-bin8. The sequence goes on along the minus strand of CALKEO010000004.1, from coordinate 6,233 downwards.
GCTCTATTTTTGTTGCTTCTGTCGGTCTTAATGCGAATTCCATTCCTGTAGTTATTGGAGCCATGTTGATTTCACCTCTTATGGGCCCTATTTTAGGCTTTGGGATGTCAATAGCAATAAATGATTTAGAAACTCTCAAAAAATCCTTATTAAATTTTATAATTATGGTTGTTTTGAGTATTGTTACAGCCTATTTGTTTTTCGCTTTTTTTCCTTTAAGAGAAGAATCTTCCGAACTTTTGTCACGAACTAAGCCAGATATTAGAGATATTTTGATTGCTTTTTTTGGTGGTCTTGCGCTTATAATTGCTAAAACCAAAAAGGGAACAATATCGTCTGTTATTTATGGAGTTGCAATAGCTACCGCACTTATGCCACCATTGTGTACAGTAGGATTTGGATTAGCAACTGGAAATTTTGATTTTGCTGGAGGAGCAATGTATTTATTTATGATAAATACTTTATACATTGTTTTAGCTACCTACATAGTTATAAAAATTCTTAGATTTCCAATGATAAATTATGCTAATTCAAAAAAAAGAAAATTTATAGCTAGACTAGTTACTTTCTTCTCAATTTTAATGATTATTCCTGCCTTAGATACATTTTTTGGCGTTTTAAATGAAAGTAATTTTAATAGTTCTGCCAACGAGTTTTTGAAAATTGAATTAGATGGTTTAAAAAACAAAGATTATTTGGAAAGAACTGCAATAAAAACTTACGATTCAAATAAAAATCAAAAAGAATATTCTTGGCCTTGGAATGATAAAGAATCTAAAATAGTTTTAAATACGTTTGGATTAGATCCAATTTCTAGTCAAACTATAAATTTACTTAATGCCCAAATAAAGAAATATCCCTCACTGTCATTAACTAAAATTATTGTTAATCAACAAGTTATAGAAAATGACTTTAAAGAACAAAAACGCTTTCTTACTGAACTTAGATATAGAGATTCTATTGACCTAGAGAACAAAAACCAAGAAATAAAAATTTTAAAACAAAAACTCAATATATTAGAAATAAAGAAAAAAAATAATGATTTATTTCGTTCAATTACTGAGGAAGTTAAAATAAATTACAGTGATATAATTGATTTTAGTTTTGAAAAAACAATTAAATATAAAAGTGATGGAGCTGATACTATTCCAGTTTTTAAGGCAAAATGGTCAAAAAACGTTTCAAATGAATTTATTGACGTTCAAGAGTCAAAGATTAAAAAATGGATTAAGTTTAAACTTACTAATGATTCTTTTATTTTAAATAGAGAAATTGAACTATAAAAATCTCTTAACTTTTTTCAGTAGTTCAGAAGAATAAACAAAATCAGTTATTGATTTATTTTTAGTTGAAAAAATTTCTTTGTTTGAACCTTCCCAGTTTTTGGTTCCATTTTCAAGAAATATTATTTTTTCTCCAATTTCCATAACAGAGTTCATATCATGAGAATTAATAACTGTTGTAATGTTATATTCTTTAGTTATTTCCTGAATGAGATTATCAATAACAATTGCAGTCTTTGGATCTAACCCAGAATTAGGTTCATCACAAAATAAATATTTCGGATTCATTACAATAGCTCTTGCTATTGCTACTCTTTTTTGCATTCCTCCAGAAAGTTCAGAGGGGAGTTTTTGAATAGCTTTATCTAATTCAACTCTGTTAATAGCATTTTTAGCTCTTTCGATAATTTCGTTATCCTTTTTTTTAGTTAACATTTTTAATGGAAACATGACGTTTTCTAAAACTGTCATTGAATCAAAAAGAGCACTTCCTTGAAAGACCATTCCCATCTCTCTTCTAAGTAATGTTTTTTGTGCTTCATCCATATTTTTATTAGAAACACCATCAAAAATTATTTCACCCTTGTCTGGACTATGAAGACCCAGCAAACATTTTAACAATACTGTTTTACCCGAACCACTTTGCCCAATGATCAGATTGGTTTTACCTTGAACAAATTTTGTAGAAATATTGTTGAGGATTAAATTTCCATCAAATGATTTAATTAAGGACTTTACTTCTATCATTAGCTTAACAACAACTGAGTTATTATAAAATTAACAACTATAATTATTATAGATGTCCAAACAAAAGATTTTGTACTTGCTTTTCCAACTTCTAGTGCTCCACCCCTCATATAGTATCCGTGATAAGAAGGAACTGTAGCCAATATTAATGCGAATAAAATTGTTTTAATATAAGAATAAAATATATGGTAAGGTTCAAAATCCATTTGAATTCCAGTTATAAAGGCTTCGCTTGGAACTCCAGCAAATGTCATGGCCAATAATCCTCCAAATATTCCAACAAACATTGATATGGTAATTACAAAAGGATAAAGCAATAAGGCTATGATTTTCGGGAAAACTAAATAGTTTAAAGGATTTATCCCCATTACCTCAAGAGCATCAATTTGTTCAGTGACTCTCATAGTACCAATACTCGAGGTTATAAATGATCCAACTTTTCCAGCCATAATTATTGACATAAATGTTGGTGCAAATTCAAGAATAATGGATTGTCTAGTTGCAAAACCAATTAATGATTTAGAAAGAAATGGGCTAGTTAAATTTAAAGCTGTTTGTATTGATATGACAGCTCCGATGAAAAATGATAATATAGAAACTATTGGGATAGATTCGATGATAAGATCATTAATTTCTTTAAAAATTAAGTTTTTTAATATTTTCCATTTACATGGTTTAAAAAATGACATCCTTATCATTATAAAATACTTTCCAATATCATTAAGGTAAAACATAATTTTATTTGTTATTCAAAGTTATGAATATTGATTTAAAGTGTTTTAATAAGCTTTTTTAGAAAATTTTAGACTTGGTAAGTTATAGCATTTACATTCATTCCAGCACCAACACTTCCAAAAAGAATAATATCTCCTCTTTTTAAAGAATGACCAGTAATTTTGTTATTTTTAACTAAATCGTATAATGTAGGAATGGTTGCAACAGAGCTATTACCAAGTTTTTTTATTGACATTGGCATAACATTTTCTGGTCTTGGTAAATCATATAATTTATAAAATCTGTTTACCATAGCATCATCCATTTTTTCATTGGCCTGATGTAAAAATATCTTCTTTACATTTTTTACCGACTTTTTACTGTACTCTAAACATTCTTTCATGGCTTGTGGGACTTTTGTAATAGCAAATTCATAAATTTTATGACCATGCATTTTAATATACCTCTCTTGTGATTGTTCTTTTATGTTGAAGGATTCTCCCAAAAATAAATCAAAAGTATTTTCTAATGAAAATGTACAGCTCTTGTGAGATAAAATTCCTTGATTATCAGTATTGTCTTTTTTTTCAATTATAGTAGCACCTGCACCATCTGAGAAAATCATAGAATCTCTATCACTCGTGTCATAAGTTCTTGACAAAGTTTCTGCCCCAATAACCAAGCATTTTTTTGCCATACCCGCTTTAATAAAAGCTTGCGCTTGTATTACTCCTTCAATCCAACCAGGACATCCGAATATTAAGTCATAACAAATACAATCTGGATTGTTTATTCCAAGTTTGTATTTGACTCTACTTGCCAAACTGGGAAGTTGATCAAATTGTTTGGATTTTGCTTTTATATCTCCAAAATTATGTGCGACTATAATGTAATTTAAAGTTTCGGGGTTAATTTTTGCATCTTTTATTGCTTTTTGAGCAGCAAAAAAAGCTAAATCTGAGGTGTTATAATTATGTTTAGCATATCTTCGTTCTTCGATCCCTGTAATAGCCTTAAATTTTTTAATAATAACATCATTGGTAACATTAAACTCTGATCCGTCAGGATTTAAAAATTTATTATTTAAAAAATCTTGGTTTTTTTTAATTATCTCTGGAATATAAGAACCTGTTCCAGTAATGCATATTGACATATTATCTCAAGTTTGTTAATGCAAAATAGAAAACTTACTAATAATAACCTAGTTTTCTAAATACGTTTCTATTGGAGCACATGTACAAATAAGATTTCTATCTCCAAATGCATCGTCAACTCTTCTTACAGTAGGCCAAAATTTATTTTCTTTTACAAAAGGTAAAGGAAATGCTGCTTCAATTCTTGTGTAAGGGAATTTCCAATTTTCAGAACTTATCATTACAATTGTATGAGGAGCATTTTTTAGTAAGTTGTTTTTATCCTCTTTAGAGCAATTATCTATTTCAGATCTAATTGCTATCATGGCATCACAAAATCGATCAATTTCATCTAAATTTTCACTTTCTGTCGGTTCTATCATCATTGTTCCCGGGACTGGAAATGAAACTGTGGGAGCATGGAATCCATAATCAATCAATCTTTTAGCAATATCCATCACTTCAATTCCGTTTTCTTTGAAAGGACGGCAATCAATTATTAGCTCATGTGCAGCTCTTCCATTTTCACCTTGATATAAAATATTATAACTTTTTTCAATTCTATACTTTATATAATTTGCATTTAAAATTGCATATTCAGTTGATGATTTAAGTCCTTTAGAACCCAGCATACAAATGTATCCATATGAAATCACACATGCCAAAGCAGAACCCCAAGGAGCTGCTGAAATTGATTTGACACCATCTTTTGAACTAACATTAATAATTGGATTATTGGGAAGAAATGGAACCAAATGCTTAGCGACACATATAGGTCCAACTCCAGGGCCACCTCCTCCGTGAGGAATAGCAAAAGTTTTGTGAAGGTTCAAATGACAAATATCAGCACCTATGGTGTATGGATTTGTAAGACCTACTTGAGCGTTCATATTAGCTCCATCCATGTATACTTGACCTCCGTTGTTGTGTATAGTTTTAGTTATTTCTTGTATTGAGGATTCAAATACTCCATGAGTAGATGGATAAGTAACCATTAATGCAGCTAAATTGTCTTTATAAAGCTCTGCTTTTTCTTTCAACTCCTCTTCATTAATATTACCATATTTATCTGTTCCAACAACTACAACACTCATTCCTGCCATAACAGCAGATGCTGGATTAGTCCCGTGAGCTGAGGAAGGTATTAGGCAAATATTTCTATAGCCTTGATTAATGCTTTTCAAGTATGCTCTAATAACCATTAAGCCGGCATATTCTCCCTGAGCACCTGAATTTGGCTGTAATGAAGTTCCAGAAAATCCAGTTATTTCATTAAGTTGTTCTTCCAATTTAACAATTAAATTTTGATATCCTCTTGCTTGATTAAGTGGAACAAATGGATGAATATTGTTCCATTTGGACCAGCTAATAGGAATCATTTCTGAAGCAGCATTTAATTTCATAGTGCATGATCCCAATGAAATCATTGAATGGGTAAGAGATAAATCTTTTTTTTCTAAACTTTTAATATATCTCATTACACTCGTTTCTGAGTGATGCGTATTAAAAATTTTGGTTTCTAGAAATTTAGTTTTTCTAAGATAATGACTAGTTATTTTAATTTCATTACAAATCTTATCAACTAGAATTGAAGATTTGTCATTGGCTTTAGCTATTACATCAACAATCAATTGTATTTCATTCTTGGAAGTAGATTCGTTGATAGAAATTGAGAAATGATTGTCATCTATATAATTGAAGTTGATTTTATTTTTCTCAGCTATTGGCTTAATTTTTTGAGAAGGACCCTTAATAAGTAATGTGTCAAAAAAATTTTTATTTAATTGCTTGACACCAATTTTTGCCAATACCTTTTCAAGTGTCACAGTTAAATAATGAATTTTTAAAGCAATATTCTTTAACCCTTCAGGACCGTGAAAAACACCATACATACTTGCCATAACAGCCAATAGTACTTGTGATGTGCAAATATTTGAGGTTGCTCTATCTCTTTTGATGTGCTGTTCTCTAGTTTGTAAAGCCATTCTTAAGGCAGGATTTCCGTCAACATCTTTTGAAACACCAATAATCCTTCCAGGGATTGACCTTTTATATTCTTCTTTTGTTGCAAAAAAAGCGGCGTGAGGCCCTCCATAACCAAGAGGAATACCGAATCTTTGAGATGTTCCTACCACTACATCAGCACCAAAAACAGAGGGCTCTTTTAGCAGGCTTAGTGATAAAAGATCAGCTGCAATTACGATTTTTAAATCACTTGATTTTGCTTTTTCACTATATTTTTTTAAATCATTAATATTTCCATATACACCTGGGTATTGCATCAAGCATCCATAAAATTCACTTGAAAAGTCAAATTCTTCTAATTTTCCAACAACAACTTCAATATTCAAAGGTT
>CALKEO010000003.1 GCA_938088195.1 uncultured Flavobacteriaceae bacterium | reverse complement strand
ACTTTTTCTAGTACAAAAGGGTTTAGAGGATCTATTAATATTGAGGAATTAACAGGAAATTATAGATACGCTCTTAGTTGGAATGGTGTGGATGCAAACTACACACAAAACGATCTTGGTTTTTACAGAAATAAAAATGATCAAAGATTTTCTGCAAGAATGAGGTACATGACCTTTAAGCCTTACAAAAATTATAAAAAGATTACAGGATACTTTTTTATCAGCGAAAGAAGTCGGTTCTTACCAAAAATTCTAAAATCTAGAGGAGGAAGAGCAGGAATTAATTTGACCACTCTAAAATTAGACAAATTTGGAATTGATTTAGATTACACCTCAGCTTATAAAAACTATGATGAACCTAGGAAAAAAGATACCTATATAATTGATCCAGCCGAAGTCGAATTTCAATTTGAATTCGATTCAGATGATAGAAAGAAAATTCAATATTCTTTTGATTTAGGACACAGGTACTCTATAAATGAAGATTTTAACGAAAACAAAAGAGGTTTTGACTTTGGTTTTGGAATAGAAATTAGAGCAAACAATAAATTAAATTTCGAATACAGCTTACAAAATAAAATACAACATGATGATGTTGGTCAAATTTTTAAAGAAAATAATGAAGTCTATTTTGGAGTTAGAGATGTAAAAGCTCTTGAAAATAATATTGCTTTGAACTACAACTTTAACTCTTACAAATCAATTAACTTGAAACTAAGACAATTTTGGAGTTCTGCCAATTATAGTAGTTTATTTTATTTACTAGATTCTAATGGAAATAGAGAGCTTTCAAATAAAACAACCATTGATTATGATCCTAATACAAATTTTAATTTATGGAACTTTGATTTGGGATTTAATTGGGAGTTTGCACCTGGAAGTAAAGCCACCTTACTTTATAGAAATAATATATTCAATGAAGATAATATGTCGGGAATCAACTATTACACCAGCACTAAAAATTTATTTGAAAATCCAATGAATCATCAAATTTCATTGCGGATAAATTATTTCTTAGATTATAACTTGTTAAAAAAAAATAAAAGCTAATATTTAAAATAATGATTTCTGCAAAAAGTATTTCTAAAACATTTGATAATAAAAAGGTATTAGACAATGTAAGTGTTGAAATTGGTGAAGGTGAAGTTATTTCAATTGTAGGACCCTCAGGAGCTGGTAAGACAACTCTGTTACACATTTTAAGCACCCTAGACAGTGCAGATGATAATGAAAGTTTTGAGTTGATCTTAAATAAAATTAAAGTACAAGACTTAAATGAAAAAGAAATTTCTAATTTTAGAAATACTCAAATTGGATTTATTTTTCAATTTCATGAACTTCTTCCTGAGTTTACCGCACTTGAAAATATTTGCATCCCCGGGATGATTAGAGGCGATAAAATCAATGAAATTGAAACAAGAGCCGAGGAACTTTTAAAATTACTTAACCTTTCAAAAATAAAAGATCAAAAACCATCTGAACTTTCAGGTGGTGAACAACAAAGAGTAGCTGTTGCTAGAGCTCTAATAAATGAGCCAAAAATTATATTTGCCGATGAACCAAGCGGCAATCTCGATTCTAAATCAGCTGAAAATCTTCATGATCTTTTTTTTGAATTAAGAAAAAAACTAAATATCACAATAGTAATTGTTACCCACAATAAAGAATTGGCTGATATGGCTGATAGAAAACTTAACTTAGTTGATGGTAAATGGTTTAACTAGATCTGAATTAAAAGATTTTTTGAATGAGAAATCATTTCAATACAATCAAAAATCGTTCATTGAATCCGATCCCATCCAAGTTCCTCACATTTTCACAAAAAAAGAAGATATAGAAATTGCATCTTTTTTAACTTCAATAATAGCTTGGGGACAGAGAAAAACTATTATTAGAAATAGCTATAAAATGATTGAAATACTTGATAATTCCCCCCATGATTTTATTTTAAATTCAAGTGAAAAAGAAATTGAAAAATTACATATCGTACACAGAACATTTAATCCCATTGACTTTAGGTATTTTATAAAAACACTGAAAAGAATATATTTAAGCCATGGAGGATTAGAAAATGTTTTTATACCAGATAACAAAGAAAAAGACATGCACTTGTCGATTCATAATTTTAAAAATATTTTTTTTAAAAAAAATTTTCCTATAAGAACAACAAAGCATATAAGTGATCCCTTTAAAGGATCAGCTTGTAAGAGAATCAATATGTTTTTAAGGTGGATGGTACGTAGTGACAAAAATGGTGTTGATTTTGGGATTTGGAAAAAAATTTCACCCTCAATATTATCATGTCCTTTGGATATTCACAGCGGAAATGTAGCCAGAAAACTTGGGCTTCTTAACAGAACTCAAAATGATCACAAGGCAGTTTTAGAACTGGACATCAAATTAAGATCTTTAGATATTAAAGATCCTGTTAAATATGATTTTGCACTTTTTGGATTAGGTGTTTTTGAGGGTTTTTAACAATTTTATTCCCTCTTAATTAAAATCAATTCATATATTTGCTTTGAATTCATTTTAATGCTTTTAATATAACTTGGTTGCATGTCAATTGTTCTTAAATCTGCAAAAGTTATAGATGCCGAGAGTAATTACCACGGTAGCAAGCAAGATATTTTAATTTCCAATGGTAGAATTAAAAAAATTGCCAAATCAATTTCATCCAAAGGTTCAAAGGAAATTAGTGTTGAAGGTCTTCATGTCTCAAAAGGTTGGTTAGATAGTAGTGTGAGTTTTGGAGAACCGGGCTTCGAAGAAAGAGAAACAATTGTCAATGGAGGATATGTTGCAGGGAAAAGTGGCTTTACAGATATTATTTTAAATCCTAACACTAATCCTATTATAGATACTCAGGCAGATATTTCATTTATTAAATTGAAATCTAAAAATATTGTCTCAAATATTCATCCTTTAGGAGCTTTATCAAAAGGAAGTAATTCCCTTGAACTTGCTGAGTTAAGAGACATGAAAGAAAGTGGTGCTATTGGATTTTACGATTATAAAAAATCTATTGAAAATTCAAATCTTTTAAAAACCGCTTTGCTATACACTCAAACATTTGATAGTCTCATCTTTTCTTTTCCTATGGAAAAGTCAATCTCAAAAAATGGTATTATAAATGAAGGTTTAACAAGTACATCTTATGGAATCAAAGGAATACCTGCTATTTGTGAAGAAATACAAATTAATAGGGATTTAAAAATTCTTGAATATACAGGTGGAAGATTACACATTCCTACTATTTCATGCAAAAGTTCAGTAGATCTTATAAGACAAGCCAAAAATAAAGGATTAAATATAACATGTAGTGTTGCCATTCATAATTTAATTTTTAATGATGAGAAATTAAAAGATTTTGATACAAGATTTAAAGTTTTACCTCCCCTTAGGACAGAGCTAGACAGAAAAGCACTAATTAAAGGTGTTGAAGATGGAACTATAGATTTAGTTACCAGTGATCACTCCCCTGTAGATGTCGATCATAAAAAAATGGATATTGACAGTGCTGACTTTGGAACAATAGGGCTAGAATCTTTTTTTGGAGCATTACTTTCAGTATTTGATCTAAATACAACAATTAAAATTTTGACCTCTGGAAAAACTATATTTAATATTTTAGACTATAAAATTAAAGAAGGTTCGACTGCTAATTTTTCTCTATTTAAAATTGATAATGAATTTACCTTTTCGAAATCAGATATTTTTTCTAAATCTAAGAATAGTGCTTTTATTGGTAAAAAAATGAAAGGGGTTCCAATGGGTATTATAGTCAATGATAAGTTTCTAATTAATGAGTAAACTCCCATTTTTTCATCTAGTAAAAGAATCCAGTTATAAAGACAAACCATCTCCCCTACTTGTAATGGTTCACGGTTATGGTAGTAATGAAGATGATTTGTTTTCATTTGCTAGAGTACTTCCAATGCAATTGACAATTATTTCAATTAGAGGTCCAATTAGTGTCCAAGGTATGGGCTATGCTTGGTATGACATTTCATTTGACTCTTTTGGAAATAAAAGTTACAATAAATCACAAGCTATTGAATCAAGAGATAAAATAATTAAATGTATTGATCTATGTGTTGAAACATATAATATTGATAACAAAAATATTTCTTTAATGGGTTTTAGTCAGGGAGCGATACTTATTAATGCCATTGCAATTACTTATCCAAAAAAAGTGAAAAATGTAATTTCCTTAAGCGGTGGTATTGATCCAAACATTTTAAAGCCATCGTTAGATTATTTAAATAAGATTAATTTTTATATTTCACATGGAACTCAAGATGTTGTTCTGCCTTTTAATGAGGCAAAAGAATCTTTAAAAATTCTAGACGAAAATAAAATAACATATACTTTTGAAAGTTTTCCCGTGGGACACGGTGTGTGTCCAGAAAACTTTAAGTCAATGTTATCTTGGTTTGAAAAAAAATTAAGGTAAATCAATTTCTAATCCATCATAGGATAAAAAAATATTTTTAGGCAACTGCTTCTCTACCTTATCATGAAATCCTAAAAGATGACTTATATGAGTTAAATAAGTTTTTTTAGGTTTTATAAGATCGATCAACATAAGAGCTTCTTTTAAATTTAAATGAGAATAATGCTCCTCTACCCTAACACAATTTAAAACTAAAATCTCTAAGTTCTTTAATTTTAAAAGCTCATAACTGTCAATTGTTTTCAAATCAGTTAAATATGCAAAATCATTAAATCTAAATCCAAAAACTTGTAAAGAAGCATGAAGATAATTAATTGGAGTAACCATTAAGTCAGAGATGAAAAAATCTTTATTTTCTTGAATTTCTATTTGTTTTAAAATAGGAGCGCTGGGATATTTTTTTTCTTTTTTAAAAATATATTCGTACCTAGAATTTAAATTATTTAAGACTCTTTTGTGTGCATATATTGGTATTTCTCCTTGTTTAAAACAAAAAGCTCTTAAATCATCAATTCCAGAAGTGTGATCTGAATGTTCATGTGTGTATAGTATTCCATCAATTCTTTCACAGCCATATCTTAACATTTGTTGTCTAAAATCTGGCCCAGTATCAATAACATACATATAATTTTTCCATGTAAATAAAATTGAAGATCTCAAACGTTTATCTTTTTTATTTACACTTTTACACACAGGATGACTGCTTCCTATTAAAGGAATTCCTGTGGAAGTACCAGTACCTAAAAAAATTATTTTCAACTAGTTATTTTATTATAAATATATCATTTACTTGATAAAAACTTATAACTTTGCGATACAATACATTTAAAATGTCTATTTCTCTAGAAGGAGATCAACCTTTCGAAAATATTCCCTCAATCAAAGCTAAAGCTTTGAGAATAAATCTCAATGAACATATTTACGGAACCTTTGCTGAAATTGGTGCTGGTCAAGAGGTTGCTAGACATTTTTTTAGATCTGGTGGAGCATCTGGAACTATTGCCAAAACAATGAGCGCCTATGACAAAGCTTTTAGTGATGCCATTTATGGGCATGAAACTAACAGTGGATATGTTTCTGAGTCCCGGTTAAAAAAAATGTTAGACCATGAGATTGAACTTCTTGAATCGAGAATGGACAGAAAAGATCACCCAAATAAAATGTTCTTTACCTATGCAAATACTGTAGCGACCATTGATTTTGCAAAAAAATATAAGGGTCATGGTTGGATGGGTATTAAATTTCAAACAAATTCAAAAGATGATTTTAGCGAGATTCATATCCATGTAAGATTTCATTTATTTGATGCGAAAGCTCAACAGGAGGCTTTAGGTTTAATGGGTTTGAATTTGATTTATGGTGCCTATTATAAATATGATCAACCCAGAAAACTATTAAAATATTT
>CALKEO010000002.1 GCA_938088195.1 uncultured Flavobacteriaceae bacterium | reverse complement strand
TCCTGTGCTTATCTTAATACTATTCAATCCTGTCTTAAGGCTGCTAGTAAAGTTATCCCCTGTTACTTTAAACCTTTCACCATTAATATCAACATTGTAGTGGTTAGAGCCGCCTAGTTGGATGGTGGTCGATCGATTATCATTATCCACATCAATAAAGGCACTAAGTGCTTTGGGCTCGCTAATAGTCACATCAAAGCATTGTTCGTAGTCCGCTTGGCCGGTTACAGTAAAGCAAACCGTGTAATCACCCTTAGACAAACCTGTCACAGATGCTGTCTTGTTCTCGCCAGTTATGGCAATAGGGTTATTATTTCCAGTTAGTGAAACACTGTAGTCGTAAGCAGAATTTAGAACCGTTAGTTCAATTGAACCATCATTGGAATTAATACATGAGCTGCTTGTTACTTTAATTCTGTAATTATTAGCAGGCATTTCAAAAAAGCGACAACCCTTAGCATTGACTTTGGAGCCTAAGGGTGTATTAGGACATTGATCATCTTTATTGAGAACACCATCCTCATCAAAGTCATTACTAGTTATAGTAATAGTTACAGAAGCTGGATCACTGCTATCTGTACCATCATTAATTTCAAAAATAAAAGAGTCAGACCCAAAATAACCTGCTTTAGGCTTATAAACAACTTTGTTGTTATTTAAAGTTGCTTCTCCATTGATTGGATTTCCTATTATTGAAAATGTAAATTCATCTTTATCATCATCAATCCCGTTTAATGTAATATCAATTGATTGATCTTCAACAACTGAAACATTTTGTGAATAAGCAACGGGAACATCGTTAATTTGAATAATATTAATAGTAACAGTAGCTTTTTCACTTTTTAGAATGTTATCACTAGCTGAAAATGTAAAACTATCCTCTTTAGCAGTATCTGATGAACTTGTATAAGTGGCAATATTTTTATTTATCGTAACATTTCCATTTTGAGGAGAATCTACCAACGAGTAAGTTATCTCATCACCATCAGGATCAACTGCTACTAAACTAATTTCTTTTGCAATTTGTTCAAAAGCTGTAACATTAAATTGGTCAGTAGCTAAAGGTTTATCATTCACGGGAGTAATCGAAATACTAACTTTAGCTGAAAAACTAGTTGATATCCCATCATTTGAACGAAAAGTAAAAGAATCCGCAGTTGCTATGTCTGATGTGCTTGTGTATACCACATCAGTTCCAGTAATATTTTTAGGTAAATCATTTACAGTTATGACAGAACCGCTATTTTTTAATAAACCACTTGTGGGTAGTGAATTTATTATAAAATTTAAATCATCACCTTCTTTGTCAAATCCAGTAAGTGTGATGGTATGATCAACCTGTTCAGTTACTTGAACATTTTGGGCTGTAGCGTCAGGTGCATCAGTAATTATTAAAACAATTGAAACAGTACCAACCAAACTTTCAACAATTCCATCATTAACTTTAAATAAAAATGAATCAGATGTTGATGTGTCTTGGCCAGTGTATGTTACTTTGCTACCAGCTATATAATCTCCAGCAGAAATTACTTTATCATTATTACCAGGATCAGTTAGTGTTCCTGTCACTGGTAATTTTTCGATTTTGAAAACAGAGGGAGTGGTTTTATCAGGATCTGAACCTGTTAGCGTTATTAAAGTAGGAGTATTTTCAGTAAGTTCAACGGTTTGATTGTTAGCAACTGGCGTGTCGTTTTCCAAAAGAATGTTTAAAGACACTTTAGCTGCATCACTCAGTAATTTTCCATCAAATACTTTAAATTCAAAAAAATCAGTAGCAGCACTGTCCGAAGTACTTGTATAATCTATTTTATCTGTTGTAATTATAGAACCAGCAAATATTGTTTTATCGTTATTATTAGGATCAGTAACTCTTCCATTTGAAGGTGCTTTATGCAGAATATAAGTTAACGAATCATCATCTGGATCTGTTCCATTTAATGTTAATGAGACTTTTGTTTGTTCAAATGCTTGGACATCAGACTGAGGAGTTGCCGTTGGAGCTGAATTAAATAAAATATTAGAAATGGAAAAATTAAGATTTGGAATCACTAAAAAGCAAAAGAAAAATAAATTTTTTTTCATTTTAAAAAAATTATCTAAGTAGCGTGAATGGTCCGTTTTTTAGAACAGATTCTCCGTTAAAAGCTTCTCCACTAACTTGGAAAATATAATTCCCATTTGTAGCTGGTTTACCATTTAACATACCATTCCACCCCGTCATAATATTTGCTCCTTCAGCTGTTTCACTGTAGATTAAAGTTCCCCAGGTATCAAAAACTTGTAAATCAACAGATTTAAACCCATAATAAACAGGCCTAAATGTATCATTTAATCCATCACTGTTAGGTGTGAATGCGTTAGGAAATTCAATTTCGTATGAATCTCCCACATAAATAGTTTTCTTTATTTCATAAATACACCCTGAAAAATAAGTTACATAAAGAGTGACATCATAGGAACCTTTCTTTTCGTATGAATGAACAGGGTCATTTTCATCAGATGAATTACCATCACCAAAATCCCAAGAAACACTTAAAAAACTTTCTGTGGAATTATTAGTAAAGGTAATAGGGTCATTAAAAGTTAATGCACCAAATGTTTGCCAATAAAATGAAGTGTAATCAAATTCTGGATAACCTAGTTTAGGTAATACTACATCAAATATTTGTGTTTTAGTACAGCCATTGTTATCAGTGACCTCAACAGAGTATGATCCCTCAACGTTGGTTTCCATAATTTCACCATTAGATCCTGATACATCTCCAGATGACCATTTAACAGTGTATGGGAAAACTCCCCCTTCAATTGTTACTTTATTAACTAAGTACACGTCTCTAGTTTCACAAATAACTCGAAGGTTTGATGTCAGATCAATTTTAAGTTCAAAAGGTCTTACTATAGAAAAAGCTTTTTCAACAGTACAACCTTTGTCATCTGTAACAATTACACTATAATTGTTTGCAGAAACATCAGTTAAATCTTCAGTCGTCTCCCCATTAGACCAAGAGTAAGTATATGGTGGATTTCCTCCGATAACTTGTAAATCTATAGCACCACTATTAGGATCGTCACAATCTAAAGCATCAGATTTTATAGCTGATAATTGTAATTTTGCAGGCTCAGAAATTGTGTAAATCTCATTAATTTCACATCCACTCGAATCTTTTAAAAGAACGGAGTAGACTCCAGATTTCAAATTAGATCGCGTCGTTCCAGCTTGAGGATCATCAGCCCATTCCAGTGAAATTGGAGCTTTACCACCATCAATTGTTAATTTTATAGAACCATCATTTGCCCCAAAACACGTAATTGGAGTAACAACTGATGTAATATTAAACTGAGGAGCTGATTTAATTTCTATTTCCACAGACTTTTCACAATTATTATCGTCAGTAACTGTTACAGTATATTTTCCTGCCACTAAATCAGTTCTTAATTTTCCATTACCAAAATCACTCCATGTGTAAGTGTAAGGAGCTACACCACCTGTCGGATTAACATCAATTGATCCATCGTTTCCATTAAAACACGACACATCAACTTTATTAAAATCAATTTTTAATTCTTCGGGTTCTTTAAGCTCAACTTTTAACGTTTCTATACATCCGTTTTTATCAGTAACTGTCAAATCATAAATACCTACAGGAATATTACTAAGATTTCCTGTGTTAAATACATTACCAATATCTCTATTATATTTATTTCCAAAATTATCAATCCACTCGTAATTGTATGGAGACGTTCCTCCTGTAACAGTAACTAATATTTTTCCAGTAGAATCTCCAAAGCATAAAATATCTACTTTTTCGTCTAAACCGATTGTCAAAACAGCAGGTTCTTCAATTTCATATATATACTGAAGTGTTTGGCAACCATCAGTTAAAATTAATTTATACTTTCCAGCGGATAGGCCAGATTGATCCTCGGCAGTTGGGTCAAGTCCAACTCCATTATCTGTAGTCCAAGCATAATTATAAACGCCTGTTCCTTTAGTTACAGTAATATTAATAGACCCATCATTGGCTCCAAAACAAGAAATATCATTTTTAGCATCCAATTTATAATCAATTAATTCAGGTTCATTAATTATGTATGTTTTTGTTATCGTACAAGCATTTTCATCTTCTATTAAAACATTATAGGTTCCTGGTCCCAAACCTGTTTGATCTTCAATATTAGGTTGTAGACCAGATCCATCTAAAGTCGACCAAGTATAATTATATAAAGTTCCTGTAATTGTTCCACCTGTAACTGTTAAATCAATTGTTGCATCTGAAGCTCCTGTACAACTTATATTGAAACCGTTGAAATCAGAAATCGTTTCAGAAATCGCCAATGGAGCGGCTGGCTGAGTGAATGTACGCTGAACTGATGTTTTCTTACCACCATTTAAATCCTCAACTGTTATAGAATAGATTCCTGCTTTTACAAAAAAAGTGTGATTAAGTGCAGTGATACTTGAAACTGTTTCTAAAATTACATTACCCTCATAATCAGTACCATTAAGAGTGTATTTATATGTAGGAACAGACTCTTGCGTTATAATAGCTTTTAAAACTCCTGTTTTGTCTCCAAAACAAAGAATATTAGTCGGATCTGTTCCTAAATCAATTATAAGTTCAGTCGGTTCAATAAGTGTAAATGATTTGGTTGTATTACATCCGTTGGAGTCAGTTAATTTTAAAGTGTAAGTTCCAATTGTAAGCCCTGTTTGGTCTTGCTCTCCTGCAATCAATCCACTTCCATCAGCTGTTGACCATTCGTAGATATAACCTCCACTTCCACCAACAGGTGTAATATTTATAAAACCATCTGATAAGCCTTTTACACTTACATTATATCCATTATAATCAGATAAAACACCTGTGATATTAATCGGATCTGCTTGAAGAATTTCTATAGATCTTGTTAAAGAACAATTATTTGAATCAGTAATTTTAACAGTATAAGTTCCTGCAGATAAACCAGTTTGATCTGCAATAGAAGCATTAAGCCCCGTTCCGTTTAAAGTTGTCCACTCATATGTGTAATCGGTATCTCCACCTGATATGGTCCCACCAGAAACAGTAATATTTATAGAACCATCAGATTCTCCATTACAACTAATATTAAAACCATTAAAATCAGATAATATTGATGTTAATACAATTGGAGGAGGTTCAGTGATTGTAAAACTATCCGATATTTGACATCCATTAAGGTCTGTTACCGTAACGTCATAAGTTCCAGCTGATAAGCCTGATTGATCTTCTGCTGTCGCATCAAGACCCGAACCATCCGCGGTAGTCCATGCATAAGTGTAAGTGGGAGCGCCACCTGTTATGGTTAAGTCAATTGTAGCATCCACTCCTCCACTACAACTTGCATCAAAACCATTAAAATCGGAACTACTTTGCGATAAACTTAAAGCACCAGGTTCGGTAATTGTGTATGTTTTATCAATTTTACAATTATTAGAATCGGTAATTTCAACTTTATAAGTTCCAGGTCCAAGACCAGTTTGATCAGCTACAGCTGCCTCCAAACCAGAACCATCGGCGGTTGTCCACGAATAAGTATAAACAGATGTTCCTCCACTGGCAGTGATGTCTATGGAACCATCATTTGCTCCGTTACATGTTATTTCAAACCCATTATGGCTTGAAACAGTCTCTGTAATTGCTAATGCTGTAGGTTCAGTTAAAGTATAAGTTTTTTCAATTGTACATAAGTTATTATCAGTAACAACTACTTTATAAGTTCCAGGTCCAAGCCCTGTTTGATCGGCTACTGCAGCATCTAAACCTGAACCATCAGTTGTAGTCCATGCGTAAGTATAATTTACCGCTCCTCCAGCTACTGTCAAATCAATCGATCCATCATTAGCTCCGTTACATGTAATACTAAATCCATTATGAACTGATACAACCTCGGAAATTGATAGACCATCTGTAGGTTGAGTAAGAGTCTTTTCAGGTGTTACTTTAACACAACCATTGGCATCGGTAATAGTTACTTTATAAGTACCTGCCTTTAAAGTATTGTATGATTGAGTTAAAACCGTTTGATTGGTAAGACTTTGAGAAACCAAATTACCACTAACAAGCTCAGTTCCCTCTAACAAGTAAGTATAAGGTGCCACAGACTCCTGACTAATATCGACTTTTAAAGTCCCATTATCTCCAAAACAATTAATCGCTGAACTGACTGTATCGTCAAAAGCCATTAGTAACTCATTGGGTTGAGTAATAGTGTAATCAATTGACTTGGCACAACCAGTACTATCAGTTACCGTGACTGAGTAAGTACCAGCACCTAGCCCTGTTTGACTTTTAGAAGTAGCATCTAATCCTGAACCATCTGCTGTGGTCCATGCATAAGTATAGGGTGTGGTTCCACCTGTAACAATAAAATCAATGGATCCATTAGTTCCACCAAAACATGAAATACTATTTCCATTAAAATCTGGAATCTGAGTTGGATTAAATTCAATTACAAACTTTCTCTTTACATTGTGAAAAATATCATTCCAAGAGCCATCACTGAATTCAATATAGTCCTCCCCAGGTGAATTAGTAGTAATATCCTTTGAGGCATCATTGGGTTCACCGCCAGGGAATCCTTCCCAATCCAAACTCGTTCCATCATTCCATCTATATTTTGTTTTATCAACTACTCCTCCTACTTTTGATTCTTCTCTAATATCATCCAATCCTAACCAAAAGTTTTGCTCGGGAGAATTATCAATTAGCCATTGATTTTCTGCTTGTGTTTTTATTGAAACCAAATACCCACCAAGATTAGCAGCAATGTCTCTTGCTTCCATGTAAGTTAGTGTTGCATTAGATAAATAATACTTACTTGTCCCCAGCTCTCCCAAAAAAGTGTAATTTCCTTTATCACCAGGTGCCATGTCATTTATTGGAATTGTTAAAGGAGCTGGATCTGATACAACATATCTTCTGGAAACTGTACATCCAGTACTATCAGTTACAACCACTTCATAAACACCAGCTGTTAAGCCTGTTTGATCTTCAGAAGATGCATCTAAACCTGACCCTGATACCGCTGTCCATGCGTAGCTGTAACCAGCCGTTCCTCCACTAACAGTTAAATCAATTTCTCCATTATTTCCTCCATTACACGACATATGTAATCCGTCTCCATTTTCAAAACCATTAAAATCAGCACTAACAGTTCCAGTAACAGCCATTCCACTAGCAGGTTGTGTTAATGTTCGCTGAGCAGTAGTTACCGCACAGCCTCGAGCATCAGTTACAGTTACAGAATAAACTCCTGCTTTAACGGAAAAACTATTAGAAGTATTCGTTGTTTCTCCACTGGAAGCACTCACATTATTTCCATTATAATCAGTACCATTTATTACATAAGTAAATGGAGCTGTTGAAGAAACTGTAATATCTGCTTTAATTACTCCATTATTGTCAAAACAATCAATTGCTGTAGCAACCGTTGTGTCTAATTCTGCGGCAAGCTGAGCAGGTTCAATAATTGTAAAACTTGTTGATTGACTACAATTTTTAGAATCAGTGACAGTTACATTATATTCTCCAGGTGTCAGTCCCGTTAAGTCTTGGGTTGATGCACTGAATGTTCCATCTCCTGTTTTTGTCCAAGCGATTGTATATGCAGGAGTTCCTCCACTAACAGTTAAATCAATACTACCATCATCATCGCCAAAACAACTAATATCAGATTTTGTTCCAGTAACTGACAATACTGAAGGTGCAGCGATTGTATAGGTGTCAGGAAATAATACTTCACATCCAAAAATTACATCAGGATCAGCATCCGTATTGGTGGCGACACTTTCTTTTAATTTTAATTTATAATTTCCTGGTGGAAGGTTATCAAATGTAGCTTCCCATCCTATTTGCTCATTACTACCATTTTTTGCAAAATTGAACCACGAACTAGAATTAACTACTCCGACCTCAGCGCCTGTATCTGCATTGATAAGAGTAAAAGTATATCCAGATCCCCAATTAATAGGGTTGATAGTATTGCCACTAAAAGGTTGGGTCCAACCTCCGCTTCCAGTGAAAGTCAATTTCCCATCAACATCACCACTACAATTTAAATCTCGTTTAGTAGCTACTTCAGATTCCACCAGCAGATGGGATAAAGGAGAGGGTGTTGCTACATTAAATTCAGTAGATTTAACACATGTATTAGCATCGGTAAAGGTGTATTTATAAACACCATCACTAGTTAGACCATTGATAGAAAGAGTAAAAGACCCTGTTCCAGATGCTGTAATATCTGAGGTGCTAGATGCATTACCACCAACATTTAAATTAGTAAATACTGCATCCCAATTATCTCCATTTTTTTTCTCTAATACCCAAGAAAGCGGTCTTTTAGTTCCTTGAACCTTCAAAATAGCTTTAGTATCAGTATCAGTCGAACATTCCTTTCCTGCAAAAATCACTGACGCCCCAATCTCAGGCGCATCAGTTATATCGTATCCAGACGAAAAGGTCCTTCCACAACCATCAGTTATCACATAATCATAATCACCAATTTCTAATGGAATTAAAAATTCATTACTTGTTTGTGAAACTTCGGTTACTAATGTAGTTGTCCCAGCATTAAAAACTTTTATATTATATTTTGGATCTCCATCTGTACCCGCACACGGTCTTTGAGTTCCAATAGACACCTCATTTACTACAATTTTTAAATTACCCGAACACGCTATAAATGTAGATTCACTCTGAGTAAAAATCCCTTCTAATCTATAAGTTAATGTGATAGATGCTAAACCTGGAATAGTAGTTCCACCAGAATCAAACACCCTTACATTAACAGTTACATCAACGATTGGATCACCAGAAAATTTAAAACTTTTATTTCCAGCTTCAATTGTAGCTCCATTATTTACATTTGTAATCTCAAAATCCCATGAGGCTGGAATATTATTACCAGTCCCCCAACCCACTTTAGAATTATCACCAGTATTTGTAAATTCTGCTTTATTTAAATTAACAGTGACAATAATAGGATTGTAATTACCTCCTGTTTTTGACATAGTAAAAATATGGTTTGTAGTCTGATCAGCAGTATACTGTAAAATATTTTCAGAGGTTTTAACATAGGTTTGGCCAGTAAGACTTGTAAATGATCCTACAAAAAAAATTAATATTAATATGTTAATTATTTTTTTCAAATACTATTATTTACATCCACATGGAATGGGGTTATCGTTAAACAATGAATCAAATTTATATGAAACTGAAATCTCAAAAACTCCTTTAGTTTTCTGAAGGCTACTTATGTTTAAATCATAAGAATATCCAAAACTAAATTGCCTGTAATCAAAGTTCGTTATAAAGTTGACAGATGTCAACTTATGAGAATCATTTTGAACAGAGGTTGGAGCTAAAGTTCCAAAAGCACCAATTGTAAAATCATTGATTTGAAATTTGGAACCAATATCTAACCTATCATACTCATTTTGGTTCATGTAATTAAAGTTGAAATATAAATTCATTTCTGATCTAGAAAATCTTTGATTTAAAGGTAATTTATATCCTCCATGAATGGAGATAAAAGGCTTTAGTTTGACATCACCCTCAGGTTCAAAAGAAATATCAGGAGTGTTTAAGTGCTTAAAGCTTCCTCCAAACCAAATGTTTTCGTTAAAAATTATAAATCCAGCTCCAATATCTAAAATACTTTTGCTTTCATTTAGTAAAAAAGGATCCTTAGAATCAAAATTTATAATTCCTGAGTTGATCAGTATTTGATCTTCAAGTACTAAATTATTAAATGCATAATCTTTATTTCCAAAACCTACAGATAAACCAGGATAAAAAAACCATTCGTTATTTAGTTGTACTCTGTAGGAATAATTTAAACCTATTTGAGTATAATTGAACCTTGTGACTGTTTCTACTTGATTTAGAATGGTCAGTTCAAGTCCACTATTGTATCTTTCTATATAATTATCAAAATAAAAAAACTGACTATTTAAAGAATAATCTAACCCTGGCCATTGTGTTCTGTTTAATACTCCAATTTCTGAGCCGCCTCCTCCACCAGCAAAAGCAGGATTCATTGATTCAGGAATGTTATAGAATTGTGTAAATACTGGATCTTGAGAAAATCCGCAGTTTATTGATAGTATAAAAATAAAAAAAAGCTTTTTCATTTGATATAATTACACGAGAACATGCAACGTATAAAGATACTTAAATTATCAGAAAGTTATTCTAACTTGATTGTTAAATCTTCCCATTTTTTCATCAAATCTCCCAACTCATTTTTCATATTTTCATATTTTGAAAAGAAATCAGCTTGAGCAATAGTTTTTTCGTAATCATTTTCAAGGGCAATATCTATAACAGAAATGTCTTTTTCAAGTTTAGAAATCTTACTCTCAATATTATTAATTTTCTTTTTTATTGACTGATTTAAAGAATCGTTTTTTTTTGTTTTTTTCTTTGAATTAGGTGTTTTATCTTTTTTTTCAATTGATCTAAAATCATCCACTTTTCTTTGTTCTAAATAATAATCAATATCACCCAAATGCTCTTTGATTTTTTGATTCTTAAATTCATAAACTTTATTGGTCAAACCTTGAAGAAAATCTCTGTCGTGAGAAACTACAATTAAAGTACCGTCAAAATTTTGAAGTGCCTGTTTCAAAACATTTTTTGATTTAATATCGAGATGGTTTGTTGGCTCATCCATCACTAAAACATTTAAAGGCTGTAAAAGCATTTTGGCTAAAGCCAAACGATTTCTTTCACCACCTGAGAGAACTCTAACAAACTTTTCAACGTCATCCCCTTGAAATAAAAACGAACCCAAAATATCCCTAACCTTGCTTCTATTTTTCTCGTTTGCCGCATCAATCATGGTGTCTAAAACTGTTTTAGAACCATCTAAATATTCTGCTTGATTCTGAGCAAAATATCCTATTTGAACATTATGCCCGAGCTTCATTAGTCCACTTCCATTAATATCTCCAACGATCATTTTGGCTAAAGTAGATTTACCTTGTCCATTTTGTCCAACAAAAGCTATTTTACTTTCTCTTTCAATAAGCAAATCAATATCAGAAAGTACCTGATTGGATTCGTAACTTTTGGACAAACCTTCAATTTCCGCAACTACTTTTCCAGGTCTAATTGAAATTGGAAAGCGTAACTTCATTACACTATTATCGTCCTTATCAACCTTTATTCTTTCAATTTTATCAATTTTTTTTATTAAAGACTGTGCCATAGAAGCCTTTGAGGCTTTTGCTCTAAATTTTTCAATTAATCTTTCAGTTTGCTGAATTTGCTTGTCCTGGTTTTTTTGTGCGCTTATCTGTTGTTCTTTAATTTCATTTCTAAGAACTAGATATTTAGAATAAGGTTTATTAAAATCATAAATTCTTCCTAGTGAAATTTCAATGGTTCGGTTTGTTACATTATTTAAAAACATTTTATCATGAGAAACAATAACGACTGCGCCAGGGAAAGTTTTTAAAAACTGTTCCAACCATATTATTGATTCAATATCAAGGTGGTTAGTGGGCTCATCTAGAAGAAGTAAATCATTATTTTGAAGAAGAAGTTTAGCCAGTTCTATTCTCATTCGCCATCCCCCTGAAAATGTATCGGTTTTTTTATCGAAATCTTCTCTTTTAAATCCTAAACCTTGAAGAATTTTTTCGGTTTGTCCCTGGTAATTATATCCTCCAATTAACTCATATCTGTCTGATGTTTCACCAAGTTCATTTATCAGTTCCAAATATGATTCACTTTCATAATCTGTTCTTTCTTCAAGCTCTCTATTAATTTGATTTTGTTTTTTTTCGATTTTCTTAATTTCCTCAAATGCTTGGTAAGCTTCATCTAAAACAGATCTACCCTTGTCAAAATCAATATCTTGTTTCAAAAACCCAGTTTTCACGTCCTTTTCAAAAGCAATCGAACCTGAATCTAATTCCATTTCTTTAGAAAGCAATTTCAGTAAGGTTGATTTACCAGCACCATTTTTACCAATCAAACCAACTCTATCTCCTGAAATAAGTTTAAAAGAAATCTCTTCAAATAAATACTCACCAGAAAAAGAAACAGAAAGGTTGTGAATATTGAGCATTAAACTACTTAATTTTTAATGCTGCGAAGTTAATAGAAAAATGGAATTGAAATATTTAAGAACAAAAGATTTTTACCAACCTCTTATTAAACTGAAATGTCCTTTTAATTCTCTTCCGTCTTGTAAGAGAACCTTAAACCAATAATCCGTTTGAGGCATTGGATTTCCTAAGAAAGTCCCATCCCAACCATCAGAAAGAGGATCTAACTCCTTTAATAGCTTTTCATATCTATCAAAAATATAAATATTAGATTGAGGTAAATTATCGGGGGTAATTCCTATGATATTCCATTTATCAGTAAACCCATCACCGTTTGGAGTAAAAAACTTTTTATAACCAATAACTATAATATTAATTTTTGCAATACCACAATCGTTTTTGTCTCTAACATATACAATATGATTTCCTGGTCTTACATTTTCGAATATAGGTGAATCTTGGTAAGGACCTGTAACATCATCAATTGCAAATTCATAATCGCCAATTCCAAGAGTTCCTGTTAAAACAGTAACCGTATTGTTTGGCCCTGGTTGCAAATCTTTAATTTCAATATCTTTTTTCTGCAAATTAGCTATACTAGATTCCTTTATTTGAATAGTCATTGACTGAGAACAGTTTGTTCCATCAGTAGTAGTTGCAGTAACTACATACTCTCCTCCTAATCCAATAGTAATACTACTATCAACTCCAGTAATATTTGGAGGAAAATCTGTTCCATTTCTTGTCCAAGTATAGGTATAACTTCTACTGTCTTTGGAAGCCACCCCAATAGTAACTGGATCAAGATTTGTACAAACACTTTTAACATCTTCTATTCTTTCAAAAACTGGTAGTGTATTGACTTGTAAGTCTATGGTCTGGTTAGCAATACAACTTCCGTTGGCTTTACTAGTAAACTTGACAGAAATTGTTTGTGCCGATGAGTAAAAAGGATTAGGAAGTGTTGCGGCAGTTACATTTGTCGCAGAAGCTTCATCAAAATAAGTGAACGCAATATCAAATAATTTTTCATCTTGTAATACGCCCGTTGTAGGATTTTTGAGAAGACTAGTTAAGACAGTAGATGTATCAAAATCTACCTTACCATTTGTATCATCTCCATCTGCTGTATCATCACATGCTTCTAACTTTGTAACAGGATAAGCTACTGGTGGATCGGTTCCAATAATTTCAAACTCTATAACTTCTTCATATTTTGGTTCTTCAACAACTTTAAAAATTAATTTATGTTTACCTTCTGGTAAATTTTTAATTTGAGCGGTTTTATCTGGTGATGTAATTGTCGCCAACTCTCCCTTTCCTTCAATACTTATTTTGTATGTGATCGGAATATCAGGTCCAGAAGCAGTTTTTTTGTAAGATGTTGCAGCCACTTCAATATCAATTATTCCAAAGTCTGAACCCTTACATGTCTCAGTTGGTGTTAAAGTATAATTACCAGGAAGTTCTAAAACAAATTCTTTAATATTAATAGTTACTTGTGAATCTTCTCTTAATCCACTCACTTTGTCCGTACTGTCTGCCTTACCATCATTAAGCTTAAAATTGTATTTGTCTTGACCAAAAAATCCTGAGTTAGGCACATAAGTAGCATCCGTTCCTTTTAAAATATAAGGAAGTTCAGAAGGGGTTATAGTTTTAGAACCTTCTTTTAAGATTCCATTGGCTGGATAGGTAGTAATTATATAAGAAAGGTTTAAAATATTAAATATTTTGTTTGGACCATCGTGTCCTCCTCCTGCCATTATTTTTCCGTTAGCTGACATGTCAAACGATTCACCAGTTAAGCCTGTTGAAATAATATCTTCTCCTAATTGTTTCCATGAGGATCCATCCCAATCAAATACACCTAATTTGCTTGCCATTATAGGAATACCTAATCTACTTCCATCATCTGAAAGGGAGATGTATCTCCAAAAACTAGATTGATTTCCATAGGGAATATCAACTCCTGTTCTAACCGGATTTGGTCCAGAAATATCATATACACTAACACTTGAAGAATCATGCTCGCCGATAGCTATTTTTTTACTATCTCTTGTAAGGTCGATTGTATTTCCAAAACGTCCAACTGTTCCATCAATTGTTTTGTAAAGATTCCAAGTATCGATTCCGTTCCAATCATAAATACTCACTTGACCTTTTGATCCATTGGCAGTAACCCCTATGGCTAGTCTTTTGCCATCAATAGATAAGTATACTTGTCCAGGTGATTCAGTACTTCCTTTGCTAATCGAAATAGTAGCAGATTTTATCCAATCTGTTCCATTCCATTGGTAAGTGTTAACATAACCTCCTCTGAAAGAAGCTATGACAAGCACATTACCATCACCTGAGAGATGCATCCCACGATAACCTAAGTAATCGTTGGTTGCATTTCCAATTATTTCTGATCCAACTTGGTTCCATTTAGATCCGTCGTAATCATATACTTTTACATGACCCGCATCACTACCACTTGCATTATCATTTTTAGGACCTGCTACCGCTACCCTGTTACCCTCACTAGAAATAGTAACGTTTTCTCCAAAAATATCACCAGTTGAACTTCCATCAATGCTTGCTCCTACTTGTTTCCAGTTTGTTCCATCCCAATCAAAGACCTTAGCATTTCCAGATGCCGGATTCCATTCTCCAAGAATTATTCTATTTCCATCAGAAGAAAGTGCTAAAGACTCTCCTATTTGTCCTGTTTGAGGAATATCAGCACCCATTTGTGTGTGGACAGTAAAAATATCAACTAAATCTTTATCTCTTCCAACATGAGTAATATCTACAGCCAAATCTTCATCCGTATCAACAGTTTGAGGATCTGACTCAGGTGGATCATTCACCGGATCAACTATCATAGTGACTTTAGCTACATTGCTTTCCTCACATGGAACTATGAAAGCCTCAACTGTTAAATCAGCATCGATACCACCGGCTCCTCCTCCTCCGTTATGATTTCCAATTAATAAATTAAATCCAGCCTCGCAATCATAAGTAAAGTTTGAAACTAATGCCCAATTAGTTCTTGATGTGTCCATAAAAGGTAAAACATCTTCACGCGTTCCATTTTTAGTATCAACCATTAATTTGATCTTTCCAGAAGCAATTTCTAATTTTGGATTTCCATCGCCATTCCATGGTGCCCAAAGACTACCCGATGTGGCAAATCTTCCATTACCACTAAACTCAGTAGTACTCGCGCCAAATGCAGGGTCCCAATGTTGTTGTGAAAAACTTAAAAGATTGACTCCATCAATTGTAAATTGTAACCCATCATCAAAACTTCTAACATCTAACTTAATTTGACAACTTTGAAATATATCACCTTGTCCCACACTAAATTTAATATCTACTTGCTTTTGATTAACACTAGCTGTTCCCTTAATATTTTGTGGTGGAATAACCATAGGATTATTTCCACTTGCCGAGGCAGTAAAATCTCCTGAAACTGTTAATGTCGATGAATTGGTATTAGGACAATTTTTGTCAATAACATAGTAATCAAAAGATTCTGTTCCGTTATAATCATCATTTGGTACAAAGGTTAAGTTTTTTCCAGATAAAGTTTTAGGTAAATCAGCAGTTGTAATAGTTACATTATTTTCACTTAGATCACCATTTGCTGGTAAAGACTTGACCACATAATCCATAAGTAACACACCCTCTGGATCAGTAGCATTAAGAGTAATATCTAGTGGTGTTTCTTCAAGTGTACTTAGGTTGATAGAATCGGCTACAGGCATGTCATTAACAGATTTGACATTAATTGATATTTTGGCTGTATTACTTTCTGAACTTCCTGTGATAGCAAATTCGAACAGTGGCCATGATTGTCCGGAACCAATTCTCATATCGTTCCACTCCCCAGTTCCATGAAAATTTATTTGGCCATAGTCTTCAGGACCAGCTTCATTAGGTTCTCCACTTTTCCAATTGGTGTAGCCACCAAGTAATTTTGTTCCGTCGGTCCATCGCCATCCACCAAAATTTTGACTTTCGTCTCCAGGTTCGATATAGTCTGAAACGGTTCTGTCTTGATAAAGACCCATCCAATAAAGCTGTCCACTTGTTAAACCCATTTCTGTAAGCGCGTCCCATACCATCTTTTCCATAGTTTCATCCTTAACTATATACATTTCTGCCCCCTCATAATTTTTTGCAAGATCCCTAGCATCTGGCCAATCAATGGGATTAAATCCAGCTTGGCCTGTTTCGTTTTGTATTAAAAAATAAGTTTTTCCCTTAGGCTTATCAAAAGTTACAGGTTCCCCATTTTTTTCAATAAACTTTAAACCATTTGCTTTTGAAAAGGCATTTAAAAAGTTAGCATTGATCATAAAATCAAAGGAATCACTTCCATTATAATCAGCATTTGGATGGTAGGATAAGGAATCTGCAGGAAGTAATCTTGGTAATTCAGAAGCTAGAATTTCATTTCCTCCCTCTTTTAATTTTCCATAAGTTGGTAAAGACTTTATAAGATATGTTAATGGATCATTCTCAGGGTCACTTCCTGTAAGTTTAATTGTTAATGGAATATCTTCATTGGTTTCAACACTTTGATTATTTGCTACAGGTGGATCATTAACTTCTGTAATATTGATATTTATTTCGGCGGTACTGTCCTCTGCAGTAAATTCAAACATAGCATAAGATTGTCCATTTCCCACAGACATGTCATTCCATTCAATTCCAAAACCACCAAAATTAAATTGTCCATAATCTTCATCTCCAGCGTCGTTGGGTTCTCCAGCATGCCAATTGGTATATCCATCCCCTAATTTATTTCCATTTACCCAATACCAACCACCACTTGGCTCAGAATAATCCGTAGCACTTCTGTCTTGAAAAAGACCCATCCAAAAAGGACCGTCTAGTCTACTCATTGACTGTAAAGCATCGTAAACAGATTTTTCCATTTCGGCATTTAAAGGAACATACATTCTAGCTCCGTAATAAGAATCAGTTATTGCTTTGGCTTCAGGCCAGTCCATTTTTGTTGGAGTGGATTGTATTAAAAAATATGTTTTTCCATATTCTGTTTCATAGGTAACTGGTGTTCCACCATCATTTATCACAACCATATTATTGGCTGTAGAAAATGACTCGTAAGTCAAATCTCTAGCTTTAAATTTAAAAGTGTCTGATCCGTTATAGCCAGCATTTGGAACATAGGTCAAATCCAAGGAGGTCAAAGTTTTTGGTAAATCAGCATCGACTATAGTAGTTCCACCTTGCTCTAAAGTCCCATTTATTGGAAGTGAGTACAAGAAATAAGTCAAGTCGTCGCCATCAACATCTGTCCCTGAAACAGTTATATTTAGTGAGGTGTCCTCACCAGTGTTCAAGTTTTGTTGAATGGCAACAGGTGGATCGTTCCAAGGTGTAATAGTCAATGAAACACTTCCATCTGCGCTTTCAGCGCTTTCATCGTCTTTGGCAGAAAAATTAAACGAATCATTTCCATTGTAGTTTAAGTCAGGAGTGTAAGTCAAAGTTGCTCCACTTAACTCAGTTCCTATTGCTGTAATTTCTGTAGAACCATCTTTTAAGATTCCTTTAGTTGGTAACAGCTTAATGGTGTATGTAAAAGTATCGTCAGATGTGTCAGGGTCGGTTGCTGACAAAGTAATCACAGGGCTAGTAGTAGTGTCCTCTCTTGTTGTAATCGACTGATTTTGAGCAACCGGCGGGTCATTCACATTATTAACTGTTATTGAAACAGTTGCTGCAGAACTTTCGGCAGATTCGTCATCTTTTGCTGTAAATGTAAAAGAATCATTTCCAACATAATTATTATTAGAAATATAGGTTAAAGTGCCTGAAATATCGCCAGCTTTTGTAATTACTGTTCCCCCATCTTTTAATGTACCATTTGCTGGTAAAGTTGCAATAGAATAGGTAAATGATGTGTCGGAGGCATCAGGATCAGTAGCTTCTAAAACAATGGTTTCAGATTCCACATCTTCATTTACTGTAATTGACTTTGCTGTAGCAACAGGGGGGTCATTAGAATCTGAAACAGAAATAGAAACTGTGGCCGCTGTACTTGTGGCTGACTGATCATCTTTTGCTGTAAAAGTAAAAGAATCACTTCCTGTGTAACCATTATTTGGTGAGTAAGTTAATGCAGCTGAGATATCTGCAGCTCCAGTAATTTCAGTACCTCCATCTTTTAAAATTCCATTGCTTGGAAGGGTAGCTATTGAAAAAACTAATGATGAATCGTCATCATCAGGATCTGATGCAACAAGAGCTATCGTTGCTGTTTCTGTATCTTGACTGGCAGAGACTGATTTGTTCTCAGCCAAGGGAGGGTCATTATCTGTATTATTGACATTTATTGATATTGTGGCTGGATCGCTAATTTCAACATCAGTATCTGTACTTGAATTAATTCCTTTATCAGTTACTTTGAAAGTAAATGAGTCAGACCCTGAAAAATTAGGATTTGGTGTGTAGGTAAAATCAGCACCTGGTGTACTTCTTTCATAGGCAAAGCCACCATTTTTATTAGTTGACCAAGATGTAAATTTAACACTTAAGTAGATGTTATCATTTTCAAGATACATTACTAAATTTTTGCCAACAACATCTTTAGGTTGTCCTACCGCTGCTCTAAATTTTGAAAATGTTAAAGTCGAGACTTGATCTAATGTTCCTATCGCCCATTTTGTTCCCGTAGGGCTATTTGTTTTATTGTAAACACTTTCTGCCATAATATTAAATATTTGACCACCATCATTTCCCCTTGTTATCCATACCTCTCCAGTAAGACGGTCTTGATTGGCTTGTAGTGTTGGATCTGACCCACCTGATTTAGTAAATGTTGTATTGGGCCCATTCCAAATAGCAGTTGAATTAGCAGTAACTTCATAACCCCCTTGTTTTAAGATACCATTTAAGGGAAAAGTGTCTATTGTATAGGTTAAGTCACTTGCTGGCGAGTCTACATCAGTGGCAGTTAAAGTTATATCTAATACAGTATCTTCATCCGTGGTTTTATTATCAGCAATTGATACAGGTTTATCATTATCAGGGATAACGGTTAGTGAAACTGTTGCAGGAACACTGGAAGCACCACCATCACCATCATGAGCAACAAACTTAAATGAATCATTTACTACTGTATCAGAATTACTATTGTATTTAACTTTATTTCCAGTTAAAGAATAAGGAATATCCGAAGATGAAATTTCTGTACTTCCCTCATATAATTTGGCAGTATTAAGTTCGGTAATAACATAACCTAAGTTGTTTGGACCACTATCTGAATCGGAAGCTTTAAGTTCAATTTCTAACGAGGAGGTAAGTTGCTCATATAAAGGGAAAGCAACTGTTTGAGAATCTGCAGAGGGAATTTGTTGAACTGTATAAAGGTTATAAACCCTCACATGTCCCGAATCTGTTCCGCCGCTGTCATTCAAATCAGCTCCTAAAGCTACAGAAGAACCGTCGCCACTAATAAATACTTTTTGACCTTTTGCCTCGTCTCCACTCCCTGTGGTATAATCAGAAGCATTTTCACCAGGAATGGTAAAAGTAGTTGATGGAATTTGAGTCCATCGAGATAATTCTGAATCATAGCTGTATAATCTAAGATTGCCCTTATTCCCATCAAAACCTGGAGCAACAACCCCTAATATGGTTCCAGGATTGTTTATTGATACGTGAGAACCAAAATAATCAAATTTGGCGTCGTCACCGTTTCCAACTTCATCTTTAATTTCTGAACCTAAGCGATTCCATGTGGTTCCGCTCAGCCAATTATAAACACTAACAGATCCTTCAGCTGTCTTAGAATTTGGTTTATCGTATCTCGATCCTACAGCAACTATCAGTCCACTAGA
This sequence comes from uncultured Flavobacteriaceae bacterium, assembly GCA_938088195.1. GTDB lineage: Bacteria > Bacteroidota > Bacteroidia > Flavobacteriales > Flavobacteriaceae > MAG-121220-bin8. The sequence continues at coordinate 27,882 of CALKEO010000002.1, read as the reverse complement.
ATTTAAGTCAACTGAGGAACCAAATCTTTCATTTGAAATTTGATCAGTAGGGTAAATAATCCCTTTATTTTCCCAAGTATCTGTTGAGCCATTATATTGGAAAATTTTGACTTGACCTCCAACATTTTTTCCTGTGTCGTTTTCATGAGCGCCTACTGCTAAAATATTTCCATTGGAACTCAAATCAACTGCCCAACCTAAATTATCGCCACTTTCTCCAGAAATTTCAGAACTGGATCCTAAAATATTCCATGTTGTTCCTGATTGATATCTGTAAACAACCACTCTTCCTGAATTTATTTTAGATCCCGAATCGTGCCACAAATCACTAACAGCTAATGTTTTACCATCTTTACTTAATCTCACGTCATTCCCAAATTGTTCAGAAATAGACTTTGGTGAAGCAATATTTGTTCCATCAATTGTTCCTATTAAATCCCAGTTGTTAGTCCCAGAATTATAACTGTAAATTGTTACTTGTCCCCTATTTGAATTTGCATAAGCTGCGCCAACAGCCAAAACTGAACCGTCACCATTTAATGAAACACCTGATCCAAATTTATCACCATCACTTGCTCCTTCGATAACATTACCATGAGCAGCCCAACCTGAGCCACTAGTATATTTTAAAACTTTAACACTTCCCTTATCTCCTGAACCAAACAAAGGAGCTCCAACTGCCATTAAATCACCATTCTCACTCATGGCTATTGATTGACCAAAACTATCACCAGGATTATCACCAGTTATCTCAGAACCTTTTAAAGATGGTGATGCTAAAAAATCGTCAAAAACTTTTATGTAAACTATTTTTTCTGCGCTGTCATCTATGCCATCATTTACTTTGTATGTAAATGAAGTTGTTCCTGATTCAATGTAGGAGCTGTACTTACTTGATCCTGGAACAAATGTGACCACATTGCCGTTACTAGACAAGGTGCTTCCTGCTACCAATATTGCATTTCCGTTAAGTGGATCTTTTAAAGTGCCATGTGTAGAAATTGAAACAATTGAATAGGTTAAATTATCTGAAATATCACTGTCAGAACCAACAAGATGCACTGATAGCTCTGTATTTTTTTTTGTTGATGTGTAAACGTCGGTTGCGATTGGAGAGGAGTTTGACTGAGAATAAATCAAACCACTTATCAATAAAAAGAAAGAAAAAAACAATTTCCTCATACAATAAAGATAATATTCCTTAGCAAATAAATAACAATAAATAATTTTAGAAAATATTATTTTTTTATGCTTTCAACTAATTCAGCGTATTCAAAACAAAAAAAACCAGAATCACCTTTAACCATTTGATTAATCATTGCTTTTGATATTACATCGGCATGGATAGATTTATATTTTTTTAATCCTCCGAAAAGAAAAGGATTTATTAGAGAAAATAAAATTTTAGCAAATTTTTCTACAAGCCTAGTTTCTAGCCTGTCTCCTAAAATTAATCCTGGCTTCATAACACTAATATGTTCAAAAGGTAATTTAGACAACTCTTGTTCCATCAGACCTTTTGTTTTGGGGTATAGTAAAGTAGATTTGGGATTAGAACCAACAGATGATACGACAGAAACTCTTTTCACTCCACTTTCAACTGCTTTTCTAGCTAAATTAATGCAATAATCGTAATCTACTTTTATGAAATTTTTGTCACTACCAGCCTTTTTTCTTGTTGTACCTAAGGCTATATATAAATGATTATTATTATTAAAAATATTTTCGTTTTCGATATTATCAAAATCTATCTCAACATTCTTAATATTTGATGAATTATGAATAAACTCTCTTCTTGTGATTGAAACTACTTGAGAATAAGATTTAGTAAGATTTTTTAATAAAAAGGAACCAACCAGTCCAGTTGAGCCCGCCACACATGGTATAATTTCTTTATTCATCAATTACAAACTATTATACAACAATGCGGCTAGAGTTGCTCCAACTAATGGACCAAAAACTGGAATCCAGCTATATCCCCAATCTGGTTGTTTGTTCTTTCTAGGAAGTAAAGAATACATTAGTCTAGGTCCAAAATCTCTTGCTGGATTGATAGCAAATCCTGTTGTTCCGCCAAGAGTCATACCAATTACCCAAACGACAATTCCAACAGGAAGAGCATCCAAAGCTCCTAATCCAAAATTGACAACATCACCATCAATTTCAATGTTTGGCTCAACAATAAAAAAGATTGCAAAAACTAAAACAAAAGTACCTACCAACTCACTGAAAAAATTATTTTTATAATTTCTTATTGCTGGTCCAGTGCAGAAAGAACCTCTTACAGTTTGTTCATCGCTTGTTAACCTGTAGTGATCTATATAAATAATATATGCTAACCAACTTCCAAAAATTGCTCCCAGAAACTGAGCAATTATGTATGTAGGAACAAGTGCCCAGGAAAATTTTCCAGCAAAAGCTAGACCGATAGTAACTGCAGGGTTTAAATGAGCACCACTAAATTGTCCTGTGATAAAAACAGCAATAAAAACAGAAAGTCCCCATGCCATGGTTACTAAAACCCATGCAGAATCATTATTTCCAATAGTGTTTTTTAAGGAGGTATTTGCATTAACCCCTATACCTAAAAGTAAAAGTATTGTTGTTCCAATAAATTCTGCAAATAATATATCCATAATTATATTTTATAAAGTTTAATTAGCTTATTAAATCTGATTAACTGTTCATCTATCCAATCTTGGTTTTTTGAAAGTTCTTCAGACATGATTTTAACTACTTTTGGTGCAATCATTTCACTTTCTTCACTACTTAAAAATAAACAACGAGAACGACGTGACATAATATCATCGATATTAATTGCCATTTCATTTCTAACAAAGTGAATTATTTGACTTTTTGACAGATAAAAATTCTTACTTAAGGATTTTTCCTTTAAATCAACCTTACTAAGTCCGTTTTTTATTTTTAGTGTCTCGGTCTTAGATTTAACAAACTTTTGATCCATTTTTTTTAATGATAAATCGATAACCTCTTTCCCCATAATTCGGTAATTTGTCCATTTCCCTCCAACAACGCTAACTAAACCTGAGGAACTAATAATAATTTTATGAGTTCTTGAAAGATCTTTAGATTTGCCTTTTTTATTTGAAGAAATTAAAGGTCTTAAGCCTACAAAAACACTCTTCACATCACTTTTTTTTGGCTTAATTTCCATATACTTATTTATTGTATTTAAAATAAAATCAATTTCTATTTTTTTTGGACTTGGGTCAATTACTGGTTTATCAATGTCAGTTTCTGTTGTTCCAAGCAGTACATGTCCCAGCCATGGAACAGCAAAGAGTATTCTTCCGTCTGAAGTTTTAGGAACAAGTATTCCGAAATCTCCTTTTAAAAATTTTTTTTCTACTACTAAATGAATTCCTTGGCTAGGTTTTATTAAAGGTTTTGAATTAAAAGAATCCTTTCTTAAAATAGAATCGGAAAAAACCCCAGTACAATTGATAATTTTTTGTCCAAAAACTTTATATACATTCCCAGTCAATATATCTGTCGTATTAACACCAATTATATTGTTTTTTTTATTTTTAATAAACGATTCAAAGGACATATAATTAATAAGTACCGCGTTGTTATCCGAAGCAGTCAAAGCTATATCTAATCCCATTCTCGAATCATTAAATTGTCCATCGTAATAAACAATACCACCGTTTAACTTATCTCTTTCAATGTTTGGAACCAAAAAAATGGCTTCTTTTTTTCCAATCATTTTAGATTTGTTGAAAATCTTATTCCCTGAAATTAAATCATATAATTTTAATCCAAGCCAATAATAAATTTTATAAAATATATTATACGTAGGAATTAAAAAACCTACTTCATTAACTAGGTGACTGGCATTCTGATATAAAATATCTCTTTCTTTTAAAGCCTGATAAACCAAAGAGAATTGACCTTTTTCTAAGTACCTTACTCCTCCATGAATAAGTTTGGTGCTTCTTGAAGATGTACCTTTACAAAAATCATGTTTTTCAACCAATAATACAGAACATCCTCTTGAAGAGGCGTCTAAAGCGCATCCTAGTCCAGTTGCTCCTCCACCAATAATTATAAAATCAAATATTTTATTATTAAGTAATTTTAAATTGGAGGATCTATTCAATTTTATTGAATTTTTTTAATTCTTTTTTTCCAATTATTTAGCACTAATTGATCATTATTGTTGTCGGATGGATTAAATACTTTATCAATTTTCCAAAGATCTTTAATCTCTTCAATAGATGACCAAAATCCTGAGCCTAAACCAGCTAAAAAAGCGGCTCCAAGTGCTGTTGTTTCAGTTGTCCTTGGTCTAACTACAGTTGTTTTTAGAAAGTTTGATTGAATTTGCATTAGAAGATTATTATTACTTGCCCCCCCGTCTACTTTTAATTTATTAAATTTTGTTCCTGAATCCTTTTCCATTTCTGTGATTATTTCAAGTGAACGTAATGCAATAGCTTCTAAAGCTGCTCTAGCAATATGTCCTTTTTGAGTTCCTCTAGTTATACCCATAATTGCTCCAGTAGCAGTTGGATTCCAGTAAGGAGCACCCAAACCAGATAAAGCAGAAATAAAAGTAACTCCACCACTGTCCTTAACAGAACTAGCTAATGTTTCAATTTCAGAGGAATCTTTAATAATATTTAATTGATCTCTCAACCATTGTACTAAAGCACCTGCAATAAAAACACTTCCTTCCAAAGCGTATATTGTTTCTTTTCCAATTTTCCATGCAATAGTTGTCAGCATTTTATTATTTGATTTTACTGCCTTTGTCCCTGTATTCATCATACAAAAACATCCTGTTCCATAAGTATTTTTAACATCACCTGGATTGATACACATTTGTCCAAACAACGCAGCTTGTTGGTCACCGGCTACACCACAAATTTGAATTTCAGATCCTAAAATTGATTTTTCACTGAAACCTATTTTTTTTGAGCTATCAACAACCTCAGGTAATAAGGTGTTTGGAATATTTAAAATTGAAAGTAATTCCTTATCCCATTTTAGGGTATGTATATTAAACATTAATGTTCTACTGGCATTTGAATAATCGGTCATGTGACATTTTCCACCAGTTAAATTCCAAATCAACCAACTATCAATTGTACCAAATAATAAATCTCCACTATTGGCTAGTTCGCGAACTTGTGGATCAGAGTCTAATATCCATTTGATTTTAGTTCCTGAGAAGTAAGCATCCAATACCAATCCTGTTTTATTATAAAATGATTTTTCAAATCCGTTGGCTTTTAATTCATCGCAAATGAAAGCTGTTCTTCTATCTTGCCATACAATTGCATTATATACGGGTTGGCCAGTATTTTTATTCCATATAACTGTTGTTTCCCTTTGATTGGTAATTCCGATTGAATCAATTTCATCAACATTAATTTTTGATTTCTTAATGACACTTTTAATGGCTTTTAATTGAGTTTCCCAAATTTCAATTGGATCATGTTCAACCCAAGACTCTTTTGGAAAAAACTGATTAAACTCAAATTGAGAAATTGATATTTGATTTCCTTTTTTATCAAATAGAATAGCCCTAGAGCTCGTTGTTCCAGCATCAACTGATAATATATATTTTTTCATATTAATGTTTTTTTAAAAGGCATTCAAAAATTTCAATCAGGATTTACTGCCAGGGAATATTTCCCGATATCTGAATATGTTTTGTAAGCTCTTTTTGAAGCCTGTTTTTAACTTCTTTATTTATTATAGGATTTTTTTCAAATGGATCATTATTCAGATCGTATAAAACATAAGGCTCAAAGGGTGAATTTTGTAATAATTTATAACGACCGTCTGATATAGCGTAGAATGCTCTTCCACCAAAAATATGACCTTCTCTTCTAACCCAAACCATATATCTGTCCTCATATGTAAGCATATTTTCTTTTAACAGAGGAAGAATGTTTTTTGAAGGTAGTTTTAAATTATCATATTTTCTTGAAATATTTATCAGCGTTGGATAAAAATCCATCAGCATAATAGGTTCTTTTACAATTCCTGGTTTAACAACGCTCTGCCACTTTACTATACATGGAACCCTAATTCCTCCCTCCATCATGTTACCTTTTCCTCCATTTAGGGGTTTGTTAGAAGCAGAATAATATAATGCACCTCCATTGTCAGAAGTAAAAATAATAACAGTATTATTGATAAGGTTATTTTTTTCAAGAGAAACTAAAACCTTTTCTATTGAGTTGTCTAAATGCTCTATAAAAGCAATTAATTTTTGACGATTTAAATCAGCTTTTGTTTCTCTATTTTTTACCATATTCAACCATTTTTTTGGTGGCTGAATGGGTGAATGAGGGGCATTATAATTTAAAAATAGAAAAAAGGGATTTTTTGAGTTTTTATTTTCATTAATATAATCCACTGACCATTGAGTAAATAAATCCGTTGCATGTCCCTTTGGATTAATTTCGATATCATTTTCTCTCATCCAATTAACACCTCCTCTTAAATGATGATTATAATCATCCATCATATCACCTAAAAAGCCTTTAAAAAAATCGAATCCTCTTTCATTTGGAATGTCAGGTGAATCTAAACCTAAATGCCATTTTCCAATAAGAGCAGTTTTATATCCTGATTTTTTAAGAGCATCAGGAAGAGAAACAAAATCATTACTTAAATTTCCCCAATCATTATCTTCAAATTGTCTAATTACTCCTGGAACACCTACTCTATCAGGATAATTTCCTGATAAAATTGATGCTCTGCTTGGCGAGCAAACATTACTATTTGCATAAGCCCTAGTAAAGCGTTTACCTTCACTAGCTAACTTATCAATTACTGGAGTTTTAACATCTTGGGCACCATAAGAACTCAAATCACCATATCCCAGATCATCTACTAATATATATACTATGTTTGGATTTTGAGCAACTGAGTTAATTGAAAAAAAAAGCAGTAATAAACAAAGTTTTTTCATAATAAAACTATTTATTCATTTCAAAAATTAATTTGTATTTGATATTAGCTATGTTATCCATTTTTACTAACATCAAAGAGGGAAGCTTGATGTCAAAATCAGTTAATTGTATTGGAAAATTTCCTTCAATATTTATTGAACTATTCTTTATGAAATAATTTGCCTCAATATTTTTTTTAATTTTTACACCATGGAAATCTAGTTCACCCTCAAAACTTATAACATTTTCAGAAATTAAAATTTTATCAGAATAAAATTTAACTTGAGGATATTCCAAGGCATTTAAAACTCTTAGTGTATTGGAATCTCTATTACTAATTCCTGTATCAAAATCTGATATGTTTGCTGCAACAGCTATTTTTCCAGCATTATTTTTTAACAGAAAAACTCCCTTGATTTTTTCATTTATTCCCTCCCACTTATGAAGCAAATGTTTTGCCTCATACTTAATAACAGAAGACTCTGAATTTAACATCCATCTTTCCTGCTCCTGAGAAAAACAATTCGTAATTGGTATTAGAATGAAAAGTAAAAATAATTTCTTCATATTAAAATTTTAAGACAATTACAGCTGTTGCATAGCTAGCAAAAGCAGTGTAAGCAGATGCTTTATGAATTTTTTTATCTCTGTGTTTATAATGATTTGTAGCAACCATTGCAGAAAAATGAATGGTGGCTAATATTTTATGAGCTTTTATTGAATCAAATCCCTTTGATTTCTTTTTATTTATAAGTGGAGGAGGTGAAAATAATGAGAGACCAGCTCCAGTAAAATAACCAATATTTACAACCTTACCCATAGTATTATGAGTACTTCTCAAACTTTCATCTCCATTATACAGCTTCCCTCCAATTATACCTTGAGCTATCATTGAAGCCAATGTTAAATATCCTATTGCCTGATGAGCAGTAAGCATTGACTTTCTTAATCTTAATTCTTTTTGTCTATTCTCTAGATTTAATTCTGAAATTCGTGTTTTTCTCAACAAACCCTTTTTACCCCAAAGCAAACTTTGAGTAAAAATCATTTTTTGAGGGAGTAATTCGATTTTTTTTTCTTCATTAGAAATGAGGTTAAAAAGATCTTCTTTATCCTGTGAATAATTTACTGAAATTGTAAAAAGAACAAAATAAAATAAAAATTTTCTCACTATTATTTATCTATTAAAGATGGAAGAGATTGTATATATCCTAAAGATACAAGAAAATCGTCTACTTTTCTCATGGTATCAACAAAAGGACCATTAGAATTTCTTCCATAATTAAAAAATCCATGTTCAAGATCTTTATAAATAAATAGTTTACAGTTATTACCCAAATCATTCATTTTTTTTGTAAAAAGTTCAGCAGATGACACAGGTACAGTTTTATCTGCAGATCCATGAAAGATTATAGTTGGAGGTACATTATTTGTAATATTATGAAAAGGTGATATACTATAGTTATCATTGGTACCAATTCTTTCAACTTGATTTTGATTTTTAATCCACCTTTCTTCATTTGAATTTAATCCGGGATTAAAAAGAATTAGAGCATTTGGTTTAGAATTGAATTTGCTATTTATTTCTTTAATGTCATCAAATTGATTTAATAAGGCAGTTGAAGCAGCTAAATGTCCGCCAGCTGATCCCCCACTTGCAACAATCCTACTTTTATCTACACCTAAAATATCAGCATTTTCTTTGAGCCATTTAATTGAAGATTTTCCATCAGAAATAGAATTAATAACTTTTACATCATGTCTACTTGATACTCTGTAATCTGCTAAAATTGCAACCATTCCTCTGGAACTTAAATATTTAGCATGCTCAACAAATTGGTCAGGTGTCCCAGATCTATACCCTCCTCCAAAAAAGAAGATTATCGCAGGTTTTTTTTTTGTCAACACATGACCTTTTGGATTGAAAACCCAAACTTTCAGGTCAGTATCTTTTGTTTTTTTGTAGACATATTCTATTGCAAAGCCAACATTTTTTGGAGGATAATTAGTCTGGCTAAATAATCCATAGGAAACGAAAAACAATATAAAAATTAAAGAATTTTTCATGAAATTACAATGACCAAGCTCTCCCACCAGTTGTCTCTTGTAAATCAACACACCCTTTTTGCTGACCAGGAATTGGAACGTATGCTAAAACATTTTCACCTATGTACTCATTTCCTTTAAATGCAGTAATAGTCAGTTGACGAATAGTGTTTAAAAAATTAAATGAAAAAGCTTCATTTAAATCAGTCTTATTCTCAATATTTTCATCTTTATTTTTGTTGTAAGCCTGCCTCCATTTACGATGAGAACTATTTTTAATTTTGAAATAGTATTCTAAACTCGTGTCTAAATCATTTCTTTCAAGATTATCAATATTATTTTTATTTGATTTTATTAAACAATCACTTAAAAATGCATCCATTGATTTTTTTAATAAATCTTGTTCTTTTTTATTTGAAATATTGTGAATATATAGATCAATGAATTTAATTAAATTTAATTCTTTTGAACCAGGAATATCATCACCAGATGGTATAATTAAATCTGATAATTCAGAAACAATATTCACTTGATTTGAATTAAAAAATACAGGGTTCCAATCCAAATCATTTTTACAACTTTGAAGTAAACTCAGTACTGCAGGAGATAACGTAATTGTTCCTAAACTTAATCCTAAATTTTTAAGTGCTTTTCTTCTATTCATTTTTAAATATTTTTTTTATTTAATTCACCTACTGCATGATTAACAGCTCTGGCTGTTAATGCCATATAGGTTAGTGACGGATTAACATTCCCTGCAGATGTCATAGCTGATCCATCTGTTACAAAAACATTTTTGACTGAGTGTATTTGATTAAATTTATTTAAAACTGAAGTTTTCGGGTCACGACCCATTCTTGCTGTTCCCATTTCATGAATTCCTAATCCTAGATCATACCTTGATTCTGTACTACTTACATTTTTAAATCCAGCTTTTTCAAGCATTTCAACGGCTTGACTTTTCATATCTTTTCTCATATTTATTTCATTTTCTCTTATATGAGCATCAAAAGTAACAGTTGGGAGTCCCCATTTGTCTAGCTTATCATAATTTAAATACATCTTATTTTCATGGTATGGTAAAATTTCTCCAAATCCTGAAAGTCCTACATTCCATCCACCAGGAGATAAAACAGCTTCTTTTAAATCTTTTCCGTAGGATAATTCGGCAATTAAGTCGTTATAATTTCCTCTGCTAGCACCACCTTGATATCCGTATCCTCTTAAGAAATCTTTTCTATTAGTTGACCCACCAATATTTCTAAATTTAGGTATGTTAATTCCACCTGGTCTTCTTCCAGTATAATACTTATCACCAAAATCATCACATTTAGCTCTCGCTCCAACTTTAAAATGATGATCCATTAAATTATGACCGAGTTCTTCACAATCGTTACCCATTCCATTAGGAAATCTATTAGATTTTGATTGCATTAAAATTGAAGTAGATCCAACGGTTGAGGCGCAAACAAATATAACTTTAGCTTTAAATTCATAAGTCAGGTTAGTTTCTGCATCGATGACTTTTACTCCAGTTGCCTTTTTTGTTGATTCATCATACATAATTTCATGAACAACTGAGTGAGGCCTTAAAGTCATGTTTCCAGTAGCTTCAGCTGCAGGAAGTGTCGAAGAATTACTACTAAAATAGGCTCCAAATGGACATCCCCTTCTACATCGATTTCTGTATTGACAACTTACCCTTCCAAGGCCAGGCTTTGTCCCCTCAGTAATATGAGCGATTCTGGCAATAGTAACAAATCGATTATCATATGTTTTTGTTACAGAATCTTTTAAAACTTTCTCTACACAATTCATCTCCATAGGCTTCAATAATTTTCCGCTGGGAAACTGTGGTAAACCAAGGTTTTCACCAGTAACACCAATGTAATCTTCAACATAATCATACCAAGGTGCTACATCATTATATCTTATGGGCCAATCCACTGCAATACCCTCTTTAGCATTACCTTCAAAATCAAATTTTGTAAGTCGATGACTTTGTCTCCCCCAAGTAAGTGACCTCCCACCCACATGGTATCCCCTTATCCAATCAAAAGGTTTGTCTTCATTGTAAGGGTGATCGATATCGTCAACAAATAAATGCTTAGTAGTTTCTCTATTAACATATCCTGTTCTACTTTGTTTGGGCTGTCTTTCTTTAATTTTATTGGTTATAACGTCGCCAAGAGGTAAATCCCAGTTATCTAAGTTGGCTGTTGTATAATCTTCGACATGTTTTAACATTCTTCCTCTTTCTAATACAAGAGTTTTTAAACCACTTTCACAAAGTTCTTTGGCAGCCCAGCCGCCACTAACTCCAGTTCCTATTACAATAGCATCAAAATTGGTTTCCATATATTTAATAGTTTACTCAAATTTATTGAATTAAAGTAAGATAAAAGTGGTTAAATAGTTCAAAAATTGTCACCATATGACCAACCTTTTCTCACAGGTGGCTTTATAAAACGATCAACATCTGGTCTATTGGTGATTTTCATATTTTTTGAATCATACTCTAAATCGGCATTAAATCGCTGAGCCAAACAGCCTAGTACTGCCATTTCGGTGAGACTAGCGCCATATTCAAAATTAGATAAAGGCAATGTATCATTTTTAATTGCATGAACCCATTCTTCAACTGGTGTTTCGTCTTTAATTCTTGGAATGGTTTTTTCAGGTGCATTCCTTTTAAAATCATCCCAATCAGAATCAGACATTACTAAACGAGGATTATTGGGTCTTCCACCTGTTATTAAAGAGTTTTTATCTCCAACCATAACCATACCCTGTCTGTCAAAAGATTTCATTTTATCTATCCCCATTTCTTTATAAAGTTCAGGTTTTAAACCACCCTCATACCATTTTAACGTTACAGGTGATCTTTTTTTGTTTTTTTCAAAATTATATGTGACAATAGATTTTTCAGAAACAAAATTATGTTTAGTCATCGGATTGGTAACATCAACATTGATACTTTTTGGCATTCCTAAATCTAAGGACCAAAAGGGACCATCAAGAGTATGACATGACCAATCACCTAACTGTCCATTACCAAAATCATAAAACCCTCTCCAAGATTTTGGAGCATAAGCACTATTAAAGTCTCTAAACTTAGCAGGACCTAACCACAAATCCCAATCTAAATAGTCGGGTATAGGATGTTTGGGTGGAGGAAAACTTTCGGGCTTTGTCCAATAATGTCCAGGTCTAAAATTAAATGAACCTATCCACGCGTGCACTTCTTTAACCTGCCCCAAAATTCCTGCTTCATACCATTCTTTAATTAATCTTATTCCATTGGTGGTATGTCCTTGATTTCCCATTTGAGAAACTATCCCATAATATTTTGCTGCTTTTTTTAAAGTTCTAAGCTCCCAAACATTATGAGCTAAAGGTTTTTCAACATAAACATGCTTTCCAAGTTCCATGGCAGCCATCGTTGCTGCAAAATGTGTGTGATCGGGTGTGCTTATTATAACAGCATCAATTTCTTTATGCATCTTATCAAACATAACTCTAAAGTCTTTGAATTTCCTAACCTTTGGATGCAATTTGTAACCATCTTTTGCTCTGTTGTCATCAACATCACACATAGCTACTATATTTTCTTGTGGAACCCTACTCCAATTAGCTTGACCTCTCCCTCCTACGCCTATTACTGCAACATTTAATCTATTATTTGCAGAGTACCCATACAAACTAGGTATAATCAAAAGACCTGAGGATAACGCAGATGTGTATTTAATGAATGATCTTCTAGAATTTTTTTTCATAAAATGATATAATTTTAATACAATTTAATTAAATAAATCGTTATTGTAAATGGTTAAATAGTTCAACAAACATCACAATATGGCCAAATTTAATTTTTAACAATTGGTAATGTAATTGAGGATGGATATTTTTTAGAATGATGAATTTTATTGTTAGCAATTATTCCTTTAGATTCATCAAAATTATCTCCACCAGTATTAAGGTTTCTAGCAAATCTCGGAAAATTACTACTTGAAATCTCTATTCTAATTTTATGGTTTTTTTGAAAAAAATTACTAGTAGACATTCGTGATAAATTTACTTTATAAACCTTTTCTTTATCCATAAAAACTTCTTTATCAAACCCCTCTCTGTACCTAACTCTTTGAATTGTTTCATCTATGTTGTAAGCCGTACCGTCAGGATATACATCAATAAGCTTTATAGTAATATCCGTGTCTTTCACATCTGATGACAGGTAAATAGTTGAATCAATAAATCCTGTGACCTCAAATCCATTTTTCAATGGTTCAGAAGTATAAACCAAAACATCATCTCTAGTTTCAATTTCCTGTTGATCATAAGCACCTCCACTTACAGCATTTCCTATACAACAAACTCCTCCTCCATTTGAGTTTACAGGAGACATAGGGTCATAAAAAAAAGAGTCTGTATTATCCTTTATTTTTCGTTTTAGAGATGTTAATTTACCATCACCATTTAAAGTGTTTGCATTGCCGTTACTACTTAAATAAAATGTTGTCATTTCCGTGTTTAGCGGAGGCCAAAATTCAGAACTCTGCCATTTATTGACACCCATGGTATAATATTGAACTTTTGGTGTTTTTTCCTTGAAATCATTTTTAATGTCTTTAAGTATCATATCAAACCAATCATAAATCTGCTCATCATAATTAAGCCTAGCATCTCCTAAATTTCTTTCTCCAACAATTGTATTTTCCGTAGCTCTTGTGAAGCCGCAATGTAAAGTGGGCGCTATTATTAAATATTGATTATCTCTAACAAAACTATCTGACGAATTATTTCTAACGTGATTAAATAAAGCAATGTTTGGAGAAGTTGCTACGTCGTACCAAGAAACGAACCAAAAACTTGGAACCCCAAAGTCCATATCGTCATGATATAAGCCTCCATTAAACCAATCCTTATCATTTGGTTTTCTAACAATCATTTTATCAAAAATCTCTTTTTTTCCCCCAACATTTTTTAAAAGATCTTTAATTGGCAAGTGTTTTAGTTTAACAGACCAATCAACTTTTGGGTTTTCTGGTGCTAAATCATAGAATCTAGAGATGCGTAATAAATCTTCTTGGGTTGCTCCAGCCGGAATTCTTGGTTTAAACTCATCATGTTCAACACCATACAACCAAGTAGCAAACAAAAGTTGTTCAACGCCTCCTCTATACCAATTTCCTTGCTCAAAAAACTCTCCTACTCTTCCAACACCTGCACCAAAACCCTGTGGAACCATAGCTGCATGAGAAGGATGGTCCAGTGCTGCAACTGCCATCTGCCACTCTGCTGTTGATGAACATCCCAATGTTCCAATTTTACCATTTGACCATGGTTGTTTACTCATCCATGAAAAAGCATCATAACCGTCTGTAAGTGGTATTCCTAAAATATCCCATTTACCCTCACTGAAATACCTGCCTCTCTCATTTTGAACTACATAAGCATATCCTCTCTTTAATGCCTCATAGGCTCTTTCATGAGTCCTGGTTTTTTCTTCTCCATCACCCCAAGAATTAAAATTATAAGGAGTTCTTGAAAAGATTATTGGAACTTTTTTGTCAGTTTTTGGTACATAAATATCGGTAGACAACCTCACACCGTCTCTCATTGGCATCATGACCTTTTGCTCAATAGTAGCTATTTCATGAATTTTTGAAAGTATATTTTGTTGAGAATTTAATGATTGTTGAGTAAAAAGTATCGCAACTAAAACAATAATATTATAAAGATTCTTCATATATTAAATATAATAAATTACACTAATTATAATGGACTTTAGTTTTATTAACTGGCTACAGATTTTTTCATCATTATCTTTTTTATTTTACGGACTCCTCTCTTTTTTTTCTGATAAAATGAAAGATGAATTTAAAAGATGGCACATTTCTCAATTTAGAATAATTGTTGGTATAGCTCAGCTTGTTGGTGGTATTGGGCTAATAATTGGTTTTTTTATTCCTGTTTTCATGTTTTTATCCTCATTTGGACTCAGTATTTTAATGCTTTTAGGGTTTATTTTAAGAATTATGGTAAAAGATGGTTTTTTAAAGTCCTTACCCTCTTTATTCTATTTTTTACTAAATGCATATATCTTTTTTAATCTTTTAGAAATGGTAATTTGAAGAAAACAATTGCGATTGCAGGAGCAACAGGATTCATTGGAAAATGGTTTATTGAAAAATATAAACATGTATTTAATATTATTGCTTTAAGCAGAAATAAAGTAAAATACCCTAAAAAATATGACATAGAATGGAAACAAGTTGACCTTTATTCAATTTCGAGTACAACTCATGCTTTAGAGAATGTTGATATTGGAATATATCTTGTACATTCCATGCAGCCTTCTACAAGAATGAATCAAGGAAGTTTTGAAGATACCGATATACTTCTGGCAGATAATTTTTCAAGAGCTGCTCAAGAATGTAAATTAGAACAAATTATATATGTGGGTGGTATTCTTCCAAAAGATGAAAAAACTATGTCAAAACATTTGAGATCAAGATATGAGGTTGAAAAAACATTAGGATCCCGATTAACTCCACTAACATCTATTAGAGCAGGCATAATAATTGGACCCAATGGATCGTCTTTTAAAATAGTTCAAAAGCTTGTCAGTAAATTACCTGTAATGGCATGCCCTGAGTGGACAAAATCTTTAAATCAACCAATTGATATTATAAATGCTCTTCAAATAATTAAATGGTGCATTGGAAATGAGGATACTTATAACAAACCTCTTGAGATTGGAGGTAAACAAATTATAAAGTACATGGATTTATTGAAGATTACTGCAAAAAAAATGAATAAAAAAAGATTAATTTTTTCATTATCATTCATTACAGTTGGTCTTTCAAAATTATGGGTTAGTGTAATAACGGGAACAAGTAAATTTTTAGTATCTCCTCTAATTGAAAGTTTAAAGCATACAATGACCATAAATCCCGAAAATATGGTTACTTGTGAAATTAATTATATCTCTCTTGAGGACAGTGTAGAAAAGGCACTAAATCCAAAAGATAAAATTCCTGAGAATCCTGAATTTATAAAAACAAGTTCTGAGAAAAATACCGTGAGAAGTGTACAAAGAATTGCTAACCCTAGTGAAAGAACTGTAAAGTTTATAGCTAGAATATATCCAATCTGGTTAACTAAAACATTTGCAGGATTGGTTGATGCAAATTTTGATGGCCAATACGTAAAATTTTCATTTTTTAATTTCGTGTTATTAGAATTAAAAGTAATTAAATCTAGAAGTGATGAGAAAAGACAACTTTTTTTTATTAGTGGAGGATTGTTAGTAAAAAGAAATGATTTAGGATGGTTAGAATTTAGATCAGTCTTAAACGATCAATACATGATTGCGGCCATCCATGAATTTGTTCCTAAATTGCCCTGGATAATTTATAAGTTTACTCAAGCAAAAGTACACTTAATTGTAATGAAACGTTTCGAAAAATTTTTATTAAAAATTCCAAAAAAATCTTTAAAAAAAAAGAAAAAAAACAACATTTAAATTAGACACTAAATAATGCTGTCTATTAACTTTATTTTTTAAATTTGTTTTCAATTTATTTTAGGTCGCGTAGCTCAGCTGGATAGAGCATCTGCCTTCTAAGCAGACGGTCAAAGGTTCGAATCCTTTCGCGATCACAAGCCAAACCTCACATAATTGTGGGGTTTTTTTATTTATTAAGTTAGATATTGCCATTTAATGGTTATTTTAACTGTGAATTATTAATTTTTTAAAAATGATGAAAAAAATTTATTTACTGTTTATACTGATGCTAATCTCATGTAATAAATTTGATAACACAAAATTTAAAATCTTACCATCTGCTCAAAAAATAGATTTTAATAATACCTATTCCAATTTAAATCATAATTCAATATTTACTTATTACTCTAAAAATAACAACATATTTCCAGTCACATTAGATAGGTCTTTAAATTTTGTTCAAGGAAAGAATTCTGATTCTACAATATTATTCTCTATAGATGGTAGTTTAAATATTAGAGATGAAGGATACTTATTAAACATAAAAGAAAATCAAATAATAATTAATGCAAAAGATAATGCTGGATTATTTTATGCCGTAAATACGCTTTCTCAACTTTTACAGGATTCAAAAGATCAAAACATAAATTTACCTCTTCTTGATATTGAAGATTTTCCATCGCTTTCATACAGATCCATACACTTAGACATTAAACACCACACAGAAAAAAAAGAATATTATTTTAATTTAATAGATGAATTGGCATCCATTAAAATTAATGGGATAATTGTTGAGTTCGAAGATAAACTGGGATACAAAAAAAGACCTCTTGTTGCTTCAGAGGATAGTTACACTATTGATTGGTGGATTGAACTGAGTGAATATGCCTTTCAAAGAAACATTCAAATTAGTCCACTTGTACAAGGACTAGGTCATGCTTCTTTTATTTTGAAACATGATAAATTTAAAGAATTAAGAGATGTTCCTGAGAAAGATTGGGCATTTAATCCCTTAAATCCAAAAACTTATGAGTTACAATTTGATTTATACCAAGATGCTATAAAAGCTACTCCCCATGGTAAATATTTACACGTTGGAGGAGATGAAGTAAAAGTTGTTGACAGAGATGGAAAAAAAGGTTTTGAATTAAATTTGATTTGGCTTAAAAAAGTGTCAAAATTTGCTGAGGAAAACAACAGAATTCCTATTTTTTGGGATGATATGTATCTAAAACATGGTGGAGTTTGGATGGTAACTAGAAATACCAAATTAACAAAAGATGAAGTAAATAATATTTGGATTAAAAACAGTGAAAAATTAACTGAATACATTGATGATTTTCCAAAAAATTTAATTTACATGCGATGGAATTATTTTTCTCCTTGGGCTAATGGAAATTTAAAAACAATTGATTGGTACAAGGAAAATAACATGAAAGTTATGGGTGCAACAGCAGGTCAAACAAGATGGATTTTAATGCCTCAAGATAACAGTAACATTGAGGCGATAAAATCTTTTTCATTAACATCCGTTGATAAAAAACTCGACGGTTTACTACTAACACTTTGGGATGATGATTCTCCTCACTTTGAGTTGTATAAAAGAGGGATTTATGCATTTGCTGAATATACTTGGGGAGGTAAAAATTTAGACTCTAGTGAATTTAAATTAAATTTTAGACATCGTTTCTTTTCTCCAAAGCTTATTAATCATGAATTCATAGATAAATTAGATAATCCCGTAAAAGATTGGCCAAATTTATTTGTAAAAGAAAAAAAACACAGAAATAAAATTTCAAAAAACAAAAATTCTTTAGAAACTCATATTATTGATTTGCCAGATACTAATAATAAAGGAACTTGGAGTCTAAATTTTAAAGAAAAAATATCAAATGCTAAATTACATTCTAAAAACATTGAAAACGTCTTAACTGATATTGATTATATAAAAGAACATACTATAAGAGGGAATTACACTTTGGATGTGTATGAACAAGTAGCCAAATTAATAAAATTTAGTTATGATGCGTTTCTTTTGTTGGATCAATATGATAATGGAAAAGTGTCAAAGGAAAAACTTTTTGAATTAGAAAATCAGTTCGTTAAAATTAGAAAAGAATTTGAACTAGTTTACTCAAAAACTAGAAATATCAATAAACCAAAAAATTATATTTTAGACAAAGACCAACACAACCATACAGCCAATCAATCTTTGAATATGGACTGGCAATTTATTGCCGAGTTAAAATTATTTGAAAAAATTGATATGATATATGAAAAAGACTGATTAAAATTTATAACTATTTATTTGTTGTAAATTATAAAAAATTGTTTAAGCTATTTATTTAAATTTACCATCCTAATTTGGTCGCGTAGCTCAGCTGGATAGAGCATCTGCCTTCTAAGCAGACGGTCAAAGGTTCGAATCCTTTCGCGATCACAAATTAAACCTCACCATGGTTGTGGGGTTTTTTATTAAAATTTAAGTTAAATTGTAATCAATATTTTAATTATGAAAAAGCCCTATTTATATTCTTTTTTCTTTTTGTTTTTATTTTTAATCTCCTGTACAGAAAATATTAAAAATAAAACTGAATTCAATTATTTTTCTGAACAATTTTCAGATATTAAAATTTTAAGATATCAAATACCTGGATTTGATGAATTAAGTTTAAGTCAAAAAAAACTTGTCTATTATTTGACTCAAGCGGGACTGGCTGGGAGAGACATAATGTATGATCAAAACTACAGACATAATATTGCTGTAAGAACAGCTCTAGAAAATATTTATGAAAATTATCATGGTGATAAGTTATCTAAAAATTGGAAATCTTTTGAGGTTTATTTGAAAAGAATTTGGTTCTCTAATGGTATTCACCACCATTACTCTAATGATAAACATAGACCCGGATTTTCACCAGATTATTTGGAGAAATTATTAAATGAAACGGATACCAAACTTAATAAAGAGGCTTTTGAAGTGATTTTTAACAAGGAAGATGAAAAAAAAGTTAATCTTGACCAAAGTAAGGGTTTAATTAAAGGATCTGCAGTAAATTTCTATGGCCCTAACGTTACTGCTCAAGATGTAGATTTTTATTATAGTGAAGTAAAAAAAGTACCCAACCCAAAAAAACCCATATCTCTAGGTTTAAACTCTAAACTTGTTAAAGAAAATGGGAAACTTGTTGAAAAGGTATGGAAAATGGGTGGAATGTATAATGATGAAATAAAAAATATAATTTATTGGCTTTCAAAAGCATCAGAGCATGCTGAAAACATAAAACAAAAAGAAGGGCTTGAACTTCTTATAAAATATTATGAAACTGGAGATTTAAATATTTGGGATGAATATAATGTGGTATGGGTTGAAACTAAAGAGGGTGATGTAGATTATATTAACGGATTTATTGAAGTCTACAATGATCCCAAAGGGTACCGAGGATCCTATGAATCTGTGGTTCAAATAAAAGATTTCAATATGAGCAAAAAAATGGATGCAGTTTCAAATAATGCTCAATGGTTTGAAGATAATTCTCCAATACTTAGAGAACATAAAAAGAAAAATGTAAAAGGTATTTCATATAATACTGTGAATGTAGCTGGTGAAGCTGGTGATGCATCGCCATCTACTCCAATTGGTATAAATTTACCAAATGCCAATTGGATTCGTGTCGAACATGGCTCAAAATCAATTTCTTTAGGAAATATTCTTTATGCTTATGGAAATGCAGGAAGCAGTGGAAGATTAAGTGAATTTGCCTTTTCAGAAAAAGAAATAGAACTTGAAAAAAAATATGGGGAGGATGCAGATAATTTGCATACTGCTCTTCATGAAGTAATTGGTCATGCTAGCGGTCAAATTAATGATGGAATTGGAACCCCTAAAGAAACTTTAAAAAGTTACGCTTCAGCACTTGAAGAGGCTCGAGCAGACTTAGTGGGTCTTTATTATATTTCTGATATAAAACTAGAAGAAATAGGAATATCTCCTAATTCGAATGAAATGGGAAGGGCTAGTTATGATGGATACATAAGAAACGGATTAATTACTCAACTAATAAGAATTAAACTTGGAAATGATATAGAGGAATCTCATATGAGAAATCGACAATTAGTAGCAGCTTGGGCTTATGAAAATGGAAAGGACAATAATGTTATTGAAAAAGTTAAAAGAGATAATAAAACATTTTTTGTGATTAATGATTATAAAAAACTAAGAACACTTTTTGGAGAATTATTAAGAGAGATACAAAGGATTAAATCTGAAGGTGATTATGAAGCTGGTAAAAATTTAATTGAAAACTATGGAGTAAAAGTTAATCAAGAACTTCATAAAGAAGTTTTGGAAAGAAATAAAAAATTTACATCGGCCCCGTACAGCGGTTTTATAAACCCTGAACTAAAACTTATCAAAAACGAGGATGGTGAAATTATTGATGTTGAAGTAATTCAACCTAAAAGTTTTGCATCACAAATGATAAATTATTCAAAAAACTATTAGTACCAAAAAAAAGCCCTTTAAAAAGGGCTTTTTTATACATGATCTTGTTTTATAATTTTGGTTCCTGATAATCATAATATCCCTCAACAGGAATCATTAAATGATCATAACCCGTACCCTTAAACATAACGTATGGGGCACCAGTGTTAAAATTAGTAGTTTGACCCTCAAGAGATGCAGGATCTTTAGGTAAAAGCATTAAATGAGCTCCTGACTCAATCCATTCACCATCTGCTTTTGCTTTTGCAACACCCTCCTCATCGATAACAAGATGCTTTCTGTTATCTTCACCCATATCACCATGTAACATCCAAGCCCAACCATCAGTGTCCATTTCTGGTGTTTTTCCACCCATATAGGCCATAGCCCATTGCATTGCTGGACCATCTCCTACCATAGGCATAGCCTCATGAGGATCTTTCCATCCATTTTCAGGATCAGCCATTCCTCTAGGGTTGGCTGCCATAGCGGTCCAACCATTTGTACCCTCCCTTAGAACGGTACCATCAACATCTACAACTGAACAATTAGCAGCAATAAATGAGGGAGCAGCAGTACTATATGCCCAAATTTTCCATTCAACTGAAGTGTGCGGACCTTCTGGCTCACCATTTGTATTTACAACTTCTGGTGCAGGTACAGCTGTATTACATCCAATAAGAATAGCAGTAAATAATAATAAAAGAATTTTTTTCATAATATTTTTTCTTTTAAAATTAAAAAAAATTAATTTGATTTTACATTCATATTAGGATCATACTTACAGCATAGTGGAAGATTTTCATACGAATCCATATTGTTTTCAACCAGTTCAGTTCCATAACCAGAACCAGCTATCACCTTATGGATACTCATTAAATCTACAATTTGAGAATCATAAACTAAACTAACTTGTTTAGTATTCACGTCCCAATCAGCATTAATAACGCCATCTAAAGACTTAGCGGCAGTTTCAATTGTTTTTTTACACATTCCACAATTTCCTTTCACTCCAAAGGAAGTTTCTGTTCCCATTAGCTCAAGTATTTTTTCAGAATTAGGTTCAGATTTTTCTAATGAAAAAGTTGACGGTGGAGTTCCTAATAAAAAACTAAAAATTAGTCCACCAATTAATACAGCACTAGCTATTATTTTAATATTTTTTTTCATAATTATTTTTAATGAATTGATGATGTTTTATAATGACAACACTCAGGTAGTCTTTCATACACATCGATAGGTGCTTTAAATTTATCAGTATCATGACCTAAGGAAGCTATTTTCTTTTTAATACTATCTAGTTTAATTTTTTTTGAATTATAAATAAGTGAAAGATTGTTAGAAATAATTTCCCAATTTGCGTATTTAACTCCTTTAAGTTTGATTGTTCCTTTTTCTATTCTAGACTTACACATTTCACAAACTCCACTAACTTTGATTGTGGAATTCACTGTCTTTGGGTCATCTTTTTGAAAAGAAAAAATGAATGAAGTTGTAAAAAAAAGAAAAACAAATAAATATTTCATAATAATAAAATTACAATTTTAATCTCACTCCAATATAAAGCATAGGAGCGATTATTGGCGCGAATATTAACGTACTATCAAAATTTGTTCCAAAAGGATTATCGGAATCTAATATTGGATTATTTTGAGTGTAGTTACCAATATTTTCTCCACCTAAATATATTTCAAATTTTTCTGAAAAAACTCTAGTCAACTGCGTATTTAATAAAGTGTATGATGGAGACCAACCCATATATAAAGACTGGTCTGCGTGAATTGGTAACCTTTGTTTACCTACACGGTTATAAGTGAAATCAAATTTCCATTGTTGTCCCTTATCATTTTTAGGTGAAAAAAAATCAATATTCATAAAAAACCTATTCTTAGGAGTTAGAGGATTTTGTTTAAAACCAGAATTATATTGTTTTTTAACATTATAATTTTTGAAGGCTGATTTAAAATTTATATTATTTGAAACTGAATAATCAACTTCGATTTGAAAACTTTTAGCATAACTTTTACCATCTAAATTATAAAAACTTAACTCACCCTGATTTTCCCAATCTACTACAATTTGATTATCAAAATCAGTAACATAATAATCAATGGTAATGTCTCCATCCTGATTATTCAAATTAAAACCTTGTCTAAAACTTAATCCATAATTCAAAGCTTTTTCTGGGTTTAATCCATAAAAATTACCATTTCTATTTACTAGATTAATAGTACGTCCAGTAGAAAATATTTCTTGATTCTCAGAAAAAATGTTTGAAGCTTTTCGTCCAGAACCAATAGAAAATCTGAAAACTGATTTATCAAATGGTTGATACCTTAAGTTAAGTCTTGGTGTAAAAAAAGAACCCAAAGTGTTGTGTATGTCATATCTAATACCTGCAACCAAACTTAAATCTTCAAGATTATCATAACTATACTCAAAAAAGCCTCCGATTGATTTATCTATTCTATTATAATTTATTTGATTAGAATCAACAAATTCTTCAAAATCATCATAGGAAAAAGTTAA
Source organism: uncultured Flavobacteriaceae bacterium (assembly GCA_938088195.1). Taxonomy (GTDB): domain Bacteria; phylum Bacteroidota; class Bacteroidia; order Flavobacteriales; family Flavobacteriaceae; genus MAG-121220-bin8. The sequence goes on along the minus strand of CALKEO010000002.1, from coordinate 4,382 downwards.
ACCTGTTTTAAACTTATTCAAGGTATTTCCAATAATAGAATTATAAAGAAAACTAGTGTAAAAACTATTTTGCTTAATATCATAATTACGAATTCCAAAAAAAGAATTTTGATTGTGAGTGGAATAAGCCATTTGAAAACCAACAGATTGATAAGGAATATTTGGGTTTACATAACCTAATTTAAAATTTGAATCAAATCTATCTGTATTGATTTGACTTTTCCATGCCATTCTTTTTAATTTCAAATTAGCAGCATCCTCACCAGCTTCTTTATCATTTTTCATATATCTCAAACCTAAAAAACTAACAATCCCATTTTCTAAGTCAGTAAGTTGATATCTATTAAATAAATTAAATCCATTAAAAGTGGGATGATCTAAAAAACCATCATAATTATTGTCATGAATACTTGAATTATTATCAGCATGAACTAAAAATATTGTGTTAATTTTCGAAGATAGTTTTTTATTCAAGTGAAAGTTAAGTTCATTTCTTCCCATACCTGATCGAAAAACATTAATAAATATTGGGGCATCATTAACTGGTTTTTTAAGCTCTATATTAATTTGACCTGAAATACTTTCAAATCCATTAACTACACTTCCAGTTCCTTTGGTAATCTGCATGCTTTCTACCCAAGGTCCTGGTATAAATGATAATCCATAAACTTGGGAAGCACCACGAACCATGGGGATATTTTCTTCAGTTATCAATAAATATGGACTTTCTAAACCAAGCATTCTGACTTGCTTAACTCCAGTAATTGCATTGGAATAACTTACATCAATTGATGGGTTTGTTTCAAAACTTTCTGAAACATTACAACAAGCAGCTTTTAATAACTCTTCACTAGAAACATTAACTATATTTTGTGTTTTAAAATAAGATTTTTGAATTGTATTTTTCCTTTTCGAGAGTACTACCTCATCCAATTCATTAAGATCTTCGGTCATAATGTGGTTGTATTCCTTAAGATCACCTATAATTATCACATCATTTTTAAACCCTAATGATTTAAAAACTAGTTTATTAGTAGATTTTTCAAGTGGTATGGAATAAAAACCATTTTGATCAGAAATAACACCAACTGAAGAATCTAACCAGAATATGCTAACTCCCTCAAGATTGATTGTTTGATTTTCTTTATTTATGTAGGATATTTTTCCAGTTAAATATTGTTGGGAATATGATTTAATTACCAGTAATAAAAATATTATTCTAAGAAAAAAGTTCATTTTGCAAAATAAATGAGAAAATTTTTTAATTATTTACAAAATTAGAAATAAATATTGCAAAATTTTATCATAAGTTATTAAGGCTCTTTCTTTTTATATTTTTTTTTCTAAATACAGATGGTGACAGTCCAGTTGCTTTTTTAAAGTGATTACTCATGTGGGATACAGAATTATAATCAAACTTATATGTAATTTCTTTAATACTTAATTGATTGTAATGTAAAAATTCTTTGATCTTTTCGATTTTTAATTTTAAATAATATTTTTCAATTGTTATTTTTTCATTTTTTGAAAAAACTTTACTCAGATAATTATAACTATAATTTAAATTTTCAGACAATAGTTTAGAAATCGAAACTTTTAATTGACTATCTGTATTCAAGAACTGAATTAAATGAGATTTTATTTGTGAACAAATCATTTCATTGGCATTTTCAATTAATTCAAAACCATTTTCAATTAGTGAAGATTTTAGTTCTAAAAAAATAGACTTAGAAAAATTGTTAATTTGATAATGACCCAACGATATAAATTTATAATCGATATTAAGATTATTAAAAATATTATTTACTGAAAAAATACATCTATCACAAACCATATTTTTTATCAAAATTTCTTTCATTTTATTAATGGGTCTTGCTTAGATAGGATTTTGCCCTTTTAATTGAATTTAATCTAATGTCTTCCCAAAACAAATTAATATCTGCTTTGTGATAATCTTTGACTGAAGATACTAGTAATTTCTTTAAAACACCCATTTTAGGTAATTTCACATAAATCTTGCTATCAATATCTTCAATTTTAACTGTATTGGGATATATTTTACTGTTCAAATAAAGAAATCCTTTGTGGTCCTTATAATTGGAAACTTTACTGGAATTCCAAGTAATAGGATTTGAACACAAAGCGCCTTCTATCCATTCTGGTGAAACAGTAAAAACCGCCTTTTTAGTTTTTCTTTCAGACATCAATCTAAAAGTATTCCATGTAACAAATCCGCCAGTTTCGTTTTCGTCATTCATCAGTTTAATATTATTAAAATCTGTATCAGTAATTTTAGTTCCTATTAAATAGGCTGCAATAAGTTTCTTCTGCAGTGGCTTATTATCAAAAAAATCTTGTAAAATTCTTTTTGCATGGCCTGCGCCCTGACTGTGGCCTGCTATAATAATGGGTCTATTGTTATTATATTTTTTAAGAAATGTTTTAAAAGCTTCCTTGACATCCTGATAAGCCATTTCATACGCTTCTTCTCCCCCATTTTTCCAAAACGATTCTCTAAAAACCCTAAGATGAGCTTGTCTGTAAAAGGGAACATATAAATTTCCTGTGGAATACCAAGCTGAAGATTGATACTTAACAGTTGATGCTAAAACATAATTACGTATTTTATCATCATAGATATCTGCGTTCCATGAGGTGTCATTTTTATCAGAAAGCATTGTAGGGTAAATGAAAAATACATCGATAGGAAGTTTTTTTTCCTCAGATTTAAACTCTGATAAAACATCAATATCATTTTCTGGATGAACAGCCCAAGATTTTAGTAACTTATAATTCGGAGCATCGGAAATTTCGAAATCAGAAAACATAGAACTATTGTACTCAATTGGTTTATTAGCTTCCGAAAGTAGCCCGCAAGAGCTAAAAAAAAGCAAAACAATAAAATATAAATTTTTCATTTTTAATTATTTACAATTATCATGCTAAACAGTTTAATTGTGATTTTAATTAAAGAAATCAAATTATTCAAGAGTAACAGTCCTTGTGGAAGGGTTAAATGGAGTATCAATTAAAATACCATTAGAATCTATTAATTCTAATTTAATAGTAATTTCACCCTTTGGTAATCCTTCAATATAGTATGGCACCCATTCATCGATAATAAACTCATTATCTTGAATTGTTGCCTTAACTTTATTTCCCTCACTTGAAATTTCAGTATTAATTAAATAAAAATCTAAAAGTAATTTATTGGTGTCCTCTCCCACATATTTACCTTTTGGTCTACTGTAAAATAAAAATTCATTAGATAAATCAATTTGATTTTTATCACCAACTTCCTTCAATACATAAGCATTAGGGTTTTTAACTGACTCGTGGTATGACCTAGATAAGAATGCTAATAAAACATCTCCCTCTTGAACTTCTTTGGTGAACTTTGAAGAATAATGAGCAGAATATGGATCGTTATTAACAATGAAGTGAATATGTTGACCTTTATCTGAATTTGCAAGAAGATAGTCAAAATCATTTTTTGTTTGAATTCCCAGTTCATAATTACTCAATTCAAAAGAAAAAGAATATTCATTATCAACCTCAATAACATCCGTCATTGAAAGTTTAGCATTTTCATATGTGGGAGAACCTTCAACTTTAGTGATAGTAATTTCATTAGAACTAGTACATGAAAAAAAAGTAAAGAGTAAACAGAAAAAAGTTAAATTTTGTAACATTTTAATCATTTTTTTAAATTTTTATATTTAAACACAAATTTAAATAATATTGTATCACCACTCTCTATGTTTATTGTTTTTTTCCATCTGAAGAATTTCACTTTCTGATAATACTTTCAAGAATGATGGATGTTGTTCAATTGCAAATTCTATTTTCTCAACTATACTTTCTACAGATTCGTTATCATAATCAATATCAATAGGATTTTTAATCTCCATAGATTGTAATATGTTTCTTTTTTTAATTCTTATACCTTTTTTATCAAAAGATCTTCTAAATCCATCAATTACAATTGGAACAACAATAGGTTTGTATTTCTTAATTATGTGTGCGGTACCTTTTCTAATTGGTTTGAAAGGAGTTGTAGTACCCTGAGGAAATGTTATAACCCATCCATCACTTAAAGCAGTGCCTATTTTACTTATATCACTCATTTTAACTTGCCTATTGATATTTTCGCCCTTAGATCGCCAAGTTCTTTCAATAGATACTGAGCCAACATAAGCAAGAATTCTTGGGAACAAGCCAGCTTTCATTGTTTCTTTTGCTGCTATGTAATAAATATTCAATTTAGGTTGCCAAAGGTAAGTGACATTTTTTATTGAGTCATCTCTTCCGCTTAAACTTGCATTAAATACATGAAACATAGCTACTACATCAGCAAAATAAGTTTGATGATTAGAAACAAA
>CALKEO010000001.1 GCA_938088195.1 uncultured Flavobacteriaceae bacterium | reverse complement strand
AAATAAAATTAATTTATTTTAAAAAAAATCATTAAATAAATAAAATTTAATAAGTTGATAATTATGTTTGTTAAAAATTATAAATTAAATATTTTTATAGCCATATAATTATCAAATAAAAATTATTAAATATTTTTTTTTAATAATTAATGATATATTCGGGATGTAGCGCAGTCTGGTAGCGTACACGCCTGGGGGGCGTGGGGTCGCAGGTTCAAATCCTGTCATCCCGACATTTTATATATCTTAGTCATAAATAAAAAACAATAATGAACAACATATTTAATTTAAGTGTTCTTTTAATTATTCTATCCAATTTTTCTTGTGCTCAAGATTTAAAACCACTCGATAGTGAAGCTGATAATTCAATTTTAGTTGATGAATCTAACTATGAAATGGAATTAATATTTGAAGATGAAAATATTATATGGAGTATTGAGTTTTTTGAAGACAATTCTATATTAGCTGCTGTTAAATCAGGTTCACTTTTCCATTATATAAACGGTGAGAAAATAGAAATTGGTGGACTTCCTGAAATTTATTTAAGAGGACAAGGAGGATTAATGGATATTGTTTTGCATCCTGATTTTAAAGAAAATAATTGGTTATATTTTTCTTATGCTTCTGAGGATACAGGAGAAAAAGGAGGCAATACTACAATATCAAGAGCTAAATTAATAAATAACAATTTGGTCGATTTAGAGGTTTTATATAAAGCTTCTCCCAATACAAGAAAAGGACAGCATTTTGGCGGAAGATTAACTTTTGACAATGAAAACTATCTATATTTTTCAGTTGGAGACAGAGGAAATAGAGATGTTTATCCTCAGGATATTAACTTAGATGGAGGAAAGATTTATAGAATAAATGATGATGGAAGTATTCCATCAGACAATCCATTTTTTAATAATCCAAATGCAAAAAAAGCTATTTATTCCTATGGCCATAGAAATCCTCAAGGAATGTTCAAACACCCAATTACAGGAAAAATTTGGACAAATGAACATGGACCAAGAGGAGGTGATGAAATTAATATTATAAAAAAAGGGAAAAACTATGGGTGGCCTAAAATTACTTATGGAATTAATTATAGTGGTACTACAATAACAAAAAATAAAAGCCTTCCTAAAATGGAACAACCACTATATTATTGGTTACCATCCATTGCGCCTAGTTCTTTTGAGTATATTTCAAGTGACATATATCCAAATTGGAAGGGAAGCTTACTTGCTGGTGCTTTGGTTTTTAAATATATAGAAAGAATAGGTTTAAAAAATGATAAAGTTGTTTACAGATCTAAAATAGCTGAAAATCTTGGAAGACCACGGGACATAAAACAAGGACCAGATGGGTTTGTTTATGTTTCAATTGAAGGTAAAGGTGTTTATAAAATTCTACCTAAGAAATGAAATCTATATTTATAATCCTTTTTATTTCTCCATTTATAATTTATTCACAAACCGATAGTCTAGCTATTTCAATAAAAAATGGAAAATCTTTATATGAGGATTTTTGCGTTAGATGTCATATGCCAAATGGTAAAGGACAAGAGGGAATTATACCTCCTTTAGCTAAATCTGATTTTCTTTTTAAACATATGGAAGAGAGCATAAAAGCTTTAAAATTTGGAGGAATTGATGGGGTAATAATAGTCAATGGAGTAAAGTATGATTCTAGGATGGAAAAAATGGGTTTATATGACGATGAAATTGCTGATATAATGAATTATACTTTGAACAGTTGGGGTAATAAATACAACGAACGTATAACAGAAAAAGATGTTAATGTCATAAAGAAATAATATGATTTTAATAGGAATTTGTGGAGGAACTGGATCTGGAAAAAGTACACTTGCAAAAAAATTAGAAAATCACTTTAAAGAATCAAAATGTACAATAATTCTCTCCGATTCATATTATAAAAATAACGGTGAATTAAATTTAAAAGATCGATCTAATATCAACTATGATCATCCTGAGTCGTTAGATTTCAATCTATTGCATGAAAATTTAAAAAAATTAAAACAAGGAATTGACATAAAAGAACCTATTTACTCATATAATAGTCATAAAAGATTAAAAAAAAGAAAGTTAGTTTTATCAAAAAATATTATAATTATAGAGGGGTTACATATTTTTTGCTACAAAAAAATAGTTGATTTAATAGATCTCAAAATATTTCTAGATGTTGAAGATGAAATAAGGCTGAAAAGAAGAATTAAGAGAGATGTTACTTTTAGAGGAAGATCTAAGAAAGAAATTTTAAAAAGATATGTTGACATGTGTAAACCTATGTATGACGAGCATATATTTCCATCAAGAAAATGTGCTAATAAAATTCTTAAGACTAATGATATCTCATTAAAAAATATTTTAAATTTAATTGACACTAAATTTTATGATTAAATATTTTAAAAAAATATCTGAAAACAAATATTTTAAGTTTTTTACAAATTTATATGTGATAACGAGTCTATTATTTCTTTTCTGGATGTTATTTATGGATACAAATTCTATGATATTTCATAAGGAACTTAATAATGAAATTAGAGATTTAACAGAACAAAGAAATAAACTTAAAATTGAAATTGAAAAAGACAAAAAGTTAATAAAAGATTTAAATGACATTGATAACTATGAAAAATTCGCCAGAGAAAATTTTTATATGAAAAAAGATGATGAAGAAATTTATATTATTGAATATAAAGACACTATTAAAAACTAGTTAACAAAAACAACTTCAACTCTTAATCTTCAACACTAAAATATTGTATTTTTAAAAATAATTATTTAAATATAATGGCTAAAACTATTGCTGTTTCAAATCAAAAGGGTGGAGTAGGTAAAACTACTACTTCACTAAATCTTGCTGCATGTCTTGGAATTTTAGAAAAAAAGGTTTTGCTAATTGATTTAGATCCGCAAGCAAATGCCACATCTGGTATTGGTATAGAATTGAGTAATATAAAAAAATCTTCTTACCACTTACTTGAACATACTCATAAAATTAAAGAGATAATTTTAAAATCAACAACACCAAACTTAGATATTGTACCATCAAACATCGATTTAGTTGCTATTGAGCTTGAGTTAGTTAATCATCCTAATAGAGAATTTATGCTCAAAGAAGCTTTGAGCGACGTTAATGACAAATATGACTATATAATTATTGATTGTGCGCCATCTCTTGGATTAATTACTTTAAATGCACTAACAGCAGCTGACTCAGTAATAATACCAATCCAATGTGAATATTATGCCTTGGAAGGCTTAGGAAAACTATTGAATACAATAAAAAGTATTCAAAAGATTCATAATAAAAGTTTAGAAATTGAAGGACTCTTATTAACAATGTATGACTCAAGATTAAGACTTTCTAATCAAGTTGTTGAAGAGGTCAAGAAACATTTTCATAATATGGTGTTTAAAACTATTATACAACGTAATGTAAAATTAGGAGAAGCTCCAAGTCATGGAAAAAACATTATTGATTATGACTCAACAAGCAAGGGAGCAAAGAATTATATTAATCTAGCTCAAGAACTAATAAATAATAATTTTTAATGGCAAAAGCTTATAAAAAACAATCACTTGGGAGAGGATTATCTGCCTTATTAAATGATCCTATTGAAGATATAAAATCAGCAAAAGATAAAAATGCTGACCAAATAATTGGAAATATAATTGAACTATCAATTGATCAAATCAAAGTAAATCCATTTCAACCAAGGACTAATTTTGAAGAAGAGAAAATAATTGAATTAGCTAAATCAATTCAAGAACTGGGGATAATTCAACCAATAACTGTAAGGAAAATTGATATAAAATCTTTTGAAATTATTTCAGGGGAAAGAAGATTTAGAGCAGTTCAGTCTTTAATGTTAAAATCTATTCCAGCATTTGTTAGAATTGCTAATGATAAAGAGTCCTTAGAAATGGCTTTGGTTGAAAATATTCAAAGAGAAAACTTAGATCCAATCGAAATTGCTTTGTGCTATAAAAGGTTAATCGATGAAGTAATGTTAACTCAGGAAAAAATGAGTGAAAGAGTTGGTAAAAAAAGATCAACAATTTCAAATTATTTAAGATTATTAAAATTGGATCCCATTGTTCAAACAGGCATTCGTGATGGGTTTATTTCAATGGGTCATGGAAGATCTTTAGTAACTATCGAAAATAAAGAAGATCAATTAAACATTTACGAAAAGATTTTGGAAAAATCTCTTTCTGTTAGAGAAACAGAAATATTAGCTAATAAATCAAAAAAATCTGAAAAAAAATTAAAAATAAAATTATTTAAAGAACCTTTTAATACTAGCTTAAAAAAGCTAAAAAATAAATACAATTCAGAAGTTAAAATAACGTTAAACGGAAAAGAAAAAGGATCAATTATAATTCCATTTAATAATATTGATGAATTTAAAGAGTTAAATAAAAAATTAAATGGAAATAAATAAACTGATATTTTTAGTTACTTTATTTTTTATATCTAATAGTTTTTCACAGGATTCAGAAATTTTATATGATGATTTAGATCCTTTAGATCCCTCTAAGGCAGCTTTTTTTTCAGCAGTGTTTCCAGGTGCAGGTCAAGCATTTAATAAAAAATATTGGAAAATACCTATTGTTTATGCTGCCATTGGAACATCCATTTATTCTTATGATTTTAATAATAAAAAATATTGGAGCTACAGAAATGCTTACAAAAGCAGAAAAGCTGGATATAGTAGTGATGAATTTCAAAATTTAATAATTGATGACGATAGACTCTTAGATGGTGCTAGTTTTCATAAAAAAAATAGAGATCTTTCAATGGTTTTTACCGTCGGCTTTTATATTTTAAACGTTTTAGATGCTAATATAGATGCCCATTTAAAACAATACAATGTTAATGAAAATCTTACATTAAATCCTTACTTTGATGGCGGATCAAAACTAGGACCAGAATCTGTAGGATTATCATTAAATTTGAATTTTTAAATAAATGAAAGTAGCAATTTTAGGATATGGAAAGATGGGAAAAGAAATTGAAAAAATTTCCTTACAAAGGGGACATGAGGTAATATATAAAATTGATAAAGAATCTCAAGTTGAAAATATTTACAATGCTGATGTAGCAATTAATTTTTCAACACCTGAAACTGCAGTACAAAATATTACGCTTGGACTAAAAAGTTCTGTGCCAGTTGTAAGTGGAACCACTGGATGGCTTTCTGATTTTAATAAAATTAAAGAATTGTCCCAAGAAAAAAACACAAGTTTCCTTTACTCATCTAATTTTAGTTTAGGTGTTAATTTATTTTTTGAATTAAATAATAAGCTTGCGGAAATAATGAAAAAATATAATCAATATAATTTAAAAATCGAAGAAATTCACCATACCCAAAAAATTGATAAACCAAGTGGAACTGCCATATCACTAGCCGAAGATATAATTCAAAATGGAAATTATGATAGGTGGACAATGGATGATAAGAAGAATACAATCAATATTGATTCAAAAAGAATTGATAAAGTTCCTGGAACACACATTGTAAATTATTTTTCAGAAATTGATTCCATTGAAATAAAACACACGGCTAATAACAGAAAAGGATTTGCCTTGGGAGCGGTTTTAGCTGCAGAATGGATAATAAATAAAAAAGGAATTTTTAAAATGAGTGATGTAATAAGTGATTCTAATTTTAAATTCTAATTATGACAATATTCCAATGGCTTATCTTTTTTTTAATCATTCAACTTATTCATGGGCTTGGTACATGGAAATTATATAAATCAGCTGGTTATAAGCCATTAATTTCATTTATTCCATTTTATAATGCCTTGGTTTTAATGAAAATTATTAATAGGCCTTGGTGGTGGGTAATTTTACTTTTAATTCCTGTTGTAAATTTACTTATTTTACCTGTTATTTGGGTCGAAACCAGTAAAACTTTTGGAAAAAACTCTACCACTGAACTAGTACTTAGTATAATAACTTTAGGTTTCTTTCTATTTTCTATTAATTATTCAAAAAATATTAAATACATTTCAGGAAGGGATGTAAGTTCTAAAACAGCGCTTGGAGAATGGATTAGTTCAATAATTTTTGCTGTGATATTAGCAACAATAGTTCACACTTATTTTATTCAGCCCTACATAATTCCTACAGGTTCTTTAGAAAAAACATTATTAGTAGGAGATTTTTTATTTGTGAGTAAATTCCATTACGGTGCTAGAGTCCCCCAAACAGCAGTTTCTTTTCCTATGGTTCACGATACTATCGTTGGAACTGGGATTAGATCCTATTTAAATAAACCACAAATTCCATATTTAAGACTTCCAGGGTTTGAAAAAATAAAGAGAAATGAAATAGTTACATTTAGTTGGCCTGCAGATACTGTTCGAAAATTTTTTGTCAAAGAAAAAGGAGTAAAAAAACCTATCGACAAAAAATCAAATTATGTTAAAAGATGCGTGGCTATCCCCTCTGATACTCTTGAAATAATAAATGGATTAGTTCATATTAATGGCAAAATAAGCCAAATGCCGTTTAGAGCAAAACCTATTTATTCATACACAGCATATAACAATAAAGGTGTTTCGGTATCTAAACTGATAAAGCTAGGTATTGATATTGAAAGGAAGTTTAAAATTTCAGAGATCACTCAACAAAAATATACTCAAATTCAGCCCTACATAAAGGGTATTCTTGACAATAATCCCGATAATTTCACTGTTTTGACTGGCTCAAAGGGTATTCCTTATGAAATAAGATTAAAAAACAGAATTGTTTTAACAGAACTTACTGACTACAGCAGAGATTTGTTACTCACAAAAGAGGAAGCAACAATTGTTAGAAATAGTAATTTAACCGATAGCCTAGTTAGAACATTTAAAAAATTCAAATCTTATAATACATCATTCTTTCCAAATGATATAAAATATAATTGGAACGAAGATAATTTTGGGCCTATTGTTTTACCAAAAAAAGGATCTAAGGTTAAATTAAATTCAAATAATTTACCATTATATAAAAAAATAATAAGAGAATATGAAAAAAATGAACTTACTCTTTTAGACAATGAAATTAAAATTAATGGAATAAGTACCAAAGAATATACTTTTAAACAAGATTACTATTGGATGATGGGAGATAATCGCTACAGATCAGAAGACAGTAGATCTTGGGGGTTTGTTCCTGAAGATCATATCGTGGGTAAACCGGTATTCATATGGATGAGTATTGAGGGAATTAATGATGGTTTTAAAAATTGGAAAATAAGATGGCAAAGAGTTTTTACTACTGTGAATTTAGAAGGAGAGCCAAAATCATACAGATGGTATTTTCTTTTCGGAATATTAAGCGTACTGGGGTATTCTGAATACAAAAAAAGAACAAAAAAACAGCCAAATAAGTTTTGAAAGAAACTTTTAAGGTCATGATACCCTCATATTTTGCACCTATTTCTCATTGGAGAGACATTGTTAATGGAAATATAATCTGGGATTTAAATCAAAATTTCACAAAGCAAACAATTAGAAACAGAACATATATATACGGTCCCAATAAAGTTTTAAAATTAATTATTCCTGTAAAGCACTCGAAAAATAGTTTTACATTAGAAGAAGCTCAAATTCAAAATGATTTTCAATGGCAAAAAGATCACTGGAAATCTATTGTGTTTTCGTATAAATCTTCTCCTTTTTTTGAATATTACGAAAATTCTCTTAAAAGTTTATATTCAAATAAATACAATAAACTTTCTGAGTTTAATTTTGATGGTATTAAATTAATTTGTGAATGGTTAGAAATAGAATTTAAATTGAATTTTACAGAATCATATGTAAAAAAATATGAAAATAAAATAGATTTAAGACATAAGTCTGACAAAAAATTTATTGATTTGGTTGAATTAAAAAAATATATTCAGGTGTTTTCTTATAAATATGGTTTTAAAAACAACCTTAGTATTTTAGATCTTATTTTTAATGAAGGTCCAAATAGTTTAGATTATTTAAAATAAAAAAAGCAGGCCATAAGCCGGATTCTGTCGTGCCCTATCATTTATCTAGACAAAATATTACTATTTTGCTCAAACCGCCCACCCTCCAACATTGAACGAGCAGTTCTCTAGCGTTGGTCTACGTGACGTTTCACCTTATAGAGTTTACATGATTTCACTACAGCCTAACTGTACATTCTTTCTGTTGCACTAGTCCTCTATTTTCATAGTGACGGGTGTTACCCGCTATAATGCTCTTTGGTGTCCGGACTTTCCTCTTTTGAAAAACAAAAGCGATAAGGTGGCCTGCTAGGCAAAAGTATACTAAAAATAACTGTTGATAAAAAATTTTATTTAATTAATTATATTAATAAATTAAAGGTCTTATTTTTATATTTGTCTAATGAATAATTTTGTTGTTTCAGCACTTAAATTCAGACCAAATAGTTTTGATAATGTTATTGGTCAAAGCTCAATAACAAATACTTTAGAAAACGCAATTAAACAAAATCAACTTCCTCAGGCGTTATTGTTTTGTGGTCCAAGGGGGGTGGGAAAAACAACTTGCGCGAGAATACTAGCCAAAAAAATAAATAAAAAAGAAGATGAATCAAATGACTTTTCTTTTAATATTTTTGAATTAGATGCCGCTTCGAATAATGGTGTTGATGATATTAGAAATTTAATCGATCAGGTTCGTATTCCGCCACAATCAGGAAAATATAAAGTCTATATCATTGATGAAGTTCACATGTTGTCTGGTCAAGCTTTTAATGCTTTTTTAAAAACTTTAGAAGAACCTCCAAACTATGCTATTTTTATATTAGCCACGACTGAAAAACACAAAGTCATACCAACCATTTTATCTAGATGTCAAATTTATGATTTTAAAAAAATTAGTGCGGATGATATCAAAGTTTATCTAGAAAAAATTGCGAAAGTAGAAAAAATAAAATATGAAGAAGAAGCTTTGCATTTGATTGCTAAAAAAAGTGATGGTGCTTTGAGAGATGCCTTATCAATTTTTGATAGACTTGTAAATTTCACAGAAGGAAATATCACTAAACAATTAGCCTTCGAAAATCTAAATATTTTAGACTATGATACCTATTTCCAAACTTATGAATATCTAATTAAAAATGACATTACAAATGTTCTTTTACTGTTAAATGAGGTAATTGAAAAAGGATTTGATGGACAACATTATATAGATGGATTTTCAACACACTTAAGAGATTTAATGGTTGCTAAAAATTCCTCTACGCAAATTTTACTTCGACAAAACGATACATTATCAAAAAAATATGTTGAACAATCTAAAATAAAGCCTATCGATTTTATTTTAAAAGCTATTGATTTAACTCAAGAATGTAGTTATCGATATAAATCAAGTAAAAATCAACGGCTATTAGTAGAAATATGCTTAATGAAATTATGCTCAATATCTCAAATTGAATTAAAAAAAAAAATAATTATACTTCCTAGTAGCATAATTGAGAAAAAAGAGTCAAGTCCACAAAAAAATAACGACAATCAAATTGACTCAGAACTTCCAACCAATCATTCAAAAAAAGAAGAAAAGTTTGAAGAAATTACTATAAAATCAGATAAAGAAAAAATAATCTCAGGATTGTCAATATCGAGTTTAAAAATTAAAAAAGATATTGAAAAAAAGAAAAAAACAGAAAAACAATCAAAGGAATTAGAAAACTTAAAAGAATTGTTTAATGCGGAAGATTTGGAAAGAGAGTGGAAGGTTTATTATACAAATTTATTGAAAAATGGAAAGAAAAATCTTGCTAGTATTTTACAAATAGATCAACCTAAAATTAAAAATAAAAGTGAAATTCATTTTACTTTATCAAACAATACAAATAAAATTGAGTTAGAAAAAAATAAATTTGGATTAGTTAGTTTTTTAAAAGAGAGACTTAAAAACAATAAAATTGAACTCTTTATAAATGTCAATAAAGAAAAAGAAAAGAAATTTATATATTCTCCGATGGAAAAATTTGAAAAACTTAAATCCATTAATAATAGCATAGAAAAAATGCGTAAAGAATTTAAGTTGGGACTATAAACCATTTAAAAGTTCTGAAACCATTCCATCAGCCAAACCAATTTTAGGAACTTCAATTTGATTTACACCAATAGAATTTAATAAAAGCTGATAAATTTTTCCTGCTGGAACAATTACATCGATTCGATCAGGATTAAGTTTCAATATCAATGTTTTATCTAGATCAGACATCTTTTCTAATTTAGAAATAACAGAATTAAGTTTTTTTATTGGAAGTGGTGAACCAATTTTAACCCCTGAGATTTTATAAATCTTATTAATATTTCCACCAAAACCAACGATTCTAATATTTTTATAAGCAATTAGATTATTACTAATCCAAGAATTAAAAGATTCCCAAGTTTTTTTTGTTACAAGTCCATTTATTAATCTCACACCTCCAATTTTAAATGATTTAGATTTTAAAATTTTACCACCTTTAAATATTGTAAGTTCTGTACTTCCACCACCAACATCAATTAAACAAAATATTTCTAAATCATCAATTTCATTGAACATTTTATCATTTGTTATCAAAGCACCTTCTTTTTTACCATCAATAATTTTAATCGAAATACCTGATTTAGATTTAATCTCCTTAAGAATATTTAAGCCATTTTTGGAACTTCTTAGTGCTGATGTAGCATAAGCTAAATATTTTTCCACTTTATGAACTTTCATTAATAACTTAAATGCTTTCATACTGTCAATTAATCTAGAAATATTCTTTTCAGAAATTATTCCAGACGTAAAAGCATCTTGACCCAATCTTATTGGTACTCGAACCAAAGCATTTTTTGTAGTTTCAGTAGGGAAATTATCTCTCACAATAACGTTAGAAATTAATAATCTAATAGCATTTGATCCAATGTCTATTGTTGCAAATTTTTTAATTTTTTTCAATTTTATTTAAATAATATTGATAAATCATTTCTTGAGATCTAAAACTATTTTTTGAATCGGAGAGACTTAACTGATTAGCACAGTTAACTAGTGACGACTTAAGATTATCTTTCCAATATATTTCGAAAATATCATTTATTTCTTTTTTCAAATCATCTTGAAGAATTGGACATGTTACCTCAACTCTATTGTCTAAGTTTCTAGTCATCCAATCAGCCGATGAAATAAAAACTTTGTTGTTTTCATTGTTATTAAAAATCATTAATCTAGTGTGCTCCAAAAATCTATCCACTATACTAATAACTTCAATGTTGCTACTCATATTTTTTAATCCAGGAACCAGACAACAAATTCCTCTAACAATCATTTTAATTTTAACACCAGAACGACTAGCATCATAAAGGGATTTTATTAAACTGTAACTAGTAAGATTATTAATTTTAATTTTTATCCAGGCAGACTTACCACTTTTGGCATTTAAAATTTCATTTTGAATTAATTTTTTAATTCTTGACTCAGTATTTACTGGGGAAACAAAAATATTTTTAAAATTGTATTTTTTATAATTTGCTGTAAAAAACTTAAAAACATCTGAAACTTCATTTAATATTTCTTCATTGGATGTAAAAAGAGTTAAATCTGTATAAATTTTAGCTGTAGATTCATTAAAATTTCCAGTACTAATAAATCCATACTTTTTTATAGAATTACTTTCAATTCTTTCAATCAAACATATTTTACTATGAACCTTTAAATTTGGAGATCCAAAAATTAATTTTACCCCATTCGATTGCATATCTTTAGCGTACTTTATATTAGCTGATTCATCAAATCTTGCCTGTAATTCGATCTGTACTATAACCTTCTTCCCATTTCTAGCGGCATTAATTAAAGCACTTGCAATTTTAGATAATTTGGATAATCTGTAGATAGTAATTGATATCTTCTTTACTTTAGGGTCAATTGAAGACTTCATTAATAAACTGATTATATATGAAAACTTTATGTATGGTGTATGTATTAAAAAATCACGTTCCTTCAGTTTGTTAAAAGTATTATCACTGTGGCTAAAATTAGAGATATTTAGGGGAGAAAAAGGCTTATAAACCAACTTATCATCTAAATTTGGAAAATCCATATAATCACGTCGGTTGTGATATTTCCCACCTGGTATAATACTGTCAATATCTAAATTTATACCCATTTTTTTAGTTAAAAATTCCAAAGTATCATCATTAATCTTACTGTCATAAACAAATCTTACTGGGTCAGCACTAGATCTTTCTTTTACACTTTGAGCAATTTTATCCAAAAAACTTTTTGAAATATCATCATCAAAATCCAGTTCTGCATCTCTACTTGTTTTGACCATAAAAGCATTAATAGTTATAGGATTGAAAATTTTAAAAATATCTTTCAAATGAAGTCTTATGATATCATCTATGATAATTATTTGTTTTATAGATTTTTTACTTGGAAGTTTAACAAAGCGATTTAAAGTTTTGGGAATTCTAATAATAGCATATTGTATTTCACCGTTAAGTAATACCATTCTAACAATTAAAAAAGAAAGGTTTTCTTTAAATTTTGGAAATTTTTTCTTAGAATCTAAGATAATTACATCAATTGATGGGCTTATGTACTCAAAAAAATAGTTACTTATAAAACTTTTATGACTAGATTCAATAGAGGTTTCGTTTAAAAAAAAAATACTTTTTTTTTCTAGAAGGGTAATAATTGAGTTTAAAATTTTAAAACTTTTCTGTTGAAGAGAAGTAGATTTGAGTGTGATATCATTCAATAGTTCTTTCGCAGTTCTATCTTTATAAAGTCTTTTTCCGGAATTTGAACTAACAGCTATTCTTTTGACAGTAGCATATCTAACCCTAAAAAACTCATCTAGGTTATTAGAAAAAATGCCAAGAAACCTAATTCTCTCAATAAGGGGAACTGATGGATTATCGGCCTCAGATAAAACTCGTTCATTAAACTCAAGCCAACTTAATTCTCGGTTAATAAATATATTTTTTTGACTTATCATTTAAAATTCTTTGGAAAAAAATAATTACACTTTCCTTTTTTTACATCTTTCCACAAAGATACATCAAATTCAAAAATCAAAATCCCTGTCGTGGGAACATGAATATTGACAATATCAGAATATTTAGCCAATAAATTATTACAAGAATTATTATGAGAAAAAATTATAACTGTCTTAAGTTTATTATTTAAATTTTTAATAAACAAATCAACGTGGTCTCCAAAAAAATCATACAAATTAGGTGACTTAGTGACCTTGAGTTTCTTATAATTAATTAAATTATCTGAAAAGATTTTAGCAGTTTCTAAAGCTCTTAATGAATCACTTGAATAGATAGCATCCAGGTCAATTAATAAATTGTTTAATATTTGAACCATTAAAACTGCATCATCAAAACCTCTTTTCGAAATCGGTCTTTTAATGTCACTTACGTTATGTTCCCAAGTGGATTTAGCATGTCTAATTAAAATTATTTTTTTCATGGTGACAATCTCTTGTTCACCCATTTTTTATTTTCATTAAAAAAAATAATTCTGTCATGTAAACGATTGTCTCTCCCTTGCCAGAACTCAATAGAACTTGGAACAACATTAAAGCCGCCCCAATTTTTGGGTTTTATTAATTCTTTGTTATTTGATATAAAATTATTTAATTTTTTATCAATATAATTTCTGGAGGGAATAACTTCACTTTGATTAGAAATAATAGCACCTACTCTACTACTTTTTGGCCTAGAATTGAAGTACTCAATAGAATCATGTTCGCTGATTTTATGAGTTAAACCTTGAATAATAACTTGCCTTTCCATTGAAGGCCAATAAAATGATAAACATACGTTTGAATTTACTGAAATGTTTTTACCTTTTCTACTGTTATAATTAGTAAAAAAAATAAAACCAGACTCTGAAAACTTTTTCAACAATACGATTCTAGTTAAAGGTAAATAATCAGAACTCACAGTAGATAATGACATTGCATTTGGTTCAATTTCTGTTCCAAATTTTTCAATCTCATCAAACCATTTAGAAAATAAAATAAGTGGATTATCAGGTAAATCATTTTCATTTAACTCTCCCTTAAGATACCTACCTCTATATCCACTTAAATCTTTTGACATATTCTAAATTAATGTTTATAATTAAAAAATAAAACTCTTATTTTCAATTGCTAATTCACAGTTTTCAAAAATATTTTTAGCTTCATTTAAAAACAAATCTAAATCATTATATCTAGTGGAAAAATGACCTAGGATAAGTTTTTTGACATTTGAATTTTTTGCTATAATTGCAGCTTGTTCTGCTGTAGAATGAAATGTTTTGACAGCAAAATTTTGATCTTTTTTTAGAAATGTAGATTCATGATATAATAAATCACATTCTCTTATTTGTTCTGTAATTCTTAAATTAAAAAGAGTATCGCTACAAAATGCGTAAACAATATCCGGACTCAAAGGCTCAACTAATTTGATGTTTTTTATAATTTCTCCATTCTCAGTCACTCCATCTTTTCCAAATTTAATGCCTGCAAATTGTGTTTTATCAATACCTAAATCAATAGCTCTTTTAACAATTAGTTTGTGAGTAGTTATTTTTTGTCTAAATAAAAATCCATTGGTGTAGATTCCATGACTGAGTGGAATTGTTGTTACTATAAAATTGTTTTTATGAAATATAACTTGTGGTTTTACACTATTTAGTTCTAAAAAGTTTAATTTATAATTGGTCCAGGTTTTACCAACTTTCATCAATGACGTAATTATTTCCTTAATTCCCTTAGGGCCAAAAATGTTTAAAGGTTTTTCTCTTCCCAATAGGTTAAAAGTTAAAATTAAACCCGGAAGTCCAAAATAATGATCCCCGTGTAAATGAGAAATAAAAACGTCTTCGATTGAATTGAATTTAATTTTATTTTTTCTTAATTGAAGTTGAGTTCCTTCGCCACAATCAATAAGAAATGATTTTCCATTGTGTTCTAAAACTTGAGAAGTAGTAAAACCTTTATGAGACGGGTAAGCCGAAAAACTACCTAATATTGTTAATTTCATTACAAATCCAAATCTCTTTCAATTTCTTCTAAATCTATAAAATCAATAGCTTCTTGAAGCGTTGGAATAAGATTTAAATCGTTACAAAAACTAATATTTTCAGTTAATATTACTAACGATTTTTTAAAAAACTTTTGTGATTTAAATAAAATTTTAAACAAATCTAAAAAACTTTCTAGTTTGACCTGATTACAATCAATTATAAGATTATTTTGATTTATGTTATTAAATTCTAACTCTAAACTTTGGTTACTATCGCTTTTATTTAAAACAATAAGATTATACTTTTTTAAAAAACTTACAGTCATTATCAATAAAGTTTTGAAGCTAATAAATACATAACTGCCATTCTAATTGCAACTCCATTTTCAACCTGATCTAAAATAATAGCTTGAGAAGAATCAGCAACTTCACTAGTAATCTCTACACCTCGATTAATTGGACCTGGGTGCATGATAATAATTTCTTTGTTCAAACTATCTAATATATTTTTATTTAGTCCAAATTGTTGTACATATTCTCTAATGGACGGAAAATAGCTTTCCGACATTCTTTCATTTTGAATTCTAAGCATATTTACAGCATCACACCATTTTAATGCTTTAAATAAATCTGTTTCAACTTTCACATCCAATAATTGTATATATTTTGGTATTAGTGATTTTGGACCACAAACCATAACTTCAGCTCCCAATTTTTGGTAGGTAAATATATTCGATAAGGCAACTCTGGAATGTAAAATATCTCCAACTATTAAAATTTTTTTATTTTTTAATTGACCCAGTCTTTCTATTAGTGAATATGCATCTAATAAAGCTTGAGTTGGATGTTCATGCGTTCCATCCCCAGCGTTAATTATACATGAATTAATATTTTTAGATAAAAAAACACTTGCTCCAGGACTTGGATGTCTTATAACAACCATATCAACTTTCATAGAAAGAATGTTATTTACAGTGTCAATTAATGTTTCTCCCTTTTTAACGGAAGATGATGAAGACGAAAAATTAACTACATCAGCTGAAAGTCTTTTTTGTGCTAGTTCAAAAGAAATCTTAGTTCGAGTACTGTTCTCAAAAAAAAGATTTGCAATAGTTACATCTCTTAGAGATGGAACCTTCTTTATTTTTCTATTTATAACTTCTTTAAAATGATCTGTAGTTTGAAAAATTAATTTTAAATCCTTAATATTAAGGTATTTAATTCCCAATAAATGGTTTACACTTAAATCACTCATCAACTATTTTTAAATAAATAAACTGCATCCTCATTGTCTTTTTCTTTCCAACATACTTTAACTCGTTGATTTAGTCTTGAATCTACTTGAGTTCCACAATAATCGGGTTGAATGGGTAATTCTCTGGAAAATCTTCGATCAATTAAATTTAATAATTGAACTGCCTTAGGTCTTCCAAATGCTTGAAGAGCGTCCATGGCTGCTCTGATACTTCTTCCTGTAAAAAGCACATCGTCTATTAAAACAACCGTTTTGTTCTCTATTGAAAAATCAATTTTTGTTTTATTAGCTTTTAAAACTTTTTCACTTCTTCTAAAATCATCCCTGTAAAAGGTTACGTCTAATAAACCAAATTTAATTTCATTAGAATCATTAATAAGTAATTTCATAATTCGTTCAGCGAAATAAACTCCCCTTGGTTGGATTGCTATTATAACCGTTTCAGAAAAATTATTATGGTCTTCTATTAATTGATAAGATAGTCGATGAAGAATAGTGGAAATCTGCCTAGCGTTCAGTATTTTTTTTGGGTTCATCACGCTTGTTTGAGACAAAATTAGTGATTTTTTTCTTTTTATGATAAAATTTAAATTTCTTGATTTAAAACCAAACAAAAATTTAAACTGATTGCAATTTTTTAGATAACTTTAAATAAGTTCCATCGTTAAGTTTCGAACGAATTTTAGAAAAGGCTGACAAAGTTTCTTCAATATCTTTAATGTTGTGAGAAGCTGTAGGAATTAGTCTTAATAATATTACTCCTTTTGGAACAACAGGATAAACTACAATAGAACAAAAAATAAAATACTTTTCTCTAAGTTCCCTAACCATTATCATAGCTTCTTGAATAGTTCCCTTTAAAAAAACAGGTGTTACACAACTTTGTGTAGTTCCTAAATCAAAATTTTGAGATTTAAGACCTGACTGTAAAGCTTTTACATTAGTCCAAAGTTTTTCTCTAATTTCAGGTTTAGTTTTTAATAACTCTAATCTTTTTAAAGCACCAATGACTAATTGCAATTGTAATGACTTGGCAAAAACTTGTGAACGCATATTATACTTAAGAAAATCAATTATCATAGCATCTGCAGCGATAAAAGCTCCAGTACTTGCCATTGACTTAGCAAAAGTGGCAAAATACACATCTATTTGATCTTGAACACCTTGTTCTTCTCCTGCTCCAGCTCCAGTAGCGCCTAATGTCCCAAAACCATGCGCGTCGTCAACTAGTAACCTAAAATTAAATTTACTTTTTAATGCAACAATTTCTTTTATTTTACCTTGTTCACCTCTCATGCCGAAAACACCCTCAGAAATTACTAAAATACCTCCTCCTGTTTTTTCAGCAATTTTAGTAGCTCTTTCAAGATTTAAAGTTAAACTATCAATATCATTGTGTTGATAAGTAAATCTTTTACCAACATGAAGCCTAACACCATCAACTATACAGGCATGTGCATCAATATCATAAACGATAACATCATTTTTAGAGACTAATGAATCTATTGTAGACAAGATTCCTTGGTAACCAAAATTAAGAACATAAGCTTTTTCTTTTGAAACAAAATTTGCTAATTCATTTTCTAATTGTTCATGGAATTTAGTATGACCTGACATCAATCTGGCACCCATTGGATAAGCAGATCCATATTTTTTTGCTGCTTCAATATCAGCCTCTCTAACTTCAGGAAGATTTGCTAAACCAAGGTAGTCATTAACACTCCAGGTAATAACTTCTTTTCCATTAAATTTCATTCTATTTCCAATTGGTCCTTCTAATTTTGGAAAAGCAAAATACCCTTCTGCAATACTTGCATACTTTCCCAAAGGACCTTTATTAGCTATGATTTTATCAAATAAATCTTTCATTTTATTTAGTAAGAGATCTTAAATGTGTAAAATTAATCTATTTAATGTATTCAATGGGTTTTTCAAGTGCAGTTTTTTCAGAATCAAAGAAACCTTGGTCATACATCCATTTATCACTATATATTTTACTCATATATCTTGAACCGTGATCACAAAAAATCATAACCACGTTACTGTTTTTATCAAACAACATTTGTTTAGATAATTGCTTGACAGCTTGCATCGCAGCACCAGAGGTGTAACCAACAAACAACCCCTCTTTCAGTGCAATTTCTCTAGATGTATGAGCACTTTCTTCGTCTGAAACCTTTTCAAACATATCAATAATATCGAAGTCTGTTGCAGTTGGAATCAGATTTTTACCTAAACCTTCAATTCTGTATGGATAAATTTCATCTTCATCAAACTCTTGTGTTTCGTGATATTTTTTTAGAACAGAACCATAAGCGTCAACTCCTATGATTTTTATTTTCGGATTTTGTTCCTTTAAAAATCTTGCAATTCCAGAGATTGTTCCTCCAGTTCCACTACTAGCAACCAAATGCGTGATAGAACCACCTGTTTGATCCCATATTTCGGGACCGGTGGTTTTATAATGAGCCTCAATATTAAGATTGTTAAAATACTGATTGATATAAAAGGAACCTTTTATTTCTTCGTGTAATCTTTTAGCTACTTGATAATAAGATCTGTCATCATCAGCACTAACATGAGCTGGGCAAACATAAACTTTAGCTCCCATTGCCTTTAACATATCTATCTTGTCTGGTGATGATTTTGATGATACCGCCAAAATACAATTGTAGCCTTTGATAATGCTTACCATAGCTAAACTAAATCCGGTATTTCCAGAAGTAGTTTCTATTATAGTTCCGCCAGGTTTTATCAAGCCCTTTTTTTCAGCAGATTCAATGATATGCAGAGCAATTCTATCTTTATTTGAATGGCCTGGATTGAATGCTTCAACTTTAGCGTAAAAATTTCCAGGAATATTTTTAACAATATTATTTAACTTTAAAAGTGGTGTTTTCCCTATGAGTTCTAAGGCACTTTTATAAGCTTTAACTCTTCTATTCATTTAAAATATCTTCCTTAAAGTTGTTCGCAAATTACTTAAAAAAAGCTGGCATCACCAAATTTAATAGCTAATTATGAATGTTTTCCAGACTAAATAAAAAAACATACTCTCTAGCAACTTCTTTTAATGCATCAAATCTTCCTGATGCACCTCCATGACCTGAATCCATATTAGTTTTTAATAATAATAGATTCTCTCCTACTTTTAACTCTCTTAATTTTGCAACCCACTTAGCAGGTTCCCAATATTGAACTTGTGAATCATAAAGACCTGTTGTTACAAGCAGATTAGGATATTTCATTTTTTTTACATTATCGTATGGTGAATAAGACAATATATAATTATAAAATTCTTCGTTATTAGGGTTTCCCCATTCATCATATTCTCCAGTGGTTAATGGGATTGTTTCGTCCAACATAGTTGTTAACACATCCACAAATGGCACAGCAGCAATAACGCCATTATAAAGCTCAGGTTCCAAATTAATAACTGATCCCATTAATAATCCACCAGCAGATCCCCCATAAGCATAAGTTTGATTAGTATTTGTATATCCTTCAGAAATTAAATGTTTTGTACAAGTAATAAAATCTTTAAAGGTGTTTGTTTTTTTTAATAATTTTCCTTCATCATACCATTTTCTTCCCATATACTCACTTCCTCTAACATGTGCAATTGCAAAAACAAATCCTCTATCTAACAATGATAAACGACTGACAGAAAAATATGGATCAATAGTATTTCCATATGAACCATAACCATACAACAACAGAGGATTTTTATTATTTTTTATTAGCCCTTTTTTATAAACTAACGAAATAGGAATTTTTGTGCCATCTTCAGATTGAGACCAAATTCTTTCAGAAATATAATTTTTATTTTTAAAGTTATCGTCTAAAACCTGTTGTTGTTTTCTTATTGTTTTCTTCTTTGAAGACATGTTGAAATCTATTATTGAGGGAGGTTGAGTTAAAGAATTAAACCCATACCTTAAGATACTAGTATCGAAATCAACATTTGTTGTTGTGTATGAAGAAAAAGTTTCACTTTTGAAATCCAAATAATAACTTTCTGAATCATCCCATTTTCGAACATTTATTCTATTTAATCCATTTGCTCTTTCACTAATAACTAAATAATTTTTAAAAATATCTATTCCCTCGATTAAAACATCCTTTCTATGATCTATTACATTAATCCAATTTTCATATTCAGTACCACCAATAGGTGTTTTCATTAACTTATAATTTTTAGCATTATCAATATTTGTTATTATATAAAAAAACTTTTCGTAATGATTTATACTGTATTCTAAACCTCTTTTTCTTTGGTTAAATAGTCTAAAATTATCTAAAGGTTTATTGGCGTCTAAAAATTGGAATTCAGAAGTTAAAGTACTGTGAGATGAAATTATGATGAACTTATTAGATTTAGATTTAGACACACTAGTGTAAAAGGTATTGTCTTTTTCATGAAAAACTATTTTATCATCTTTAGATTTTGTTCCTATCTCATGTCTGAGAATCTTATCGTTTCTTAAAGTATCAGAATCTCTATTAGTATAAAATAATGTTTTATTGTCGTTAGCCCAAGCAAATCCACCAGACGTATTAATTATTTGATCATTTAAGACCTCTCCGGTATGTAAATTTTTAATTCTAATTGTATACAACCTTCTTGAAAGCGTATCAACACTGTACGCAGCGAATTTATTGTTAGGACTAATTTTAATATTAGATAAATTAAAATACTCATAACCTTCTGCTAATAAATTACAATCAAATAAAATTTGGTCTTTGGAATTTAAATCTGATTTTCTTCTCAAATAAATTGGGTAATTTTTATTCTTTTGATATTTAGTTAGGTACCAATAGCCATTCAAAAAATAAGGAACTGACTGGTCATCTTCTTTAATTTTTTTTTTAATTTCGTTATATATAGTCTCTTGAAAATCTTCTGTATCCGAGGTCATTTTTTTAAAATAATCATTTTCTTTTTCTAAATATTCAATAACTTTAGGATCATCCCTATTTTTTAACCAGAAATAATTATCAACTCTTTTTGAGTCAAATTTTTTAAGCTCTTTTGGTATTTTTTTTGCAGATGGTGGAAGAATTTTTTTTAAAGGGTGTTTCATTTTTTTAATATAGTCAGACAAATATGAGACTTTGAACTAAAATCTTAGGTCGTTTAAAATTTCTAAAAACCTACTATGCATTAAATTATCATAATCCAGATGAGTAACTACTCTTAATTTGTTATCACCCATTGAAATAATCTTAACTCCTTTGTTTTTTAATCTTTCTAAAAAAAGCTGAGAAGATATTTTAGAGTTAATTTCAAAAATTACAATGTTTGTTTCAACAGGCTCAACCTTTTTTATATACGAAAGTTTACTTAATGTTTTTTCAATTTCTATTGCCTTTAGATGATCTTCGGAAAGTCTTAGAAAATTATTTTCTAAGGCATAAATCCCACAAGCTGCCAAATAACCTACTTGCCTCATTCCTCCACCCAAAATCTTCCTTACTCTAATTGCCCTTTCTATTAGTTCATGAGATCCAATCAGTACTGACCCTGCTGGACAACCTAATCCTTTGCTTAAACATATAGAAATCGAATCAAATATTAAACCATAATCTTTAGGATCTTGATTCATTTTAATCAATGCATTCCAAATTCTAGCACCATCCAGGTGATATGATAAATTATTTTCTAAACAAGTTTTTTTTATCAATTTAAGTTCATTTAAATTCCAACATGCACCACCTCCTTTATTTGTTGTGTTTTCTATACAAACTAATGAAGTTTTAGGGCTATGATAAAAATCAGGTGGATTGATTGCTTTGACTAACTGTTCATTATTAAACATTCCTCTTTCTCCGTCAATTAACTTACAAGAAACTCCACTATTAAAGCTAACACCACCCCCTTCATAATTATAAACATGTGCATACTTATCACAAATTAATTGATCTCCAGGGTTGGTATGAAGTTTTATTGCGGTTTGATTGGTCATTGTTCCGGAGGGAAAAAATAATGCTGAATCCATACCAAACATTTTTGCAACCTTGTTCTCAAGTTTATTCACAGAGGGGTCTTCCTTAAAAACATCATCCCCTACTTTTGCATCCATCATAGATTTTAGCATTTTTTTTGATGGTTTGGTTACCGTATCACTAATTAAGTTAATATCCATAGTTCTTAATAATTTAATAACAAAGTTCATTAAGATTTGAAGAGCCAATTGGAGATCCATCAGGAATTTTTGGACTATCAATTAATTCAAATAGTTCTGGCTTAATTTTAAAGTTTTTAATAATACTTAAATATTCATGTTTATACTTATTCATATATTTTTTTGAAACTAGTAAATCCATTATACTAGAAAGTTCTTTTTTAGCAATAGCTTTTACCTGAAAAAACGAACTTTTATTTGAAGCTAAATTTAAAAGGAATTTTAAATAATTATTATTTATCACTTGTTGAACCTCAAATAAATACCTATCACTAGATTCTAAATTAAGTTCATATTTTGATTGAAAAGTATTATTTGTTAAAGTACTTAATAGGTAATCCAATGTCATGTTTTTCAATCGATCACTATTGAGACTACTTTGAATGACTAATCGATTCATTCTTTCAACATTTAATAATAATGAAAGGGTCATTTCACTTGCTGTAGAGACTGCACTTAATGGATCGAAACTAACTCCTGTCATACTTTTAAAGGATTCTCTCGTTCTTGGTGAATTATATGCTCTAGGTGGAAATAATTTTAATTTTGATTTTGGGATAGCTAAGTTTTTAGCTTCTAAAGTTTTCAATATTGAAATTAGAGCATTATTCTGAATATCGTATGGAATATTTTCAACAATTGTTTGATTGTCGTCTCTTTTTGCGTAATTATAATCTAAACCTCCAATCAATTTTATAGTTGATTCAGTTTGATATCTGTGTAAAAAATAAAGAGGAACAAAAACATCTTCTAATTTGCTGTAAGTCTCATATGATCTAATGTTATATTTTGAAAAATCACTGATCGCTTTATTTCTAACTTTCATAATATTATCTAAACCCTGAGAAACATTAGAATTATTGTCCCACAAATGCGCATTTATATGAGCACCACTCTTTGCTCTAGCATCATAATCTGTAACAAACCTTAATCCATTATCATAAGCTTTATTCAAAATATCATTTAATAAAATTTGTTCATTTTTTTTATTGAACTCTGAATAGCTGTAAGCCACAGAAACTTTATCCCACTCACCTATTCCAACAGCATATGCTTCACTTAAATCAATCTTTTTATCCTTAATTTTAATTAATGGGTGAGGATAATCCATCACTGATGAGCGATTATTCGTACTTGCCGAAAAATTATGTGCAAAACCTATTGTATGTCCAACCTCGTGAGCACTTAATTGCCTAATTCTAGCTAAAGCCATTTCTAACATTTTATCATAATTCTCGTCTTCAACAAAAGGTTTAGACATCAAAGCTTGAGCTATTAAAAAGTCTTGTCTTATTCTTAAACTACCTAAACTAACATGACCCTTAATAATTTCACCAGTTCTAGGGTCAATTACACTTGATCCATAACTCCACCCTCTTGTAGATCTGTGAACCCATTGAATAACATTATAACGACAGTCCATAGGATCAGCATCGTCTGGTAATATTTTAACTTGAAAAGCATTTTTATATCCTATTGCCTCATAAGCTTGATTCCACCAAGAAGCACCCTCAATTAAAGCGGATCTAACTGGTTCTGGTACGCCGGGATCTAAATAATAAATAATAGGTTCTTTTGCTTCACTTTTTTTAAGAGATGGACTTATTTTCTCGAGTCTGTGTCTTAAAATATATTTTTTATTAATTTCCTTGTGAACGGGAGTTGCATAATCCATAAAAGAAATGGCCAAAGCTCCACTTCTTGGATCAAAAATTCTTGGTTTATAATTATTATCTGGCAACTTTATAAATGAGTGATGCTGAATCATACTTACTTTAGATGGATCGGGAGAAACACTTGAAATTAAACTTCCAACAGGATTGCCAACAAAGGTAAGTAATGCCTCAAACTCCACATTATTTGGAAAAGCTTTTGTCCTTTTCAGTTCCAATGCACTTTTAGATAAATCTAAATTATAATTACCCTGATTAGAAGATTGTAATCTGTTTTTAACACCATGGGCGTCTTGTAGTAAAAAAGGTGTTAAATCAATTGTATAAATATTATTTTTAAACTCAAAAATTTCAAAACCAAAAATTACTGAAAAAGTAAATGCTTGTTCAACACTTTTTTTTTCAGCCTCATTTTTAGAAATAGCTTTAAAATTTTGATTAGGTTCAATTAATAATAATTTATTTCCATATTTTTTAAATTTGACAATTCTTTCTTTTCCCAATTGTCCCCTATCCAAACCTATATCATTTGAGCCTAAACCAGTTGTTAAGGAATTTATATATAAAAAATCTTCATTTAAATTTTGTACTTCTAAAAAAATTTTATCAGAACTTTCATTATAACTAAAATTAAAAAAACCTGAAAATTTTTTATTCTTATTCATTTCTGATTGAGAAAAATTTGAAATGAAATAAAAACAACAAATAATAGGTAATAATCGAGTTAAATACATTTTTTTTAAATTTCTTAAATATAAAAATTAATTAAGTTTATTTTGATTCATATTTAAATGTATTTTTGTTGAAAATTTGAAATATATGATAACTGTAGATCAAATAAAAAATCTCCTTGAGCGCACCAAAGCACTAAGGAGATATCTTTGACATTGACTCAAAAAAAATAGAAATTTCTAATAAAGAGGAAGTCACATTTGATCCAAATTTCTGGAATGACTCGAAAAAAGCACAAAAAGTCATGAAAGAACTTCAATCTTTAAAACAGTGGATTAAAGATTATGAAAAAGCAAAATCTCTATGTGAAGAACTTGAAATTATATATGATTATTTTAAGTCAGAGGAAATTCCCGAAAACGAATTGAATATGCATTTCAAAAAATGTAACGAACATGTAGAATCCATAGAGTTTAAAAATATGCTTTCTGGTGAAGGAGATGAAATGAGTGCAGTTATTCAAATCACAGCAGGAGCTGGTGGAACCGAAAGTTGCGATTGGGCTTACATGTTAATGAGAATGTATGTAATGTGGGCAGAAAAAAATAACTTCAAAGTCAAAGAATTAGATTTACAACAAGGAGATGTAGCGGGATTAAAATCTGTTACAATAGAAATAGAAGGAGAATATGGTTTTGGATGGTTAAAAGGCGAAAATGGAGTTCATAGACTTGTAAGAATATCTCCTTTTGACAGTAATGCAAAAAGACATACTTCATTTGCTTCAGTATATGTATATCCATTAGTAGATGAAACAATTGAAATAAATATTAATCCCTCTGAAATATCTTGGGAAACAATGCGTTCAAGTGGTGCTGGGGGACAGAATGTTAATAAAGTAGAAACTGCTGTTAGACTTCGACATGCTCCCTCTGGTATTGTTATTGAAAATTCGGAAACTAGATCCCAACTTGAAAATAAAGAAAAGGCAATGCGATTACTTAAATCTCAATTATATGAAATTCAGTTAAAAGAAAAAATGGCAGAAAGAGAAAAAATAGAATCTAATAAAATGAAGATAGAATGGGGTTCGCAAATTAGAAATTATGTTCTTCACCCTTATAAACTAATAAAAGATGTTAGAACATCATGTGAAACAAATAATGTTGATGATGTTTTAAATGGTGGAATCAATGCTTTTTTAAAAGCATTTTTAATGAGTAATTAAATATGAAAATAGAAACAATAATTTTCGACTTAGGTGGTGTTCTTGTCGATTGGAACCCGGAATATGTGTATTTAAATGAGTTCAACGGAGATAGAAAAAAAATGCAATGGTTTTTTGACAATATTTGTACATCTAGTTGGAATGAAGAACAAGATGGAGGTTATCCAATGGCAGACGCAACTGAGGAAAGAATCAATCTTTTTCCAAAATATAAAAAATTAATTAAAATGTTTTATGGTAGATGGGAAGAAATGTTGAAAGGTGAAATTGGGGAAACAGTTGAAATATTACACAAACTAAAAAGAAAAAAATATAAATTAATAGCTCTTACAAACTGGAGTGCAGAAACATTTCCTGTTGCCGTAAAAAAATTTAAGTTTTTAAAATTATTTGATGGAATTGTTGTGTCAGGAAAAGTTAAAATGCTCAAACCCTTTCCTGAGATTTATAATTATACTTTAAAAAAATATGGCTTAATTGCTAATAAGAGTATTTTTATCGACGATCGAATATCAAATGTTGATGGAGCAATTAAATGTGGAATTAATGGCATACAATTTGTATCTCCTAAAAATTTAATTATTGCTTTAAAAAAATATGGAATCAAAATTTAAAAAATATACATTGCTACACAATCCAAGATGCAGGAAATCAAGAGAAGGTCTGGAATATTTAATATCAAAAGAAATTGAATTTGAAA
Organism: uncultured Flavobacteriaceae bacterium; assembly: GCA_938088195.1. GTDB lineage: Bacteria > Bacteroidota > Bacteroidia > Flavobacteriales > Flavobacteriaceae > MAG-121220-bin8. The sequence continues at coordinate 56,787 of CALKEO010000001.1, read as the reverse complement.
CCATCCTTTATTTAAAGAATCGATTAAATAAGAAAGAAATTGAAAGTCTAATTAACAAATCTGGATTAGATCCAATGGATTTAATAAGAAAACAAGAAAAAGTATGGAAAGAATTATATAAATCAAAGAAATTGTCAAAAAATCAAGTGATTCAACTTATTTTTGACCATCCAACCCTGCTACACAGACCTTTTTTTATAACAAAAACTAAAGCTGTTCTAGCAAAACCTCCTCAAAATATACTTGAAATTTTATAAAATAAACCTTTACCAAATCATTTTGTCTTAACTCTATATTTTTAAAAATGAAAAAAATTTATTTGATATTGTTTATACTTATTCCATATGTTATTAATGCTCAACAAGGTTTTATAACAGTTTCTGGAACTATTTTAGATCAAGATTCTAAAACACCACTTGAATATGCAACAATTTCATTATTTAATGTAAATGATAGCATTGTTAAATATGGCGGTATTAGTGATTTGAATGGTAAGTTTAATCTAGAAATAAATAGAGGCAATTATGATATTAAACTAAATTATATCTCATTCAAAGAACTTACTTTAAATAATGTAACGATTTCAAAAACTAAAGACTTAGGAAACATATTAATGTCGATTGATGAAAATGTACTGGACGAGATTGAATTAATTGGAGAAAGAACAGAGGTTGAAATTAAACTTGACAAAACAGTATATAATATTGGTAAAGACTTAACATTGAGAGGGAGTAGTGTTAGTGATGTTTTAGATAATTTGCCCTCTGTAGCTGTTGATATTGATGGAAACGTATCTCTGAGAGGAAATCAAAGCGTCAGAATATTGATAAACGGTAAACCGTCGGGGCTAGTTGGTATTAGTAGCAATGATGCGCTTAAGCAATTTCCCTCTGAAAGTGTTGAAAAAGTTGAAATCATTACTTCACCCTCTGCAAGATATGATGCAGAAGGAACAGCAGGAATTATTAATATTGTTTTAAGAAAAAATAAATTAGCAGGTTTAAATGGTTCAATATCAACAAATTTAGGAGATCCAAAATCTTATGGACTTTCAGGAAATATTAATTACAGGACTAAAAAAATTAATCTTTTTACAAACGCTGGTTATAGTCTGAGTAGTTACGAAAACCCCTCTGTCAGTGAAACTGAATATTTTACTAATAGTCCAGTAAATAATTTTATTAAAGAAAATAGCAATAGAAATACTGAAAGAGATTCTTATTATCAAAATACTGGTATTGAATATTTCTTTTCAGACAAAACAAGTTTAGTAGTTTCTTATTTGACAAGAAATAGTGACGATAAGGATATTACAAATAATAATATTAATCAAAATTTTCAAGGTGAAAAGAAATCTTCAATAAGGTCTGAGGTTGAAAATGAATCAGATGACACCAAAGAATTTTCTATAAATTTCACTCACGAGTTTAAGAATAAGGGTAATATAACGATGGATTTTCAAAAAGAAAAATCTAAAGAGATTGAAATTGGTATTATTACAAATACACAATCAGTTCCAAATTTCATTAAATATTTAGGTGAAAGAGTTAATACAAATGAAAATCAAGACAGTGAACTTTATAAAATTGATTATGTATTACCACTTGGAGATGATGGACAATTTGAATTGGGTTTTAGAAGAAGTAATCGTTATCAAATTACAGATTATTTAGTAGAAGATGAAAATTTAAATGGTGAATTCATTAAAAATACGAACCTTAGTAACAATCTTTATTATAATGAAAAAATCAATGCATTTTATACTCAATATGGGAACAAAACAAATAAATTATCATTTCTTTTTGGATTAAGATTTGAAGAATCATCAACAAATGTCAAACAGTTTGAAAGTAATAGTAACAGTAATAAAAAATACAATGATTTTTTTCCAACAATAAATTTAGCATACGAACTCAAAGAAAATGAAAGTATAACTTTGGGATACAACAGAAGAATAAGCAGACCTAGATCTTATTTTATAAACCCTTTTCCCTCAAGAACAAGTGAAACAAGTTTTTTCCAGGGTAATCCTTATTTGAACCCAACCTATTCAAATGGAATTGATCTAGGATATTTAAAAAGACTAAACAAAACAACACTTAATGGTTCAGTGTACTATAAAAAATCAAATGAAATATTTACTTTCATCACCGAAGCTACAGGAAATTCAGTTTTAGTTAATGATATTCTTGTTCCTGTGATTAGAAGGTCTCCAATAAACTTATCTTCTCAAGAAGAAATAGGTATTGAATTTAATACTAATTATTCGCATTCAAAAAATTGGAGAATTGGTGGTAATATTAATTTTTATCAATCAAATGTAGTTGGTAGTTATAATGAAATTGTTTATAATTCAAAAAATTTAATATGGTCTGGAAGATTAAATAATTATTTAAAAATATTTTCTTCAATTGATTGGCAAACTAGACTGAGTTATAGGGGACCGCAAAAAAATGCTATTTCGACTAGAAAGGCAAGTGTCAGTACTAATACCGCGTTTAGCAAAGATATTTTTGGCGATAAAATGACTTTAACATTTAAAATTAATGACATTTTTGAAACCCAGAATTGGAGATTAGAAACATTTTCTGAAACATATAAAAACTATACAGAATCTAGTTGGAGAGGAGGAAGGAGTTTTAATTTAAGCTTAATATACAGGTTTAATCAAAAAAAGAGTCAAACAAATAATAGATCAAATTATGAGGACTACGGAGGAGAAGGATTTGGAGGTTAGCTTACTTCTTTTTTAATTTATCTCTAATCTCCTTCATTCTTTCAAAAAAAGCTCCACTAACCCAATACGGTATTATAAAAGTTAAAAGCAATATCATTAACCAGAACCCCATTGTCAACACTGTTAAAAACAAAATAAAACCTAGATATTGATCAAATTCCATATAAATATTTATTATAAAACAAATATAATTAAAGATATCTTTTTCATGAAATATTTTTTTCAACAATTAATGTAAATCAATACAAAAAATTTTGTAGTAAATTTGTAGTATAATTTCAAGATATGAAATATAGAACTGAGAAAGATACTCTTGGGGAAGTTAAAGTTCCTTTTGATTGTTTGTGGGGAGCTCAAACTCAAAGATCAATCAATAACTTTAAAATAGGAAAACCTTCATCAATGCCAATTGAAATAATTCATGGTTTTGCATATTTAAAAAAAGCTGCTGCTCACGCAAATCACAAATTAGGTGTTTTAAGTAAAGTAAAAAAAGATCTTATTTCATCAGTTTGTGATGAAATAATTGACGGTAAACATGATAAGCAGTTTCCTCTTGTAATCTGGCAAACAGGATCTGGAACTCAAACTAATATGAATATTAATGAAGTTATTTCTAACAGAGCTCATATAATTGAGGGGAAAATATTAGGTAAGTCTGAAAAAACTCTTTCTCCTAATGACGATGTTAACATGTCTCAATCATCAAATGATACTTTTCCCACTGCAATGCACATTGCTATTTATAAAAAATTATTAATAAATACCATCCCTAATTTAGAGGATTTTGAAAAAACTCTTTCTAGTAAAGTTTCTGAATTTAAAAATATTATTAAAATTGGTAGAACTCATTTAATGGATGCTACGCCCGTGACTTTAGGTCAAGAATTTTCAGGATATCAATCACAAATTAAACATGGATTAAATTCTTTAAAAAATTCTTTGAATCATCTTTCTGAACTTGCTCTTGGCGCAACTGCAGTGGGAACAGGAATAAATTCTCCAAAAGGTTACGCTGAAATTGCTTCCAAATTTGTTTCAAAATTTACTGAGATAGATTTTATTTCAGCAATTAATAAATTTGAATCCATAGCCGCTCATGATGCTCTGGTTGAAACTCATGGAGCATTAAAATTGATTGCTAATTCTTTAAACAAAATTGCGAATGACATTCGAATGATGGCATCCGGACCTCGATCTGGAATTGGAGAAATTACTATTCCAGCGAATGAACCTGGAAGTTCCATTATGCCGGGGAAAATAAATCCAACACAATGCGAAGCATTAACTATGGTTTGTGCAAAAGTAATTGGAAACGACGTTTCGGTTACTATTGGTGGAATGCAGGGCCATTATGAATTAAACGTTTTCAAACCCTTAATGGCGGCTAATTTATTGGAATCCTCAACACTTTTAGGTGATGCTGTGAAAAGTTTTAATCACAATTGTGTTGTCGGAATAAAACCAAATAAAAAAAGAATCAAAGAATTAGTAAATAATTCTTTAATGCTAATTACTGCATTAAACAGTAAAATTGGATATTATAAAGCTGCTGAAATAGCAAATCTTGCACACAAAAACGGTACAACTTTAAGAGAAGAAGCAATTAAATTAGGCTATACTTCACCTGAGGAATTTGATAATTGGGTCGATGTAAAACAAATGATTGGAAAGTAGAATTAAACCCTTCCTTTTAGTGCATTAAATGCCCAGCCAATCGATATAAAACCAACACCAACTACTGAAAATCCGATTGCATAATCACGATACTTTATTACCCCTAATAATACAAGAGCAATTCCTAAAACAGTAAGAATAAATGATGCCCAAGCAAAAATTCCATTTTTGTTTAATGCCATAACTTTATTGTTGTTGTTTATGCAAATTAAAATATTTGTACAATTATAATGTTAAAATAATTATAAAATTATTTAATTTTTCCAGTCAAATTTTCTTTCCAGTTTTTCCAATTGTATTTTTTTGAAAAATACAGTATTGTTAATGGGTATAAAATAATAATTGGTATTAAAATACTAATAATTTCAGGCTGACCAATACTTTTTAGAATCGAATTAGTTTGTAAAACAGTCCAATCTGCTGTAACTAATAGGGCAATTAGCATGTTGTTTCCTGCATGAAAGCCTATAGCAAGTTCCATCCCTTTATCCATTAAGGTGATTATTCCAAAAAATAATCCGGTTAACACATAATGAATTAGCAAAACGGGACCTAATTTCATAACTTCAGGATTCCAATAATGTAATAAACCAAATGAAATGGAGGTAATTATTAATGGTACCCATTTGTTATTTACCATTCCACCAATACCCTGCATTAGATAACCTCGAAAAACATACTCTTCCCAACTCGTTTGTATAGGAATTAATAGAACTACAACTGAAAATAATATTAAAAAAGGTGTTAACTCGAAATTATAAGTATATTCATCAGGATAAATGATATAGCTAAAAACAGTTGTTACAATCACAAAAAAAGATGCAATAGTAAATGATGTTCTCATTTTTGAAAAATCGATCGTTTTTCTGGAAGTTGTAATGGATAAAAAAGTTTGATTGTGTAAAAATTTTATTACCAAAATGATTCCAATAAAGCCAAACAAATAGGGTAGTAAAAAGTAAAATAAAGTTAAATTACTGTCTTCCAAAACATACATCATACTAGTTTGATCAATTTTAGAAGCACCCTCTGCTCCAATTTTTGAGAAAATTGCAATTACAAATGGAATTGATCCTAATTGAGTCCCAATAAAAATTATAATACACCCTAAAAAGTACCTCCACCACTCATTTTTTACATTCAAAACATTTTCTAAAAACATTTAATTATTTTTATTTAAAACCATTGTTGAAAGCTTGCAATGAGATATTAAGTTATCGTTATCATCAGTAATTTTAATTTCCCATAGCTGAGTTGTTCTTCCCTTGTGAAGAGGTGTTGCTCTTGCATAAACATATCCTTCTTTAACACTTTTTAAATGATTTGCTGAAATAATTATTCCTCTCACTGTTTGATTTATATAGTCAACAGACATATATGATACTGCACTACCAACCGATTCTGCCAACGCAACTGTAGCCCCACCGTGTAACACTCCATCAGGCTGATAAACTTTTGAAGTTACTGGCATTTTCGCTACTAAAAAATCTTCACCTATGTCGATAAATTCAATATCCAGTGTTTCCATCAAGGTATCTTTATTTGCCGAGTTAATTTTCTTAAGTATATTTTTTTTGTCCATAACTTTAAATATAAAAAAACGCATTAGTATTAGTAATGCGTTTTTAAAATTATAAAAATAATATCAATTACTTAACCTCTTCAAAATCTACATCCTGAACATCATCGGAAGAGTCCTTTTTATCATCATTTTGGGCAGATCCACTTGGATCTCCTCCAGGACTTCCAGCTCCAGATTCAGCTTGTGCTTTATACATTTCTTCAGATGCATTTTTCCAAGCCTCATTTATTCCATCCAATGCCGTTTTTATACTTTCAACATCTTTAGATTCATGAGATTTTTTTAAATTTTCAAGAGATTCTTCAATTGCTTTTTTCTTATCGTCAGATAATTTATCACCATATTCTTTTAATTGACTTTCAGTTTGAAATATCATGGCATCAGCACTATTTAAAGTATCTACTTCTTCTTTAACTTTTTTATCAGATTCAGCATTTGCTTCAGCTTCTTTCTTCATTTTATCAATTTCCTCCTCAGTAAGTCCAGATGATGCCTCAATTCTTATATCTTGTGTTTTTCCAGTTGCTTTATCAGCAGCCGTTACATGGATTAATCCATTAGCATCAATATCAAAAGTTACTTCAATTTGAGGAACGCCTCTTGGAGATGGAGGAATACCATCTAGGTGAAACCTTCCAATTGTTTTGTTATCTTTTGCCATTGGTCTTTCACCTTGTAAAACATGGATTTCAACTGAAGGTTGATTATCGGCAGCAGTAGAAAATACTTGAGATTTTTTAGTTGGAATAGTAGTATTTGATTCAATTAATTTAGTCATAACACTACCCATTGTTTCTATACCTAAAGATAAAGGTGTCACATCTAAAAGTAACACATCTTTTACATCACCTGTTAAAACACCACCTTGAATAGCGGCACCAATAGCTACTACTTCATCCGGGTTAACACCCTTGGAAGGTTTTTTACCAAAGAATTTCTCTACCTTTTCTTGGATAATTGGTATTCTGGTAGAGCCCCCTACTAAAATTACTTCGTTAATATCTTTAACGTCAAGCCCTGCATCACTTAAAGCTTTTTTAACGGGTTCCATTGATCTTTTAACTAATTCTGAAGAAAGTTGTTCAAACTTAGATTTAGTTAAAGTTTTTACTAAGTGCTTAGGTCCAGATGCAGTTGCAGAAATGTAAGGGAGATTTATTTCTGTTTGAGCAGATGATGAAAGTTCAATTTTTGCCTTTTCAGCAGCTTCTTTAAGTCTTTGTAAAGCCATTGGATCTTTTCTTAAATCAATATCTTCCTGTTTTGAAAATTCATCGGCTAAGTATTGAATGATTGCGTCATCAAAATCATCTCCTCCAAGTCTAGTATCTCCGTTGGTGGAAAGCACTTCAAAAACTCCGTCACCGAGTTCCAAAATAGATATATCAAACGTTCCTCCTCCAAGATCATAAACAGCAATTTTCTGATCTTTTCCTGATTTATCTAAACCATAAGCTAGCGCTGCGGCTGTTGGTTCATTTATAATTCTTTGAACTTTAAGTCCAGCTATTTCGCCAGCTTCTTTAGTAGCTTGCCTTTGAGAATCATTAAAATATGCAGGAACAGTAATTACTGCTTCTGTTACTGAATTACCTAAATAATCTTCTGCAGTTTTTTTCATTTTTTGTAATGTCATTGCAGATAATTCTTGAGGAGTGTATAATCTTCCATCAATGTCAACTCTGGCTGTATCATTGTCACCTTTAACAACTTTATAAGCCGATCGATCGGCATCTTTTTTAGATTCACTATACTTACTACCCATAAATCTTTTGATTGATGCAATAGTCTTTGTTGGATTAGTAACTGCTTGTCTTTTAGCAGGATCTCCTACTTTTATTTCGCCACCCTCAACAAAAGCAATTACCGAGGGAGTTGTTCTTTTACCTTCAGCATTTGGTATAACAACAGGTTCATTACCTTCCATTACAGAAACGCAAGAGTTAGTTGTTCCTAGATCAATTCCAATTATTTTATTCATTATTTATATTTTTTAACATTAATCTTTATCGTTATTCCAATGATTATGCCATGATAAATTTACTGACATAGTGACATGAAAAAGAAATAGATTTTAAAGAATTAATATTTAAATTACATTTACAAGAAAATTGTGATGTCTAACATAAAACTTAAAAGAGTTACGACCCGTACATTGCTCGAAATGAAAAATCGAAATGAAAAAATATCCATGTTAACAGGATATGATTTTTCAATAGCTAAAATTATTGATTCCTCCGGAATTGATATAATTCTTGTTGGAGATTCAGCTTCAAATGTGATGGCAGGGCACGAAACAACACTTCCAATTACTTTGGATCAAATGATCTATCATGCCTCGTCTGTGGTAAGAGGAGTTAAAAGAGCATTAGTTGTAGTAGATCTTCCTTTTGGTAGCTACCAGTCTGACCCGAACGAAGCATTAAGATCTGCAATTAGAATTATGAAAGAGTCTGGCGCACATGCTGTTAAAATGGAGGGAGGAATTGAAATAAAAGAATCAATTATTAGAATTTTAAACGCTGGAATTCCCGTAATGGGACATTTAGGTTTGACTCCCCAATCTATCTATAAATTTGGAACTTACACAGTGAGAGCTAAAGAAAAAAAAGAAGCAGAAAGACTAATTAACGATGCTAAAATTTTAGATGAATTAGGATGTTTTGGCATTGTTTTAGAAAAAATTCCTGCCTCAGTTTCAAAAAAAGTAACTAAAGCTGTTAAAGTGCCTGTTATTGGAATTGGAGCTGGTAGTTATGTTGATGGACAAGTACTAGTTACCCATGATCTAGTAGGTTTAAGCACTGAATTTAATCCCAGATTTCTTAGAAGATATATTGATCTCAATCATTTAATGTCTGATGCTATTAAAAAATACATAGAGGATGTAAAAAACTTAAATTTTCCTAGTAAGAACGAACAATATTAATTATTGTGCTCAATATTATATTTGAAGACAACCATCTAATAGTGATAAATAAGAATCCCGGGGAATTAGCTCAAGGTGACATTACTGGAGATGAAACTATTGGAGATCAAATTAAAAAATATTTAAAAAAAAAATATGATAAACCCGGAAATGTATATTTAGGGATACCACATAGATTGGATCGACCTACAAGTGGAATAATTATTTTTACTAAAACTTCCAAAGCACTCAGTAGATTAAATGAATTATTTAAAAAAAATGAGATAATTAAAACTTATTGGGCAGTTGTAAAAAAAATTGATACATCAAAACCACAAATTTTAGAAAATTTTTTAATTAAAAATCAAAAGCAAAACAAATCTTATGTTAGGAAAACTCCCAGCAGCCAAACAAAAAAAGCGATTCTTAATTTTAAAGTTTTATTAAACTTAAAAAGATATTCTTTACTGAGTATTAATCTAAAAACAGGAAGACATCATCAAATTAGAGCTCAATTATCTCACATAGGATATCCAATCAAAGGAGATTTAAAATATGGATATCCAAGATCCAATAGTGATGGTAGTATACATCTACACTCAAGAAAAGTAAATTTTATTCACCCAGTTTCAAAATCAAATATTGAAATTATTGCAAAACCACCAAATAATAATATTTGGAATTTATGTCTTAACATTAAAGAAAAATAGATTTATTTAGTCGATTTTATTACTTTTACTTCAATATAAATTTATATTAAAAAAATAGATTTTAATGAGTAAAGAATTAGTACAAATATTTGATACTACTTTAAGAGATGGAGAACAAGTCCCTGGTTGCAAATTAAACACAGCTCAAAAGCTTACAATTGCCAAACAACTAGACGAACTTGGAGTCGATGTTATTGAAGCTGGGTTTCCTATTTCTAGCCCTGGTGATTTTAATTCTGTGGTAGAAATATCTAAAATTGTTAAAAATGCTAGTGTTTGTGGATTATCTAGAGCTGTTAAAAAAGATATTGAAGTTGCTGCAGAATCTTTAAAACATGCTGTTTTACCAAGAATTCACACTGGAATTGGAACCTCTGATTCTCATATAAAATTTAAATTTAATTCAACAAGAGAAAAAATTTTAGAAAAAGGGTTTGAAGCTGTAAAATATGCAAAAAAATTTGTTAATGATGTTGAGTTTTATGCTGAAGATGCTGGAAGAACTGATAATAATTTTTTAGCTAAAGTTTGTGAAAAAATGATTGAGGCTGGAGCTACAGTACTTAATATTCCTGATACTACTGGATATTGTCTTCCAGATGAATATGGAAATAAAATAAAGTTTTTAATAGAAAATGTAAAGAATATTGATAAAGCAATTTTATCATGCCACTGCCATAATGATTTAGGTTTAGCTACAGCTAATTCGATAGCAGGAGCTTTAAATGGTGCTAGACAAATTGAATGTACAATAAATGGAATTGGAGAAAGAGCAGGTAATACCTCTTTAGAGGAAGTAGTAATGATTATGAAGCAGCATCCTCAATTAAATTTAGATACAAAAATAAACAGTAAACTTTTATATAAAACTAGCCAAATGGTTTCTGAAAGCATGGGAATGCCTGTTCAGCCTAACAAGGCAATCGTAGGGGCTAACGCTTTTGCTCATAGTTCAGGTATTCATCAGGACGGAGTCATAAAAAACAGAGAAACCTATGAGATTATTAATCCTTTTGACGTTGGGGTTAATGAATCTGCAATAGTTCTTACAGCTAGAAGCGGAAGAGCTGCATTAGCATACCGTGCAAAAAACATTGGTTTTGAATTAACAAAAAATGAATTAGATGTTGTTTACGCAGAGTTTTTAAAATTCGCTGACCTTAGGAAAGAAGTCAAAGACGAAGATATTCCAATTATTATTAAAAAATCTAATTTAAAATCAACCATTTCTTTATAATAGTATGAATCAAACATTATTTGATAAGGTCTGGGATTCCCATGTAGTTCATAAAATCAACAATGGACCAGACGTTTTATTTATTGATAGACACATGGTACATGAAGTCACCAGTCCAGTTGCTTTTTTAGGATTAAAAAAACGAAATATCAATGTTTTATTTCCTGAAAAAACATTTGCAACGGCCGACCATAACACACCTACAAAAAATCAGCATTTACCTGTAAAAGATCCTCTATCTGCAAAACAATTAAAAGCACTGGAAGAAAATTCTAAGATTCATGGAATATCCTTTTGGGGTCTAGGTCATGAAAAAAATGGAATTGTACACGTGGTAGGACCTGAATATGGGATAACTCTACCTGGAGCAACGATTGTTTGCGGAGATTCCCATACTTCAACTCATGGTGCGTTTGGAGCCATAGCATTTGGCATAGGAACCTCCGAAGTTGAAATGGTGCTATCTACTCAATGTATTATGCAACCCAAGGCTAAAAAAATGAGAATTACGATTAATGGTAAATTAAGTAAAGGTGTGACACCAAAAGATGTCGCTCTTTTTATAATTTCTGAACTTACCACCTCTGGTGCAACTGGATATTTTGTTGAATATGCAGGAAATGTCTTTGAAGAAATGAGTATGGAAGGAAGAATGACAGTTTGTAACTTAAGTATTGAAATGGGTGCAAGAGGAGGAATGATTGCTCCTGACCATAAAACTTTCGAATATATTAAAAACAGAGAGTTTTCTCCAAAGGGAAAAGATTGGACAAAAGCGATGAACTATTGGTCAACTTTAAAAAGTGACAAGGATGCTTTGTTTGATAAAGAATTACTTTTTGATGGAGATAAGATTCAACCCATGATAACTTATGGAACAAATCCTGGAATGGGTATCAGTATTTCAAACGGAATTCCAAATGCCGAAAATCAAGAAGGAGGAGTTAAAACTTTTCGTAAATCTTTGCAATACATGAACTACAATGAAGGTGAAAGTATGTTAGGAAAAAAAATTGATTTTGTTTTTTTAGGAAGTTGCACCAATGGAAGAATTGAAGATTTTAGAGCGTTTACAGAAATAGTTAAAGGAAAAAAGAAATCTCCTAACGTAACTGCTTGGCTTGTTCCTGGATCTCACAGAGTTGAAGAAGCCATAAAAAATGAGGGATTATTAACAATTCTAGAGGATGCCGGATTTGAGCTTAGAGAACCAGGCTGTTCAGCATGTTTGGCTATGAATGATGACAAAATTCCTGCTGGCAAGTATGCTGTAAGTACATCAAATAGAAATTTTGAAGGCAGACAAGGACCAGGATCTAGGACATTACTTGCAAGCCCACTGGTTGCAGCTGCTGCTGCTATAACCGGAACCATAACCGACCCTAGAACATTTTACTAATCTATAATTATGGCATACGATAAATTCAAAATATTAGAAAGCACAGCTGTCCCCTTACCTATTGAAAATATTGACACTGATCAAATCATTCCTGCTAGATTTTTAAAAGCAACTGAAAGAATTGGTTTTGGAGATAATTTATTTAGAGATTGGCGCTACATCTCACATAATATCCCAAAAAAAGATTTTGTTTTAAATAATTCTACATTTAAAGGTAAAATACTTGTTGGTGGCAAAAACTTTGGATCTGGCTCCTCAAGAGAACATGCAGCATGGGCTATATACGATTATGGCTTTAGGTGTGTTGTCTCTAGCTTTTTTGCAGATATCTTTAGAAATAACTGTTTAAACATTGGAGTCCTTCCAGTACAGGTGTCTACAGAATTTTTAGAAAAAATTTTTAATAATATTTATGAAAATCCAAAAACTAAATTAAATATAGATTTAAATCAACAAATTATTAGAATATTAGGAACTGATAGTTCAGAATCTTTTGAAATTAATGAATATAAAAAAGGAAATATGCTCAATGGATATGATGACATTGATTATTTAATGAATATTAAAGATTCAATAGAAAAATTTGCCAAAAAAACTCCACTATAACCTTAATTCTTTTCAAAACAAATGAAGAAAAGAAAAATAGAAATAATGGATACTACTTTGAGGGATGGTGAACAGACCTCTGGCTTGTCATTTTCAGCTTCGGAAAAATTAACAATTTCTAAATTATTAATTGAAGAACTAAAAATCGATAGAATCGAAGTTGCTTCAGCTAGAGTTTCAAAAGGAGAGTTTCAAGCAGTTAAAAATATTACGAATTGGGCAAATTTAAATGGTCATTTAAATAAAATTGAAATCTTAACATTCCTTGATAATGGAATATCATTGGAATGGCTATTGAAAACTGGAGCAAAAGTTCAAAATCTTTTAACTAAAGGCTCTTTAAATCACTTAAAACATCAAATAAAAAAAACTCCTAAAGAACATTTTAGTGAAATTGAAAAATCAATTTCTTTAGCGAAAAAACAGAATATAAATACAAATGTTTATTTAGAAGATTGGAGTAACGGAATGAAAAATTCAAAAGATTATGTGTTTAAGTGCTTAGATTTTTTAACAAACCAAGAAGTTGAAAGAATTTTACTTCCAGATACATTGGGAATTTTAAGTCCAAACGAAACATTTAGCTTTCTTTCTGAAATAATAATAAAATACCCAAACACACATTTTGATTTTCATGCACATAATGATTATGATTTAAGTGTTTCAAATGTAATAGAAAGTTTAAGAGCAGGTTGTCACGGACTACATTTAACAGTAAATGGTATGGGTGAAAGAGCTGGAAATGCTCCTATGGCAAGTGTTGCAGCTGTAATAAGAGATTTTATTCCAAATGTAAAAATTAATTTAAATGAGGAATCTTTATACAAAGTAAGTAAATTAGTTTCAGCATTTACAGGTTTTAGAATACCAGCAAACAAGCCTATTGTTGGAGAAAATGTATTTACACAAACAGCCGGTATTCATGCAGATGGTGATAATAAAAAAAATCTTTATTTCAATGACTTACTTCCCGAAAGATTTGGAAGAAAAAGAAAATATGCATTAGGAAAAACATCAGGAAAAGCAAATATCAGAAAAAATTTACAAGAATTAGGTCTTTTTTTAAATGAAAAAGATTTAAAAAAAGTTACACAAAGAATAATAGAATTAGGAGATAAAAAAGAAAGAGTATCGGCCGAAGATCTACCTTATATAATCTCAGATGTTTTAAATAGTTCAGATAAAAAAGAAAAAATCGTGATTAAATCTTATGAGTTAAAACATAAAAAAGGATTAAATCCCTCATCTGAACTAGAAATTGAAATTAATGGTAGCTTATTTAAAGCCACGGGAATTGGTGATGGACAATTCGATGCGTTTATGAATGCTGTTAAAAAAATATATGATAATAATAAATTGTTTCTTCCCATATTAGTAGATTATGCAGTAACTATTCCACCTGGGAGTAATTCTGATGCTTTATGTGAAACATTTATTACTTGGAAAAATAACAACAAAGAATTTATAACTAGAGGACTCGATTCAGATCAGACAGTATCTGCTATAAAGGCCACTGAAAAAATGTTAAATATAATATGAAATTAAATATAGCTTTGCTTGCTGGAGATGGTATTGGACCGGAAGTAACTGAACAAGCAGTAAAAGTTTCTAATGCAATAGCAAAGAAATTTAATCACACAATTAATTGGACTCCTGCAATAACTGGGGCAGAAGCAATTGATAAAGTTGGGGAACCATACCCTGATGAAACTCACGAAATATGCATGAAATCTGATGCTATATTATTTGGAGCAATCGGACATCCTAAATTTGATAACGATCCATCAGCAAAAGTACGGCCAGAACAAGGGTTACTTAAAATGAGACAAAAATTAGGTCTTTTTGCCAATATAAGACCAACTTTTACCTTTCCCTCCTTAATTGAAAAATCACCATTAAAAAAAGAAAGAATTGAAGGAACTAATCTAATTTTTATTAGAGAATTAACAGGTGGAATTTATTTTGGTGAAAGAGGCAGAAAGGATAATGGAAATACTGCGTTTGACACATGCACATATAAAAGAAGTGAAATAATTAGATTAGCAAAAAAAGGGTTTGAATTAGCTATGAAAAGATCAAAAAAATTATGTTGTGTTGACAAAGCAAATGTACTAGAATCCTCTAGACTTTGGAGAGAAACCGTGAAGTCTATGGAAAAAGATTACCCGGAAGTAGAAGTTTCTTATGAATTTGTTGATGCAGTAGCTATGAGACTTGTTCAATGGCCTAACTCATATGATGTATTAATTACTGAAAATTTATTTGGAGATATATTGACTGATGAGGCTTCAGTTATTTCGGGTTCAATGGGTCTCATGCCTTCAGCTTCTGTAGGAACAG
The DNA here is from genome assembly GCA_938088195.1 of uncultured Flavobacteriaceae bacterium. Taxonomy (GTDB): domain Bacteria; phylum Bacteroidota; class Bacteroidia; order Flavobacteriales; family Flavobacteriaceae; genus MAG-121220-bin8. The sequence goes on along the minus strand of CALKEO010000001.1, from coordinate 41,591 downwards.
AAAAAGCACTTTTTGAACCAATACATGGTTCATACCCTCAAGCAGCAGGTAAAAATATTGCTAATCCCTTAGCGACAATATTGTCTGCTGCTATGATGTTTGAAGATACTTTTTCATTGAAAGAAGAAGCCAAATTGATTAGAAAAGTCGTTAATATGTCACTTGAACAATCTATTGTTACAGAGGATTTGGCCAATGGAGAAAAATCTTATTCAACCAGTGAGGTTGGAGATTGGTTGGTAAACAATATTTTAAAAAAAAACATGCATTAAAATGCATGTTTTTTTTAATTATGTACATATCAAGTTTATTTTTCGCTATCCATTTTCTTTTTAAGATCAGCTAAAACATCTAAATCTCCTAATGTAGATTTATCGGAATCCTTCTTATTTACTTTCTTTAAAGATTCTTTGACATTTTTTTTCTCATCATCCTTAAATAGAATTGTATGAGACATGACTACTCTTTTAAAATCCTTATTATACTCGATAACTTTAAAATCAGAAGTTTCTCCCTTTTTTAATTTATTACCATCTTCCTTTAACAAATGTCTACTTGGAACAAATGCAACAACATCTTCATTAAAGGCTATTGTAGAACCTTTATCATTAGAGTCAGAAATAGTACCATTATGAATTGTTCCTTCAGCAAAAGTTTTATCATATGCATCCCAAGGATTATCCATAGTCTGCTTATGACCTAAACTTAACTTTCTATCTTCAGAATCAAGTTCTAGTACAATAACATCAATAGAATCACCAGAGGAAAAAAGTTCAGAAGGGTGCTTAACTTTCACCGTCCATGATAAGTCTGAAATATAAACTAAACCATCAATACCTTCTTCAAGCTCTACAAAAATCCCGAAATTTGTGAAGTTTCTAACTAAACCTTTGTGTTTAGATCCTACAGGATATTTAGATGTAATATCTGTCCAGGGGTCTGAAGTTAATTGCTTAATTCCTAAAGACATTTTTCTTTCTTCTCTGTCAAGTGAAAGAACAACAGCTTCTACTTCATCACCAACTTTCATGAAATCCTGAGCAGATCTTAAGTGAGTTGACCATGACATCTCAGAAACATGAACTAAACCTTCAACTCCGTCCACAACCTCAATAAAAGCTCCATAATCAGCTAATACTGATACTTTGCCTTTTATTTTATCACCCTCTTTAAGTTCCGAATTTAATGCTTCCCAAGGGTGGGGACTTAATTGTTTAACTCCTAATTGAATCCTAGATTTATCATCATCAAAATCAAGAATTACAACATTAATTTTTTGATCTAAATCTAAAATTTCACTAGGATGATTAATTCTGTTCCAAGAAAGATCAGTTATATGAATTAATCCATCTACACCACCCAAATCAATAAAAACTCCATATGTCGTTATATTTTTGACTATTCCCTCAAGGACTTGACCTTTTTCAAGCTGACCAATAATTTCTTTTTTCTGTTCTTCAATATCAGCTTCAATTAGTGCTTTATGAGAAACAACTACGTTTTTGAATTCATGATTAATTTTAACAACCTTGAACTCCATATTTTTATTTACATATTGATCATAATCTCTGATAGGCTTAACATCGATTTGTGAACCTGGAAGAAAAGCTTCAAGACCAAATACATCGACTATCATTCCCCCCTTAGTTCTACATTTGACAAATCCAGTAACTACAGTAGATTTATCATGTGCTTCATTAACTCTATCCCATGCTTTTATTGTTCTGGCCTTTCTGTGAGATAATATGAGTTGACCTGTCTTGTCTTCTTGAATATCTACCAAGACCTCAACTTTATCGCCTACTTTTAAATCTGGATTATATCTAAATTCATTAAGCGAAATTACACCTTCTGATTTAGCATTAATATCAATTATAGCCTCTCTCTCTGTTAGATTTATTATTGTACCTTCAATGACACTGTCATTATAAGTGTCAACAAAATTTTCTTCAATTAATTTCTCTAGTTCAACTAATTTTTTTTCTTCAATAGTTTCAATTCCTTCTTCAAAATTTTCCCAATCAAAATCTTTTAAAAATTTTTCATTAGAAGAGTTTTCAACAATTGGTTTTTCAATTTTTGAACTAACAACTGTTTTTTCTTCAATAATTTCATTTTTTAAAACAGGCTGTTCAGTTTCGGTTTTTTTTGTTTGTTTCGACGCTATTTTTTTTGTAACTTTTTTGGATACGGTAGTTTTTTTAACAGCTTTTTTAGGTTTGCTGTCTTTTTTTTGTGCAGGCATAATTAAAATTTGTATTCTAATTTATTTATAGATTTTAAGGAATAAATTAGAAGAGTTTATAATATAAATCCCTTTGAAAATCTATATTAACCATTCAAAAGGATTGCGAAAATAAGTTCAATTTATAGATTAAACAAGTAATCTTTTATTTTTTTGATAATAAGGGAGTTACATATGAAAATAACTTATTCTCTAATTGATCTAACGATATATCATCTGTCTTTATAACAATAGAATCAGAGGCTACTCTTAAGGGTGAGTTTTTTCTGCTTATATCTTGCTTATCTCTTAAAATTATATTATTTAAAACTTCATTGTAAGAAATATCATGATTAGCATCAACCAATTCTTTAAATCTTCTTTTTGCTCTTAACTCAGATGATGCATCTAAATAAAATTTCAATTCAGCATTTGGAAAAACTACAGTTCCTATATCTCGACCATCCATAACTACACCTTTATTTGATCCCAAAAAGTGTTGAATTTTAACCATTGGTTTTCTTAATTTTCCAATGCTAGCAATCTTACTAACCAAATTTGAAACTGATAATGATCGAATGTGTTTTTCAACTGACACACCATTTAAATGAACTTCAAATTTATTAGTCTCTTTATTTTGCTTGAAATCTATATAAATATTAGGAATATCATTAATGAGCTTATTGCTTTCAAAATGAGTTTTAGATATATACTCTTTCTGAATTGCATAAAAGGTTAGGGCTCTATACATTGCACCTGAATCGATATACACATAATTTAATCTTTTTGCCAACCTTTTGGCTATTGTACTTTTTCCTGTTGATGATGTACCATCAATTGCAATTATAATTTTATTTGACATTTAAATTTTTAGAATTCTTTACATTTTTATTGGTAATTGCAATATCTAGAACTTGATGCATATTAGAAACGTAATGAAAAGTAAGTCCTTTTAGGTAAATTGAGTCAATTTCTTCAATATTTTTTCTATTTTCTTGACACAAAATAATTTCAGTAATTTTAGCTCTTTTAGCGGCTAAAATTTTCTCCTTAATTCCTCCAACCGGAAGAACCTTCCCTCTTAGAGTAATTTCACCTGTCATAGCAAGTTTGGATTTAACTCTTTTTTGAGTAAATAATGATACTAACGATGTTAACATCGTAATTCCAGCACTTGGACCATCTTTAGGAGTTGCTCCTTCAGGGACATGAATGTGTATATTATATTTTGAAAATATATTTGTATCAATAGATAGTCTATTTGCGTTCGATTTAATGTACTCAAGGGCTATGGTTGCGGATTCTTTCATTACTTTCCCTAAGTTTCCAGTAATTGTTAAATTACCTTTGCCTCTAGACAATGCAGATTCTATAAATAATATATCTCCTCCAAATTGAGTCCATGCTAATCCGGTTACTACACCAGCTATATCGTTATTTTCATACTTGTCTTTAGAAATAGAAACCCCTAAAATTTTATTTACATCTTCAGAGGAAATATTTAAAGAAAAATTCTCTTCCATCGCCAAAGATTTTGCAATATTTCTAATAATTTTTGCAATTTGTTTTTCTAAACCTCTAACTCCAGACTCTCTAGTGTAGCCTTCAATTATTTTTATTAATGAAAATTTATTGATTTTGGTAATATTTCTTTTAAGACCATGTTCTTTAATTTGTTTAGGGATCAAATGTTTTTTGGCAATCTGATATTTTTCTTCAATAGTATATCCTGATACTTGTACAATTTCCATTCTGTCTCTTAATGCAGGTTGAACATTAGCAATATTGTTTGAGGTTGCTATAAACATCACCTTAGACAAATCAAATCCAGATTCAATAAAATTATCATAAAAAGAAGTATTTTGTTCAGGGTCTAAAACTTCTAACATTGCCGAAGAGGGATCTCCTTGATTTCCAACAGAAAGTTTATCAATTTCATCTAAAACAAAAACAGGATTTGCAGTCTTAGCCTTTTTTAAACTTTGAATAATTCTTCCAGGCATTGCACCAATATATGTTTTTCTGTGTCCTCGAATTTCTGATTCATCTCTTAATCCACCTAAAGAAATTCTGACATATTCTCTTCCCAAAGCTTCCGCAACTGACTTTCCTAAAGAGGTTTTTCCAACTCCTGGAGGGCCATTTAAACATAATATCGGAGATTTCATGTCATTTCTTAATTTTAAAACAGCAATATGTTCAATGATTCTCTTTTTTACATCTTTCAAACCATAATGATCTCTATCAAGGATTTTTTGAGCTCTTTTTAAGTCAAAGTTATCTTTTGAATATTCATTCCAAGGTAATTCTAAATAAATATCTAGATAATTTCTTTGAATGGAATACTCAGCCACCTGAGGATTCATTCTTTGCAATTTTGATAATTCCTTTTTAAAATGATTGTCTATTTCTTTAGACCATTTTTTATTAGTGGCTTTAATTCTCATTTCATTAATTTCTTCATCATAAGAAACACCACCTAGTTCCTCCTGAATTGTTTTTAATTGTTGGTGTAAAAAATACTCTCTTTGTTGTTGATCTAAATCAGATCTAACTTTTGACTGAACCTCATTTTTAAGTGAAAGTCTTTGAAGTTCAATGTTCATTTGTTTTAAACACATAAGAGCTCTTTTTTGAAGATCACTAGTTTTGAGAATTTCATATTTTTCCTGAACACTTAAGTTCATGTTTGAACTGACGAAATTCACAAGAAAAGAGTCACTTTGAATATTTTTTATTGCAAAAGAAGCCTCGCTTGGTATGTTAGGATTCTCTTCAATTATACGAAGAGCAATATCCTTAATCGAATCAATCGTCGCGGTAAACTCCTTGTTGTCCAAAGATGGTTTAACTTCCCTAATTTCAATTACTTCAGCTGTTATGTAGGGCTCCTCGGATAAAACTTTTTCAATAGAAAATCGTTTCTTTCCTTGAATGATAATAGTAACATTACCATCAGGCATTTGTAAAACCCTTAGTATCTTAGCAACTGTTCCAGTTGATTGAATGTCATCAAGTCCCGGGTTTTGAACTGTTGAATCTTTTTGAGAAACAACTCCGATTAGCTTAGAATTTGTATTAGACTCCTTAATTAATTTAATTGATTTATCTCTGGAGGCTGTTATTGGTATAACAACTCCAGGAAACATTACTGTGTTTTTTAAGGGTAGAATTGGTAAACTTTTGGGAAGTAATTCTTTGGAAATCGCTTCCTCATCATCAGATGTCATTAGGGGGATTAAATCAGAATCTTCGTCAATATTCTGTAATGACATCATGTCAAGGTTTAAAATTTTAGTTTTGGACATAAATTATTTATAAAGTCAAAATGTCAGGTTAATAAATCCTAAAATGAGAATTACTCAGTAAAGAAATAAAATAACTTGAATTGTTTTTTTTTATCTTTAATATTATTCAAGATTCATGCCACATCATTCGAGTAATCATTAATCTTAATTCTTTTTAGAAGAAATGCGCCAATTAAAAATATTACAACAAAAACTAATATTGAAGTTCTCATGCTTCCAGTAATTTGATCTAAAAAAGCAAACAGAGTCATCCCAAAAACAATACTAACCTTCTGAGACACATCGAAAAAACTAAAATAAGACGTAGTGTTTTCAGTCTTTGGAATCATCTTAGAAAAGGTAGATCTGGATAATGCTTGTATTCCTCCCATTACTAAACCAACTAAGCCAGCAGCTATGTAGAATTCAAGGGGTTGATTAATAAAATAAGCTCCGATACATAAAAAAGCCCAAAATAAATTTAAAATTATTAATGTAAATATATTTCCAAATTTTTCTGAAAGTTTTGAAGTAAAAATAGCTCCAAATATCGCAATTAATTGAATTAATAAAATACTTACAATAAGGCCAATTGTTTTTTCTCCCTCTGGCCAAATAATTTCTTGTTCACCAAAATATGCAGCAATTAGCAACACGGTTTGAAGTGCAGAACTATAAATGAAAAATGCTATTAAATAATTTTTAATTAGCGATATTTTTTTCAATTCGTTCCAAACATCAATTATTTCTTTAAATCCATTCCAAATCACATCTTTTATAATTTCCCTTTTTTTATTTGGAGCAGGTAAAAAATAAAAAGTGTATTGACTAAATATAATCCACCAAATACCAACACTTACAAAAGAATATCTCATAGCAATCGATTCAGAATTGTCTCCAATAATGCCAAAAGTTTCGGGATACATAACCATAGCTAAATTAAAAACTAATAATAGAACACTTCCAAAATATCCAAGGGCATAACCTTTTGCGCTTATTGCATCTTGTTGATTTTTAAAAGCTATATCTGGTAAATATGAATTATAAAACACTAAACTTGCCCAAAAAGATATTAAAGCAGTAAAATAAAAAAACAAACCAAAATATATATTTGATAAATCGAACCAATATAAGCCCATACACGAAATTGAACCTGAATAACAAAAAAACTTTAAAAATTTTTTTTTATTTCCCATATAATCAGCAATTCCTGATAAAAGTGGAGTCATAAATGATAGAACAACAAAAGCAAAAGCAGTTAGAAAACTAATAAGTGCAGTATTTTTAAAATTAAAACCTAGAAGTTCCACATAAAGATCGTCAACAAATAAAGAACCATAATATATTGGAAAAACAGCAGATGAAATAACTAATGGATAAACTGAATTTGCCCAATCATAAAAAGCCCATGCGTTTAAAACCTTAATGTCTCCTTTAATAAATTTATTTTTAGACATAATATTAATTAATAAATAATGTGCAATATACTTAATTCAAATTGTCTAAATATTTTAAAATTATTAAGTAATTTTGTAATTGTTTATTTAAAAAAATGAATAAAAACTTTTTAATTATTTTTTTGGTTATTATTCTTTCAAGATGTGACAGTATTGAACAAAAAAAAGCTTTAGGTTCTACAGTTGAAAAAAAAGAATTAGTAAAATCAAATAATATAAATAAGGGTATTTATTATTGTGTGAAATGTAATCAACCGCTTTACAAATCTGAAAATAATTATAATTCTGATGATGAAAATGAAAGTTTTGATTTGTCTATGAATAACAAAGTTAAATTCAAATTAGATTATAAAATAAAAAATAATAAAACTGTTCTTACATGTAAAAAATGTGGCACGAAATTGGGTAATGTTTGGAATGATGGCCCAAAAGAAACAACAGGAAACAGACATTGTGTTTCAAAAAATGCATTAATATTTAAATCTTTAAATAAATGAAGAAAATTTACATAATTATTACTTTGTCATGTTTTATGACTAACTATAACTTTTCACAAAACATAAATAAAATGGAAAAAAGCGATAAAGAATGGAAAAATGATTTGGACAACCTAAGTTATCAAGTACTTAGAAATTCTTACACTGAAAGACCATTTACAGGAGAATATAACCTACATTTTGAAAAAGGTTCATATAAATGCAAAGGATGTGACCAAATTCTCTTTGATAGCACTAACAAATATGAAAGCAACTGTGGGTGGCCAAGTTTTGACAAAGCTATTCCAAGTTCAATATTATATATTAAAGATCTTTCTCATAATATGAATAGAATTGAAGTCAAATGTTCTAAATGCAATGGACATCTGGGACATGTATTTAATGATGGTCCAAAAGAAACTACTGGCAAACGATATTGTATAAATTCAGCTGCTTTAACATTCAATAAAAAATAAATATGGAAAAATTTGATTTAATCATACTTGGTGGAGGACCTGCTGGATATGTTACAGCAATAAGAGCTTCTCAGTTAGGTTTATCAACTGTAATTGTAGAAAAAGAGAGTTTAGGCGGTGTTTGTCTAAATTGGGGTTGTATTCCAACTAAAGCTTTATTAAAATCAGCTCAAGTATTCGAATACCTAAAAAACTCTGAAGAATATGGTTTAAAAGTAAATGATGTTAATAAAGATTTTAACTCTGTTATAAGCAGAAGTAGAAAAGTAGCTAATACTATGAGTAAAGGAGTAGCTTTTTTAATGAAAAAAAATAAAATAAAAGTCTTTAATGGTTTTGGAAAATTAACTGACAATAAAACTGTTACAGTTACTAATCATAAAGAAGAATCTCTAATCCACGCTGAAAAAATTATAATTTCAACTGGTTCAAGATCAAGAGAACTTCCAAATTTAAAACAAGATGGAAAAAATATTATTGGCTATCGAGAGGCAATGACACTGGAAAAACAACCAAATAATATAACTATTGTAGGCTCCGGGGCAATTGGAATTGAATTTGCTTTTTTTTACAATTCGATGGGATCCAACGTTACAGTTATCGAATTTCAAAATAGAATAGTTCCTGTTGAGGACAAAGAAATTTCTAAGGAGTTAGAGAAAAATTTAAAAAAGAAAGGAATAACTTTTTTAACCTCTTCTGAAGTTATTAATTCTAAATTAACAGATTCTGGTGTCGAATTAGATATCAAAACAAGTAGTAACGAAAATAAAAAAATCACATCAGACATTGTTTTAAGTGCTGTTGGCATTAAAACGAATATAGAAAATATTGGTTTGGAGGAAATTGGAATAAAAGTTAAAAATGATAAAATTATAACGGATGAATTTTATCAAACTAATGTTAAGGGCTACTATGCTATTGGTGATGTGGTTCAAGGCCAAGCTTTAGCACATGTAGCATCTGCTGAAGGCATACTGTGTGTTGAAAAAATAAAAGGTATGGATGTATCCCCACTAGATTACGAAAATGTACCTGGATGTACATACTGCTCACCTGAAATTGCTTCTGTAGGATTAACAGAAGATAAAGCCATAGAAGCTGGTTATGATATTAAAGTCGGTAAATTTCCTTTTAGCGCATCGGGGAAGGCTCAAGCTTCGGGTAAAAGCGAAGGATTTGTAAAAGTAATTTTTGACTCAAAATATGGGGAATGGTTAGGTTGTCACATGATTGGAGAAGGAGTAACAGATATGATTGCTGAGGCAGTGCTGGGAAGAAAGCTAGAAACAACGGGGCATGAAGTATTAAAAGCTATCCATCCTCATCCTACAATGAGTGAAGCAGTTATGGAGGCAGTTGCAGACGCTTATGGAGAAGTTATTCATTTGTAGTTAGTTCAAAAAACTAGAAACAGCTAAATCATAACTTTTTAAACCAAATCCTAAAATAATTCCAACCACGTGAGGACTTAAAAAAGATTTATGTCTAAATTCCTCTCTGGAATAGGTATTTGAAATATGAACCTCAATTACAGGTGTAGTAATTGATCTTATTGCATCTCCAATACCAACAGACGTATGCGTGTAGGCGGCAGCATTAATTATGATACCATCAAAATCAAATCCTACCTCTTGAATTTTATCAATCAATTCTCCTTCAATATTTGATTGGAAATAGTGAAGATCTAAATCTTTATGTTTTAGTTGTAAACTTTTAAAATATCTGTTAAAATCTTGGTTCCCATAAATATTTTTTTCTCTAGTTCCTAATAAATTTAAATTTGGACCGTTAATAATTTGTAATTTCATATTAAATATTAATATCTAAAGATAAAAATTTAATTTTTTAATTATTTCTTTTTAATATAATTTATGAAATGGGATGTAGCCATTAATGATTTTAAAAATTACTTGAAAATCGAAAGAAACCTATCATTAAATACTATTGAAAGCTATTTGTTTGATGTTAAAAAGTTAATTATTTATTTAAAAATAAATAAAATTAATAAGGAGCCTTTAAAATTAGAGTCAGAAATAATTAAAGAATTCATTTACCATATTTCAAAAGAAATAAAACCTCAAACTCAAGCTAGAATTATCTCTGGATTAAGAAGATTTTATGATTATTTAATTTTAGAAGAATTAATTGAAATTAATCCAATGAAAAACATAGAAACCCCAAAAATTGGTGTTCACCTTCCTACAACTTTGACATTAAAAGAAATTGACAAAATGATTTCTAATATTAAATTAACATCAAAAACAGGCATTAGGAATGTTGCAATAATAGAATTGTTATATAGTTGTGGATTAAGAGTTTCTGAACTGGTTAACTTAAAAATTTCGGATTTATTTTTCAAAGAATCGTTAATAAAAGTTACAGGGAAAGGAAATAAGGAAAGGTTTGTTCCAATAAGTAAGCTATCTCAAAAATACATTAATAATTATCTAAACGAAATACGACAAAATCATAAGATAAAAAAAAACTTTGAGGATACTCTATTTTTAAATGAAAGAGGAACAAATTTATCAAGAAATATGATATTTATTATTGTAAATAAATTAAAAAAAAAATCTAATATAAATAAAAAAATAGGTCCTCACACCTTGAGACACTCTTTTGCTACACATCTAATTGAAAATGGTGCAGACTTAATTACAATTCAAAAAATGATGGGTCATGAAAGCATAACAACGACGGAAAGATATCTTCACGTAAATAAAAAACACCTAGTTGATTCTTTAATAAAGTTTCATCCTAGACAAAAAAATAATACTATTTTTTAACAATTAACCTAAATCCTTCACCATGAATATTTTCAATTTCTATTCTCGAATCTTTACTCAAATATTTTCTTATTTTGGCAATATAAACATCCATACTTCTAGATGTAAAATAATTGTCATCGTTCCATATTTTAACTAATGCTAATTCTCTAGGCATTAAATCATTTAAATGATTCAATAGCATCTTTAATAATTGATTTTCTTTAGGAGATAATTTTATATTAGGTTCAGAATTATATTTTAGAGTTCTAAGTTTTGAATTAAAACTAAAATCAGCAAAATCATACAGGAACTTTGTGTTTTCTTTATTTTCTGTAATTTTTTTTCTTTTTAAAATAGATTTAATTTTTAATAATAATATGTCCGAATCGAAAGGTTTAGTTAAATAGTCATCTGCACCTAACTTATATCCTTTTAAAACATCATCTTTTAAAGTCTTAGCTGTCAAGAAAAATAAAGGAACATCTTTATCAATCTCCCTAATCTCTCTGGCTAAGGTAAAACCATCTTTAAAAGGTAACATAACATCTAAAATGCATAAACCAAATTGATTTTTTTTAAATTTTTCTAGCCCTTCTATTCCATTCTTTGCTAAAACAACATTGTAAGAATGAAGATTTAAAAAATCATTTAAAACAGAACCAAAATTTAAGTCGTCCTCAACCAATAAAATATTTTTAAGATTATTTTTCATATTATTTGATATCCTTGTGAGGCAAGTTAATAGTAAAAGTACTACCTATTCCTATCTCACTATCTACATAAATTGTGCCATTATGAAGATCTATTATTTTTTTCACGTAAGACAAGCCTAAACCATGTCCTTTGATATTATGAACATTTCCCTTAGTTTCTCTGTAAAATTTTTCAAAAATTTTGTCTTTAACGTTCGAATTCATTCCAATTCCATTATCATTTATTTCGATTGAAATTGTTTCATTTAGATCAAAGGTTTTGATATTTATTTTAGGGTTGAAATCAGAATATTTGATTGCATTTTCTAAAATATTAACAAAGACATTAAAAAAACTTTCTTTTGAAATGTTAAGATTCGAATAATTTGATGAAAAATCCTTTGAAAGAATTACATTTTTTTCTTTGAATAACAAATCTAAATGTGAAACCGAACTTTTAATAATATCATGAATATCATGCTTGGATTTTCTTAAAATATTTTCTTTTCTCTCAAGTTGAGATATTCTTAAAACATTTTCAACCTGTGAGTTCATTCTATCATTTTCTTCCTTTATCATTTTTAAATATTTTTTTCTTTTGTCCAAGTCGTTTTGGATTTTATCATTGTTAATTGCATCGAGTGCCAGTTTTATAGTGGCTATTGGGGTTTTAAATTCATGACTCATATTATTTATAAAATCGGATTTTATTTCGTTAACCTTTTTTTGTCTTAAAAAATGATAAATAGTCGAAGAAAAAGTTATTATTATTGTTAGAGTAAACAATAATGATAATAAAATCAAATTGTTTAACGAAGATCTCAAGTATGACTTTCTTTCTGGAAAAGCAATAACTAGTTCAAAATCACTGTCACCCTTTTCGTTAACAAATAATGGAGATTCGTATTTTTTCAATCCCTCTAAATTTGTGTAATTATCTGATCCAACTTTGGTAGCAAACTCCCCGTTAAAAACTCTGTATTGAAATGGAATAGTAATGTCCCTATCTCTTAATTCTCTTTGTAATAATAGCTCAAGTTCAATGTTAGTTAATCTTCTGTGAATAGGCTTTAAAGCAGCAAGTTCCATAAAAACAGATGCATATTTAGCTTTATCTAATAAGGTTAGTCGTTCAACTCTTTGAAGTCTTTCAATACTACTCATATTCTGCATTTCTCTATCGAAAGCTTCATCAATTATAGTTGTAGTTTTAATTCCTTTGTATTCAAGAATAGAGTTTGTATCGCTTGATTTTGGTTCAAATAATTTAGCTGAAATATTATAATCTTCCTCTAAAATTCCGTGAGAGTATATGTAAGTTTGATTTGTGTTTTCATTTCTATCAACATATTTAAAAACTGCTGTTAATTGAGACTCTTTTGGTGAACCTATACTATCAATTAATTTTTGATATACAGCTAAATAATCTCTCAATTCTCTACTTTGTATTTGTTCAGAAACGGACTTCAGGGCTTGATTAATATTAAGAGAAAATTGTTCTTCTTTATTATCTAATGTGGTTTTAATCCAAAAAGATTGGACAAGAATAATGCCTAAAAGAGCTATGCTCATTATTAGGATTAGTGTAAAATAAATTTTCTTATTCATTTATAATATTAAATAAACTTTTTATTTAAAGTATCTATCATCATTAAAACATTGTTTTCAAGAGATTTAAAAGATTTATTATTTTTTATTACATAATCAGCAAAAGGAATTTTTTTGTCGTCAATCCACTGACTTTTAATTCTAGTTAAAACATCATCTTCACTTGAAAAATCTCTATTTATAACTCTTTTAATTCTTTTTTCAATATCAGATAAAACAAGAATATTAAAATCAAATTTCTCATAAGATCCTGTTTCAAAAATAATTGCTGATTCGAAAATAACATATTTTGAAGAAAAATTATTTTTCCATTTATTGAAATTATCGTGAACAAACGGGTGTATTAAAGAATTAATCCTATTCATTTCAACAGGATTATTAAAAATAATTTTAGAGATATATTTATTATTTAATTTATTATTCGTGTAGGAAAGTTTGCCAAAATGATTTATTATTAATTTTTTTATTTCATTAGAGGAATTCATAAGCAACTTTGCGTTTGAATCGGAATCGTAAACAGGGATGCCGTTTTTTACCAGTATCTTGGAAACAGTAGTTTTTCCTGAACCAATTCCGCCGGTAAGACCAATATGTTTCATTTTATTAAACCATAATATGATTAGTACTTTTAAAAATCAAGATTCATCATTTGATATAATATCAATAACTTCTTGACTTACTCCAACGTTCGAAAATCCTCCATCATTATACAAATTTTGTAAAGTGACTCTTTTTGTCAAGTCTGAAAATAGAGTTATGGTATAATTTGCACAATCTGTTGCGGAAGCATTTCCAAGGGGAGACATTTTTTCGGCATAATTTATAAAACCATCAAATCCTTTGACTCCTTTCCCAGCTGTAGTTGGTGTTGGTGATTGAGAAATTGTATTTACTCTGACCTTTTTTTCCTTTCCAAAAAAATATCCAAAACTTCTAGCTATTGACTCTAAATAAGCTTTGTTATCTGCCATATCATTATAATTGGGAAATACTCTCTGAGCTGCCATATACGAAAGAGCGACTATACTTGCCCACTCGTTCATAGCATCTAATTTATATAAGCTTTGAAGTAATTTATGAAAAGAAACTGCTGAGACGTCCCATCCTTTTCCCATCCATTCGTGATTTAAATCAGTGTAGTGTCTTCCTTTCCTAACATTAACTGACATACCAATTGAATGCAAAACGAAATCTATTTTACCGTCAAAAAGTTCCATTGTTTGTTTTATAAGATTTTCTAAATCATCTAACTTAGTAGCATCAGCTGGTATAAGTTTAGAATTAGTTTTTTTTGCTAATTCATCTACATTTCCCATTCTTAAAGCAATAGGTGCATTAGTAAGAACAAACTCACCGCCCTCCTCAAATACTCTTTCAGCAGTTTTCCAGGCAATTGAACTTTCATCAAGTGCTCCAAAAATAATTCCTTTTTTTCCTTTTAAAAGATTGTATGACATAATTCTATTAGTTTAATAATTGTTTAGCATGATTAAGAGCCGAAGAAGAAATTTTATCACCTGACAACATTTTAGCAATCTCCTCAACCCTTTCATTATTATTTAATTTTTTTATTTCTGTATTGGTCCCTCCTAAACTTTCATACTTATATATATTGTAATGATGATTTCCTTTTGCTGCGACCTGAGGGAGATGAGTTATTGAAATTATTTGCATTTTTTTACTCATTTTTAACATTAAATTAGCCATAGCATTTGACATTTCACCAGACACACCCGAATCAATTTCATCAAAAATCATAGTAGGCAAATTTAAGTGATATGATAAAATAGATTTAATAGTTAATAAAATTCTAGAGAGTTCACCACCAGAAACAACTTTAAAAAGAGGAGCAAAATCAATTCCTTTGTTAGCAGAAAATAATACATCAATAACATCAATTCCAAATTTATTATATTTTTTAGATTTTGATAAATTAAAAACAAAGGAAGCATTTTCCATCCCTAAAGAACTTAAAATAGATTCGATCTCTATTTTTAAATTTGGTAATACTTTTTCTCTTGAAGCTGAGATTTTTTTAGATTGTTCTTTCAATAAAGATTCTTTAGTTAAAATATCATTTTTTAAATTATCAATATCAATACCAACAACCTGATTATCGTCTAATTTTTTTTTGAGATTATCTTTAAGCTCAATAAGATGAATGATTGAATTAACAGAATGTTTTTTTTGTAAACTGTAAATCAAGTTTAATCTGGACTCAAAACCTTCTAAATCAGTGGAATTATGATTAAAATTCATTGAGGAATTCCTCAATTCTAGTTTTACATCATCTAATTCTATTAAAACACTTTCTATTCTATTTTTGTATTCTAAAAATTTATCTGAATAGTTTGAAAGGTTATTTAATATTGAATTTAAATTTCTTATTTGATTTTCTATGCAATTTGGATCATTTTGAAATAAATTATCAATTTCATTAAGAGATAAAATAATTTCTTCAGAATTTTTTAAAACTTTTAAACTTTCTTCTAATTCTTCTTGCTCACCATCTCTAAGTTTAGCATTATTAAGTTCATTAAATAAAAACTGATTATAGTCGTAATCATTTTGTAAACTAGCATTTAATCTGTTTAATTTTTCTAATTCCAAATTCATTTCTTTATAAATACTCAAATTTTGAGAAAAATTAGTTACAATATTTTGTTGTTCTGAAAGACTATCTATTAGGGAAAAAAAGAAATCATCCTTTGACGAAACTAATGATTGACTTTGAGTGTGAATATCAACTAATTTTTCACCAATGGATTTCATTATATCTAATTTAACTGGGGAATCGTTCACAAAAGATCTGGATTTTCCGTTAGGTAAAATTTCTCTTCTCAAAATAGAATATTCAAAGTAATCTAAATCGTTATCTAGAAAAATCTTCTTTAATTCATAGCTTTTTAAATCAAACTCGCCCTCAACTATACATTTAAACTTATCGTTTTTCAAAGAGTTATGATCAGCACGCTTCCCAACTATTAAAGACAAAGCGTTAAGCAGTATTGATTTTCCTGACCCTGTATCGCCTGTAATTATGGAAAAACCGTTGGAAAAATCAATTTCTAATGAATCTATTAAAGCAAAATTTTTTATTGATAGTTTGTATAACAAAATATAATAATTGATGTAACCAAATATAATCTAGTTTTCTTAATGAAACCAAATTCTAACTATCTAATGTTTGACCATTTATTAGAAAAAAAAGGAGCCAGTCTATTTAATTGATTATATAAATTTGTAGAATCAAATTCAGGTCCGGAGGAAAAAATATCCATTATTTCATCAGACTTTGTTTCAAAAAAAATTTTAAGTAATAAAGAATTTGGAACCCTTCTATTCATTCTATCCAAGGACAAAATTGCTGATGAAATATTTTTTTTAGATAATAATTTATTATCAAACATCATATCTAATCCATTGGAGTGATAAGAAAATAACATTTCTCTGAACTCTTTCGAATTTGAAGAATTTAAATTTTCTATTAACCAAAACTTATTAATTCTTCCTCCAGAACTAGATGATTGCCAATTACTAGAATTCCCACTTTGATTGGCTAAGTTTAAAATTTGTTGAGCTTTTTCATAAAAAATTGAACCAGAATTTAGAACAAAACTATCATTGTCAATTCCAAGAATTATATTCACATAAAAGGATAATAAAGAAACTAAATCTGATTGAAATTGATTTTCAACATAGAAAAGTGTTTCAAACTCTTCATATTTAAATTCTACATTTTTATCGATAAAGTTAAAGAGAGGTGTTTGATATGTTGAATTAAATACTGGTCTTATCGACTGAAATTCAAAATTTGCATTGAAACTATTATTTGAATATGAAACGATAGTTATAAGAACATTCAAATTGATTTTTTCATGATTTGAAAAATTATTATTAGACCATTTATTCGAATTAATAAAAGAGCTGACAGATTTTTCAAAATTAGAAAATATAGATTTATTTGTTTGATTGATTTGATTTGAATTTACAATTACATTAGAATTTATTTCTTGAGAAAAGTTATTTTGAAATAAAAAAAACAATAAAAAAAATATTCTAAACATGTACGAGCTTAATGATTTCATTAAAAATATCTTTGGAGACTTCTAACTTACTTTTTAATTTAAACTTTATTATTTCATTTTTATTATTGATAAAAGTTATTTTATTTGTATCGTTATTAAAACCAGCTCCTTTGTCATTTAAGGAATTTAGTACAATAGCATCTAAGTTTTTATTATTTAATTTCATTTTTGCATTATCAATTTCATTATCGGACTCAAGAGCAAAACCTACTAATAATTGATTTTCTTTTTTTATTTTACCCAGATGATTTAGAATATCTACGTTAGAGACTAGTTCAATATTTAAATCTCTATTGATTTCTTTTTTTATTTTATGATTCACAAATTGTTTAGGCTTATAATCAGAAACTGCAGCAGATAAAATTGCTATATCCACTTTAGGAAACAATTCGTTAGTTATCTTATACATTTCATCTGCACTAGTAACATTAAAAATTTCTATTCTAGAATTCGTAACGTTCAAACTAGTTGGACCAGTAATTAAATATACTTCTGCGCCTAATTTAGCAGCTGTTTGTGCTAGAGAAAAACCCATTTTACCACTAGAAAAATTTCCAATAAATCTTACAGAATCAATTTTTTCATAAGTAGGTCCAGCAGTAATTAAAATTTTCTTCTTAAAAAATTTCATCTCTTTTAAAATGTTTGAGGAAATAAAATCAATTATTTCACGTGGTTCTTGCATCCTACCCTCACCCTCCAACCCACTGGCTAAAAAACCTGAGTTTACAGGTATATGAAGATTACCAAACTCAACTAATTTATTTATGTTTATTTGGTTTGCTTTATTTTTATGCATATCTAAATCCATGGCTGGAGCAAAATAAACAGGACATTTAGCTGAAAGATATGTTGCTATTAATAAATTATCTGCTCTGGCAGAGGCCATTTTAGATAAAGTATTTGCAGTTGCCGGTGCGATAATAAAATAATCTGCCCATAGACCCAACTCAACATGATTATTCCATAATTCATTTTTATTATCCTTACTAAAAAAGTCAGATAAAACAGGATTATTTGATAGAGTAGATAATGTGAGAGGGGTAACAAAGTCTTTTGAACTAGGTGTCATAATGACTTGGACGTTAGCACCAGACTTTATTAATAATCTAACTAAAAAAGGAGATTTATAAGCTGCTATCCCGCCTGAAATACCTAATAAGATATTTTTGCCATTAAGGATAGACATATTTATTCTTTAGATTCTGTGTTTCTAAAATAAATTTTTTCAGACAACCAATTTTCAATCGCCATAGCATGTGCTTTCGGTAGTTTTTCATAAAATTTTGAAACTTCAATCTGTTCTTTATTTTCAAAAATTTCATCCAAACTTTCTGTTGGACTAGCAAACTCCTCTAACTTGTCTATCAACTCCTTTTTAATATCCTCGTTAATTTGGATTGTTCGTTTTGAAATTATAGAAATTGCTTCATAGATATTATCTGTTTTGGAATCAACAACATTTCTATCGTAAGTAATAGTATTTAAGGGTGCAGATGTTTTTTTAAAATCCATGTTTTCTATTTGATAAATTTAATTATTTGCAAATGTACTAATTTTTGAATCGATAGACTCATTCAATTTATTTGATTTACCAATATATTTAGATTCTGGATAAACTTCAATTAGTTCATTGTAAAGTTTTTTAGCGTCATTTAATCTTTCCAACATTTTGGAATCTACACTATTAATTGCTAACTCGTATGACGAATCAAATAAATAAAATAAAGCATCCTCTCTGTAAGGCGTGCCGGGATAATCAGAAATAAAATCATCTAAAACAATTATGGCAGATTTATAATCACGAATCGTATTGTATTGTTTTGCAATCTCGAAAGCTTTGTACTCTAATTTAATTCTTAGTTCTTGGACTAAATCGTTAGCTGAAGACATTCTTTCAGAATTTGGATACTTATTTATAAATTCTTGTAATTTTTCTACTGCGTTATTAGTTTCATTTTGATCTAAGCTAAAAACAGGTGATTGTTTGTAATAAGAATAAGCAGAAAAATAGTTGGCATCTTCAACTTTTTCGCTCAACGGATAAGCTTTTGCAAAGCTTTCAAACTCGAAAGCAGCCAAGACGTAGTTTTTGGTATTTAACAAACAATTAGCATAGAAAAAGGTAATTCTTTCTCCTTGAGGCTTACCACGGTATTTTGGTTTAATTTGCTCAAACAACCTGCTAGCCCTTCTAAAATCTTGATTCTCGTAATAGGTTTCTGCTAAATCATACTTAGATTTAATATCTTCACTTTTAAGAACCTTTTGAAATTCATTACAGGAAAATGAAATACAGATTAAAAATATAATTGTTAGATTTAAAAATTTTCTCAACATTCGGTAAATTTAATTTAAAAAATCAAGTTAAGAATAAAAACTTTTAAGAATTTTTAATAATGAACTTTTCTATTTTTTCATGAAGATTAGTTGAAACTGGCAACAGTGGTAATCTCAATTTATTTTTACAAAGTTTTTGTATTGAAAGAGCTGATTTAAGTCCCGCAGGGTTACCTTCGACGAATAAATTTTTCAAAAATGGTTTTATTGAACTTAGTAGCTCTTGCGTTTCAAATTCATTATGATTTAAAGCAGAATCTACAATTTTATTATACAATTTTGGAATGCATCCTGCAGCAACTGAAATTACACCATCAGCTCCGTTTATTATACTTGAAGGAGCAGTCTCATCATCTCCAGAAATAATCAAAAAATTACTTGGTCTATTTTTTATTAAAAAGTTCATTTGTTGCATATCTCCTTTTGCTTCTTT
This sequence comes from uncultured Flavobacteriaceae bacterium, assembly GCA_938088195.1. Lineage (GTDB taxonomy): Bacteria > Bacteroidota > Bacteroidia > Flavobacteriales > Flavobacteriaceae > MAG-121220-bin8. The sequence continues at coordinate 21,739 of CALKEO010000001.1, read as the reverse complement.
AATTCCAATTATATTTTTATTATTTTGAGCCAATCTAATAACTGTTTCTGGTTCTAAATTACAGCTAGTTCTGCTAGGAACATTATAGAGAATCAATGGTAAACTAGAGGATTGAGCCAACAATGAATAATGCTTAAATAATCCTTCTTGCGTAGGTTTGTTGTAGTAAGGTGTTACAGAAAGTACAGCTGAAAAACCTTTTAAATCAGAGCTCTTAATATAATTTATTAATGATCCCGTATCGTTAGATCCAATACCAACAACTAATGGTACTCTTTCTTTATTAGCATCAATAAAAGCTCTTCTAGATTTAATTTTTTCATCTTGAGTTAATGTTGAAGATTCACCAGTTGTTCCTTGAACAACAATGTAATCTACTCCTCCATCAATAACATATTCTACTAATTTTTTAATTGCATTGTAATCAATAGAAAAATCATCGTTAAAAGGTGTAACAATTGCTACCCCAGTTCCTCTAAACTTTTCCAAAACTTCATTCATTTGATCATTTTTAAATATTTAATTAACTCTGATTTAAAATTTTTATACTTTTTAATTTTATTAGAAAAAATTAAATCATTTAAATTAGAATTTACAGATTCAAAACCTACTCTAAATTTTGCATTTGTTTTTGACGATAATAATGTTAGTAGTCGATTTGATTTAAAAAAATTAATTAATAAATCATATTCAAAAGAGACAAACTCTAAAGAATCTGTCCCTTTAATATTTCCATAGAAAGAGACACAACTTGGTGTAATATTCATAGCAGAAAAAACATTAAAAATATTTTTATTCTCTTGAAATGTTATAATCTTCAAATCCTTTTCTTTCAAACCTAAAGAGATGGATAAATCAATAAAATTTTCAACAGAGATTGGAAAAGACGGATCAACAATACAACCCAAAGTTTTAATTGGATTGGGCTTATATCTAGTCTGCTGTGATAGTTTATCCAAGGAATTACTAATCTTTTTATTTAATAGTTTATTATGTAGTGATTTAAAAATCATATATTTAAAACTTAAGTAAAATTACATATTTCATTTTTGAAAACTATATTATACACAAATAATATAAAAATTAAACAAATTGTTATATCTATAACTCTTGTGTTTTTTTTATTTAATAACCTTAATTCTCAAATTAGTAAAATTTCGTCTCAAAATATTAAAGTTGATGATTTTCAAGCCACCAACAATGAGCTTGAAGAATTAATCAAACCTTATAAAAAAGAAATCATTAAACTTCAAAAAAAAATTGGATTTTCTACAAAATCTTTAAGTATTAGAGATGGCGAATTAGAATCTACCTTAGGTAATCTTATAGCTGATGTTTTACTTGAGGAATCAAATAATCTATTTGAAAATAAATTTTTTAAAAACATTGATTTTTGTCTTCTTAATTATGGAGGTATTAGGGGAACATTAAATAAGGGGGTAATCACACAGCACGACCTTGTAACTATAATGCCTTTTAATAATCTTTCGACTGTTGTTAAAATAAGTGGAAATAAAGTTCAAGAATTGTTTCAATATTTAAACAATAACAACAAACAACATCCGGTTTCTGGTTTAAAAATAATATTTAATCAAAAAAAAATCCAAAATGCTTTAATCCAAAATAAAAAATTTAATATCAATAAATCATACTATGTTTTAACTTCAAATTTTCTTCAAGAGGGTGGTGATAAAATGGATTTTTTTATAAATCCTTTAGAACTTTACAACCTTGAAACAAACATTAGGGAGGTACTAATAAAACATATTACTATGAAAAAAAAAATTGAAGGAAAATTGGATAACAGAATTCAAAGAATCAAATGAATAGGAGATATTTCATAGAAAAAATTTCATCATTTACAATCTTTGGTGTTTCCATACCTTTTAATAATTTATATAATGATGAAAAATTTAAAAAAATAACTATTCTTCATACAAATGATGTTCATAGCCATATCGATCCGTTCCCAGCTAACGATCCTTTAAATCCTAATGGTGGTGGGGTAATAGCAAGAGCAAAAATCTTTAATAGACTTAAAAAAGAAAATCCTAATACATTAATTTTTGACGGAGGAGACATATTTCAAGGAACTCCTTATTTTAATTTTTTTGGAGGAGAAATTGAATTAAAATTGATGAGCAAATTAGGTTATAACGCTGCAACACTAGGAAATCACGAATTTGACAATGGAATAAATAAATTATCCAAATCATTAAATCATGCGAATTTTTCATTTTTAAATTCTAATTATGATTTGAAGAACACACCACTTGAAAGTAAAATAAAAAAATATGAAATATATAATATTGATGATGTTAAAATTGGAGTTTTTGGATTAGGAATTGCATTAGCCGGATTAGTCGAAAAAAAATTATATAGCGATGTGAAGTATTTAGATCCAATAGAAATTGCAAATGACACAACTAAAAAACTAAAGAACGACTATCAATGTGATATTATTATTTGCTTATCTCATCTAGGATATAAATACAAAGATAAAAATGAAATTTGTGATTTAAATTTAGCTAAAAAAACAAAAAATATAGATTTAATTATTGGAGGTCATACGCATACTTTTATGAACAAGCCTGTGCAGGTGACTAACTTAAATGGTAAGAATGTTTTAATAAATCAAGTGGGTTGTTTTGGAATAAATATTGGAAAAATTGATTTCTATTTATCTGGAAAAGAAATCAGAGAAGAATCTAATTCTATTAAGGTTTAATTTTCAACATATTAATAAAACTATCTATATCGATTAACGGAATTTTTAACTTTTCCACCTTCAATAATTTGCTTGGCCCAATATTATTTCCACCTAAGAGATAATTGGTTTTTGAAGAAATAGATGATAAAATTTTGCCACCATTTAATTCAATCATTTTTTTTAACTGGTCTCTAGAATAATTTTCAAAAACCCCAGAAATAACAAACGAGTCACCATTCAGCAAATTATTCAGAGGCTTCTTATCTGGCTTTATTTCAAATTGAAGTCCCAATGATTTAAGTCTATCTATCATGTAACAATTTTCTTCATCCTGAAAGAAATCTACAATACTTTCTGATATTCTGCTTCCTATTTCATCAACTAAAATCAAATCTTCAATTTTTTTTGTTTTTAAATTATCCATTGATTTAAAAGCTATTGCTATTTTTTTGGCAACGGTTTGACCAACATACCTAATCCCAAGTGCAAACAACACCCTTTCAAAAGGAATTTTTTTTGATTCCTCCAATCCAATAAAAATATTATCAACCGATTTATTAGCCATCCTTTCTAATGGCAGTAAATCATCTCTTTTTAAATCATATAAATCAGCGCAGTTTGAAATTAAACCACTTTGATAAAGTAAATCAATCGTTTCATTGCCTAATCCATTTATATCCATTGCTTTTCTTGATATAAAATGTTGAATTCGACCAGTTATCTGTGGTGGACAATTCTTAAAATTCAAGCAATAATGTTGAGATTCCGACTCGTTTCTTGAAAGAATTTTGAAACATGATGGACAATTTTCAATGAATTTAATTTTATCACACTCAAAATTTCTTTTTTCTAAATCAACACCAACTATTTTTGGAATAATCTCACCTCCCTTTTCAATATTTACAATGTCATTTACATGTAAATCTAACTTGTTTATTTGATCTTCATTGTGAAGAGAAGCTCTTTTAACATAAGTCCCCCCCAAAAGCACAGGATCTAAATTTGCAACTGGAGTTACGGCTCCAGTTCTACCAACTTGATAGGAAACACTTTTTAGCCTGGTGTAAACTTGTTCAGTTTTATATTTATAAGCAATAGACCATCGTGGATATTTTGATGTAAAACCTAGCTCCTTTTGATAATTAATATCATTTACCTTTACTACAATACCATCAATTTCATAATTTAAAAGGTGTCGTTTTTGATCCCAATGGTTTATATAACTCATTACTTGATTTAAGTTATTACAAAGTTTATATGTTTTAGAAATATTAAAACCCCAATCTAAAGCATTCTTTAAATAATTATGCTGAGTTTTATAATTTTCTTCATTGGAAACGATTTGATATAAAAAGCATTTTAAAGGTCTTTTTGCTGCTTCAGAACTATCTTGCAACTTTAAACTTCCTGATGCTGTGTTTCTTGGATTCATGTAAGGATCCAATCCTTGTTTTAATCTAATTTCATTCATTTTTAAGAAATCATTTTTTTCAATAATTATTTCCCCTCTAATTTGAAAATTCTGTGGGTAAAAGCCTTTTAATTTTAATGGTATTGTTTTAATTGTTTTGATATTCTCAGTAACATCATCTCCTTCAATACCATCTCCTCTAGTAACTGCCTTTATCAACCTTCCATTCTTGTAAGTTAAATTAATTGAGACTCCATCAAATTTTAATTCGCATAGAAATTGAAGATTATCATCTCCAATATTTTTAAAAATTCTATCATTCCAATCCTCTAAATCATTTTTTGAATAAGAGTTGTCTAAAGAATACATTGGAAAGTCATGTTTTACACTGTCAAAACTTTTTGTGATAGACCCACCAACTCTTAAAGTTGGAGAATTATTATCATAAAATTGTGGATATTTTTTTTCAAGATTTATTAAATCTTTAAGTTTCATGTCAAAATCATAATCGCTAATCAACGGTTTATCTAGTACGTAATAATTATAGTTATGAAAATGTAATTCATCTCTTAACTTTTCAATTTTTTCAAGCAATAAATTCATTAAATAAAAGCTTTTACCATTCGATTTTTAGATCTAAAATCTTTTTTATGCTCAATATCGTAAAAACCTCGATTATTTAAAAGTTTTGTAACATCTTCCAAAAACATTTCATTAATTTCAAAATATATACAACCATTTTTTTTTAAACTATTTAAAGCAAAACTTATTATTTTTTTGTAAAAAAATAATGGGTCTTTATCAAATACAAATAATGCTTTATGGGGCTCGTGAAGTAGAACATTTTTTTTGATAAATTGTTTTTCTCCCAATGTTATATATGGCGGATTAGAAATTATAACATCAAATTTTTCTTTTGTTTTAATAGATTTTATATCTTGAATTTCAAAAGAAACATCAACATTATTTAATACAGCATTTTTTCTTGCAACGTTCAAAATTTTATTGTTTAAATCCCAAGCAGTAATCTCACAAGTTTTTAAAAACTTAGCCAAACTAATAGCAATGCAACCACTACCAGTACCTATATCCAAAATTTTTTGATTTTTTGGCTTACTTACTAAAACCCAAGAAACCAATTCTTCCGTCTCAGGCCTTGGAATTAAAACTTCAATATTTAAAAAATATTTCATTCCCATAAATTCTGTCTGACCAACAACATACTGAATAGGCATATTTTTTTTTAATTGATTAATAGAATTTATAAGACCAGGAATTTTTTCGACGTTAATTAAATAATGAGGGTTTAACATATAGTTGATTCTATTAATACTAAGATTATGTTCAATTATCCAGAAAAAAAACTCACCTAGCTCGTTTTTATCAATTTTTGATTTTAGAGATTTAAAAAATAGATCATGATACTCCAATAGTGTCATAATATTTTTTTTATCATCCAAACTGGACAAGCATTATGTCCAGTATTTCCCAATGGTTTTTCAATAAATTTAAAGCCTTGCGATAAGTAAAGTTTCTGAGCAGATTTCATATTAATCATAGTTTCGATATAACACTTTTTATATCCAAAATTTTTAGCATCACTTAAACATTTTTCAATCATTATCTTACCCATACCAATTCCTCGTGCTTCTTCTAAAAAATACATTTTTTGAAGTTCACATATATTTTCATTTGAATTTTTTAATTTAGAGATTCCCGCTCCCCCAAAAATTTTGTTATCATTTTCAATTATGTAATAGACACTTCTTTTATTTCTGTAAGCATTACTCATTTTTTTTAGTTCGGGATCCCCGAGTGCAGTACCTTTTTTAGGAACACCAAACTCTATCATTACATTTGATAATACATCATGTAATTCAGTATTGTCAAAATCATTTACCTCTCTTATAATCCATTTAGAATTTTCTTCCATTTTTTAGATTATTTTTGTTTAGTGAAGATACATCTTAATAATAATAGACAAAACTTCTTAAAATAATAATGGACAACAAATTTTCAGATATTTATTTCATGTCACGTTGTATTGAAGTTGCAAAACAGGGGATTGGTAAAACATATCCTAACCCAAGTGTTGGTTGTATAATTGTAAACAACAATTCTATTATTTCCGAAGCATACTCAAGTGAGCATGGTGGAAGTCATGCAGAAATAAATGCGATTAACAAAATCAAGGATACTAAATTATTAAAAGCATCAACATTATATGTTACTTTAGAACCCTGTTCTCATTTCGGAAAAACTCCACCTTGTTGTAACACAATATCTAAATATAAAATTCCTAGGGTTGTTATTGGAACTCTTGATAATAGTAAAAAAGTAAATGGAAAAGGAATTGAATATTTGAAAAAAAATGATGTAAATGTAGTTTTTGGAATATTAAAAAATGAATGTGACGAATTACATAAGAATTTTCTATGTTTCAATAAAAATAGCAGACCATATATAATCTTAAAATGGGCGCAATCTAAAGATAAATTCATATCACCTTTAAAAAAAATAGAAAAAAAACCTTTTTGGATTAGCTCATTAAAAAGCAGACAATTAGTTCATAAATGGAGAGCTAAAGAACATGCTATTTTAGTTGGTTACAATACAATAATTGATGATAATCCTAAATTAAACGTTAGAGATTGGAGTGGACATAATCCAACAAGAATTGTTGTTGATTTGGATAATAATTTAAATGAAGGTTTTAATATTTTTAATAAAGAAGCCAGAACTTTAAAAATAACTGAAAAAGAAATTAACTTATCCAATCCTTTAATTGATGAAATTATTAAATTTTTATTTAAAAAAAATATTCAATCCATAATAGTTGAGGGTGGAAGAAAAACATTGGACTTGTTCATCAAAAATAACATTTGGGATGAGGCTAGAGTTTTTAGCAGTAATAAAAAATTAGTAAAAGGTCTAAAGGCACCAAAAATTAACGGAAATATAATAGTAAAGAAGAAAATTGGAAATGATGAACTTGAAATTATTAAACCTTTTTAATAGCTTCAATAATTGAGCTAGGGCATCTCATAGGTTTATTTGTTTTGGCATTTAAAAAAATTAATTTTGTATAACCAGTCGTAATTAACTGTTCATCTCTAAAAATTTTATAATCAAATTCAATCATGTATGAAGGGGTTTTAACTAATTTAGTTGTTAAGGATAATTTATCATCAAACAGTGCTGATTTTTTAAAATTTATTTTAAGATCAATTACAGGAAGTAAAATCCCATCTTCTTCCATTTTTTTATAAGAAAAACCTAATTTATTTAACCAATCAATTCTTCCCATTTCAAAGTATTTTACATAATTACCATGGTAAACAAAAGACATTTGGTCAGTTTCACTATACCTTACAAAAAAATTAATTTTATTCTCCAAATTGTTATTAAAAAATCATTATTTGACAACTTCAATAATATGAACAAAAAAAAATTAAAATTCAATAGCAAAATGATTTTTTTTTAATAAAAATTTGCACATATTTGTTGCTATTAATTAAACAATATTTTTTTTCAAATTTATTGTCAATTATAACAACCAAAAATATATTATAATTAATGTTAACTGCAGAATCTGTATGGAATAATTGTCTCAAGTTCGTAAAGGACAACATACAGATCCAAGCATACAAAACATGGTTTGAACCCATCAAACCCATTAAGCTAGAAGACAATATACTTAATGTTCAAGTTCCAAGTAAATTTTTTTATGAATGGTTGGAAGAACATTATGTAAAGTTACTTAAACTAGCATTGACTAAAGAACTTGGAAATAATGCAAGATTAGTGTATATAATTAAAATGGAAAATACTTTTGGAAATCTTAAACCTTTTATAGAAAAAATTCCAAGTCAATACAAGTCTAATATTCCTTCGCAAAAAGTTGATATCCCACTTAGCAATCTTAGTACAGAATTAAAAAATCCATTTATAATACCTGGTATTAAAAATTTAAAAATTGAATCTCAATTAAATCCTAATTATAATTTTGATAATTTTTTAGAGGGTGATGCTAATAGATTGGCGCGTTCGGCTGGAATGGCTGTTTCCAACAAACCTGGCGGAACATCTTTTAATCCATTATTAATTTTTGGTGGAGTTGGATTAGGAAAAACACATCTCGCTCACGCGATTGGTGTCAATGTTAAAGAAAAGTTCCCTGAAAAAACAGTTCTTTACATTTCAGCTGAGAAATTTACTCAACAGTACATAGATTCTGTAAAAAAAAATAACAGAAACGATTTTATACATTTTTATCAAATAATCGATGTTTTGATTATTGACGATGTTCAATTTTTCTCTGGAAAAACTGGAACACAAGATGTTTTTTTTCACATATTTAATCACTTGCATCAAAATGGTAAGCAAGTTATTCTTACGTCTGATAAAGCACCTGTGGACATGCAGGATATCGAACAAAGATTACTCTCTAGATTTAAATGGGGTCTATCAGCTGAACTTCAAAGACCAGATTACGAGACAAGAGTATCGATATTAAAAAATAAATTGTTTAGGGATGGAGTTGAAATATCAGATGAAATTATAGATTTTATTGCAAAAAATATAACAATTAATATAAGAGAATTAGAAGGTGCAATAATATCCTTAATTGCACAATCGTCTTTTAATAAAAAAGAAATAACGCTTGAACTTGCTAAAAATGTTGTTGACAAATTTGTTAAAAACACCAAACGAGAAGTTTCTATAGACTACATTCAAAAAATTGTTTCTGAATATTTTCAAATGGATGTTTCCACACTACAATCGAAAACTAGAAAAAGACATATTGTCCAAGCTAGACAATTAGCTATGTTTTTTGCTAAAAAATATACCAAAGCATCATTAGCTAGCATTGGTTCGCAAATCGGTCATAGAGACCATGCTACAGTCCTTCACGCATGTAAAACAGTAGATAATCTTTCTTTTACTGACAAACAATTCAGAAAATATGTCGAAGACTTGTCCAAAAAGTTTACTATTTAGAAAAAAATAAAATCTATCTATGGAATATGGTTCTTTGTACTTAATTCCAAATTATTTAGGTAAAAATTCAAATTTTAATTTTGACAGGCATTCATTAAAAATAATTGATACTATCAATCATTTTGTGTTCGAAAACGAAAAACCTGGAAGAGCATTTATTAAAATTATTTCTCCAAATAAATACCAATCAGAGCTAATAATAAATACATTAAATAAATTTACCAGCAAAGAATCCATAAGTTCTTTTTTAAATCCATGTTTTAAAGGCTATAATATAGGTTTGGTTTCTGATGCTGGATGTCCTGGTATAGCTGATCCTGGCGCTGAATTAATCTATAATGCTCATCAATTAAACGTGAAAGTTATTCCTTTAGTTGGTCCATCTTCAATATTGTTAGCCCTTATGGCGTCAGGACTAAATGGTCAAAATTTTAAATTTAACGGTTACTTACCTATTGAAAAAGATGATAAAAAAAATAAAATAAAATTTCTTGAAAAACAATCTTATAACACTACCCAAATCTTTATGGAAACACCTTACAGAAATGGAAAATTAATAATTGATTTATTAAAATTTTTAAAACCTACAACCAAACTCTGTATTGCTACTGACCTTACCCTAAAGAGTGAATTAGTTAAAACACAAACTATAAAACAATGGAAAAATTCGAGAGAAAACTACGATAAAAGACCTTCAATATTTTTAATTCAATCAAATTGAATTCTAGGTTTTTTAATACCTTCAACAAAGGACATGTCAAAGTTTTTAAAGTAATTCAAGTAATTAGAAATTGAAGTGCCAAATGCATCTTTCAAATCAGCTTTACCATTTCCTCTTAGAAACTTTTTTACATTTCCTGGACCTGATAAATGTGCAGCGGCTAATATACCTGATTCTGTGATTTCTAATCCATTTATTACTGAACCAACAAACCAATTAATATCTTTTCTTAGAATCCATTTATTTCTTTGCATGTTCATTAAAAAGACTTTTTCCTGTAATTCCGGATTATTTAAGAATTTTTTTCCATTATAAATTTTAAACATTTTCAAAGTGCTTAAATTAAATTGATATTTACCTATATATCCAAACTTATTAATGCAATGGTATCTACCTCCAGATTCTCTAAAGGCTAATTTTTCCTTAAATCCATTAAAATCTTTTTTTAAAAAAATAAAATTCTCAGCTAGTTTTAACGTTTTTTTATTTAAAACAGTAAATTCTAGATTATCTGAATTGTTAGCAATATTTTTTTTAGGGGCTAGTTTATAAAAAGAGCTATTAAATAAAAGAGCAATTAGAAATAATATTATGTTGGTTTTAAATGTTTTCAAAACAAAAATTTTATTTAAAAATTTCCGCAAACATACATAAAATTTTAATTATCTGTAAATCAGATTGTTATCTCTTTATTTTATTTTTCCTCAACCATGAAGTATATTGTCTTTTATTTTTATTGTGCTGTGAATTGGTTTTGGCAAACATATGATAGCCAGGTCTTTTAACATCAGCAACAAAAAATAGGTAGTCATGATTTTCTAAATTTAAAACTGACTCAATTGAACTTATATCTGGCATGTAAATAGGACCGGGCGGTAAACCTTTGTTTAAATAGGTATTGAAAGGAGACCTTATTCTCAAATCTCTATATAAGACTCTTCTTATTCGAGTATCAAATCCTTTTTCTAGTTTGATTGTATATACAATTGTTGGATCTGCCTGTAATTTCATTTTTCTTCTGAGTCTATTGTAATAAACTCCAGAAATAGTAGGTCTTTCGTCTACTTTCGGTGTTTCTCTTTGTACAATAGAAGCCAAAATTGAAACTTCAATTGGATTTAAATTATATGATTTCGCTTTTTTAATTCTGGATGGATTCCAAAACAATTTAAATTGATCCAACATTTTATCTCTAAATTGATCAGCGCTTGTGTTCCAATAAAATTCATATGTGTTTGGTAAAAAAATAGAAAACACGGATTCAGTATCTAAATCATTGCTTTCTAAAAAAGTTTTTTTATTAAATGAATTCATTAAACTTAAACTATCGGCTTCTATAAATTTTGATACTCTCGAGGCTAAATTTTCAATTCTTTCCATATTGTTAAAGGTCACTTTGACTGGAATATTTTTAAATCTTAGTGAATTGATAATTTCTTTATTAGAAAAACCCTTTTTAATTTTGTATTTACCTGCTTTTATGTTAAAAACATACTTGGTTTTATATGCAGCATCTAAAAATGTTGTAGAATCTTTTAAAAATGGAATAATTTGTTGTTGTAAATTGTTTAATCCCGTACCAGATTTAATGAAAATAAAAATCGATTCATCATTAAAATTTGTGTTATCAGAATAATAAGTTTTATAAAAGTTAAAAAGAAAAAAACTGGAAATAAATAAAAAGCTTAAAACACCAACACTAATAATTATTTTATATAATTTTTTATTTTCCATTTACATATCTATTTCTCCTTCAAATATTAATTCTACATTTCCAGAAAGAATAATTTTTTCATATCTGTTATTATTTTGAATAAATTTTACATCTAAAACACCACCTTTGGTTTTAATTTTTAAATTATTTAGTAATGTTTTATTTAAGTAATGCATTGATAAAGCTACAGCAGTTACACCTGTTCCACAGGATAATGTTTCATCCTCTACCCCTCTTTCAAAAGTTCTAACTTCAAATTCTTTTTCAGAAATTATCTTAACAAAATTGACATTTACTCCATGTTTGAAAAATTCATTGCTGTTTCTAATTAACTTACCCTCATTATAAACATCAAAATTTTCTAAATTTTTTACAATTTTTACATAATGTGGTGAGCCGGTATCTAAAAACAGATCCTCTCCATAAGTTTTTATATCACTGACATCGTTCATTGAAAGAGAAACAGTATTATTATGAATATTTGCACGGTGATTTCCATCAAATGCGTTAAATAAAGTTTTGTCAGTAACTATATTATTATTTTGAGCAAATTTTACAGAACACCTCGCTCCGTTGCCACACATGGAACCTAAATTTCCATCAGAATTAAAATATAACATTTCAAAATCAGTATTTTTAGATGGATTAATAAGTATTAAACCATCTGAACCAATACCAAACTTTCTGTTACACAGACGTTTAATAAAACTTTTATTATTTGTTGGAAAAAGTAAATCATTATTGTTAATTATAATAAAATCATTTCCTGTACCTTGATATTTTTGAAATTTTATTTTCATTTTAATAATTCACGAAGATAAAAAAAAGTAGATGCTGTTAAAAAGTAGTTAAAATATATTTTTCTATAATTTAAAAATTTAATTTTGATTTAAAATAATGTAAAATGAAAAAAATTATATACCCCTTATCAATATCCATAATTGGTGGAATAGTAGCTCTTTTAATCCATAATTTAAATTTTGATCATAATTTATCCTCAAAAAATATATTTCCAGAAAATAAAATGGTAAATATTTCATTTGACCCCAATTCTATTAGTGAATCCAGTACTAATATCGATTTTACAGTGGCCGCTGAAAAAACAATTAATTCTGTTGTACATGTAAAAAATACGAGTGTTTCGAGTGGTCCCTCTTCAGTTTGGGATTATTTCAATAATAATCAAAATAACAGAACAAGAGTTGGCATGGGTTCAGGCGTAATTGTTTCTAAAGATGGCTACATTATAACTAATAATCATGTGATAGAAGAAGCTACAACAATTGAAATAACAACAAACAATAACAAAAGTTACACAGCTAATTTAATTGGTGCTGATGAAGTTGCTGATATTGCTGTACTAAAAATTGACAGCAAAGAAACATTTCCCTACATAAGATTTGCAAATTCTGATCAAACTAAAATTGGCGAATGGGTTCTTGCGGTTGGTAATCCTTACAATTTAACTTCTACTGTAACAGCTGGAATTATCAGCGCAAAATCAAGAGATTTGAATGACTATGATTCAAAAAATCAATCATTTATCCAAACAGATGCCGCGGTTAATTCAGGTAATAGTGGAGGTGCACTTGTAAATACATCTGGTGATCTAATTGGAATTAATACTGCAATAACCAGTGGAACAGGTGGGTTTGTAGGTTATTCTTTTGCTGTTCCGAGCAACGTCGCAAGAAAAATATTTGAAGATATCATTGAATTTGGAAATGTTCAAAAAGGACTGCTGGGTGTTACTGGATTTGGACTTAATTCAAGAAACGCTAACGAATTAAACATAAACTTAACAGAGGGATTCTATGTTAATGATGTGGAACCAACCATGGGCGCAGCTATGGCAGGTATTAAGAAAGGAGATGTTATTCTAAGTTTGGATAATCTTAAAATAGCTAAATTTTCAGATTTATCTGGCTATTTGAGCACTAAAAGACCAGGTGATGAAATATTAGTTGGACTAACTCGTGACAACAACAAATTAAAGTTAAAAGTTGTACTAGAAAAAAATGAAAATATAGATTTTTATGGGATGCAAATAAAGAATATGTCTAAAGAAGAACTCGAAATATTAGATTTAGATTATGGTGTTAAAGTATTGAATCACAGAAATAATACATTATATAGAATGGGAATTAATCCAGGATATATTATTACAGAAATTAATGGAGAAGCTGTTAAGAATACTTCCGAAATCAAAAAATTTAAAAATAACATTAAAATCAGTCAAATAACTTTTGTTAGTCCTGATGGAGAAAAAGAAAAATTAATTTTTGAATAATTAATGATTAGAATAGATATTATAAGTGTTTTGCCTCAGTTAATTGAGAGTCCTTTTAATGCCTCAATTATCAAAAGAGCTATTGAAAAAAAGATTGTAGAAATTAATTTTCACGATTTAAAAAATTATGCATCAAAAAAAAGAAAACAAGTAGATGATTACCAGTTTGGTGGAGGATCTGGAATGGTAATGATGATTGAGCCAATTAAAAAATGTATTGATAAATTAAAAAAACAAAGACATTATAGTGAAGTTATTTACATGACACCTGATGCGCCAATATTGAACCAAAAGTTAGCCAACAAGTTATCTCTTGTTGGAAACATAATAATTTTATGCGGACACTATAAAGGAGTTGATCAAAGAGTTCGTGATAAACTAATAACTATGGAAATTTCAATAGGAGATTATGTTTTATCAGGTGGAGAACTTCCTGCAGCTGTATTATGTGATTCAATAATAAGATTAATCCCTGGAGTGTTAGGAGACGAAACTTCAGCACTTACAGATTCTTTTCAGGACGAAATTCTCGCTCCCCCAGTTTACACACGACCTGCTAATTTTGAAAATATTCAAGTTCCTAATATTTTACTTTCTGGAGATAAAGCCAAAATTGAGAATTGGCGGGAGAAAAAAGCTTTAGAAAGAACTAAAAAAATAAGACCAAATTTTTTAAGGGACTAAATTTCTTTGAAAGAAAAAAAAATAGTAATTTTGCAATCCATTTGGTTTAACCGCTGACGATAATCGTGAATGTTGGATCATTTTAATTAAAAATTTTGCAAAATGGAATCCTTAGTAAAATTCGTACAAGATGAATTTGTTACGAAAAAAGAAATCCCAACTTTTAAATCAGGAGACACTATAACAGTTTATTACGAAATCCGAGAAGGTGAAAAAGTTCGTACCCAATTTTTTAAGGGGGTTGTTATTCAAATTAAAGGTACTGGTTTAACAAAAACTTTTACTATAAGAAAAATGTCTGGTACTATCGGAATTGAAAGAATCTTCCCAATCAATTTACCAACAATTCAAAAAATTGAAGTTAATAAACGCGGTAAAGTAAGAAGATCTAGAATATACTATTTTAGAGAACTCAGAGGGAAAAAAGCAAGAATTAAAGAAATTAAAATTTAATTTCAACACTTTTCATGAAAAAAATTATTGTAAAAAATCCAGTCGTCGAACTTGATGGAGACGAAATGACCAGAATAATCTGGGATTTTATAAAAACAAAACTTATTCTTCCCTATTTAGAACTAGATATTAAATATTTTGATCTAGGAGTTAAAAACAGAGATTTCACCGATGACAAGGTTACCATTGATTCTGCTGAAGCTATCAAAAAATATAATGTAGGTATTAAATGCGCGACAATCACACCTGATGAAGATAGGGTCAAAGAATTCACCTTGAAAAAAATGTGGAGGTCACCAAATGGGACTATTAGAAATATTGTTGGAGGTACTGTGTTTAGAGAACCTATAATAATGAGTAATGTTCCAAGGTACGTTCAGGGCTGGGTTAAGCCTATTTGTATTGGAAGACACGCTTTTGGAGATCAATATAAAGCAACTGATATTGTTACCCACGGAAAAGGAAAACTTATAATGACCTTCACTCCAGAAAACGGGGATGCAGTAAAATCATGGGAAGTTTATAATTTTCAAGAGGATGGAGTAGCCATGAGTATGTACAACATAGATTCTTCCATTTTTGGTTTCGCAAGATCTTGTATGAATCAAGCATTAACAAAAAATTGGCCGCTATACTTATCAACAAAAAATACTATTCTAAAAGCTTACGACGGAAGATTTAAAGATATTTTTCAAGAAGTCTATACAACGGAATTTAAAGAAAAGTTTGAGAAGGCAGGCATTACTTATGAGCACAGATTAATTGATGACATGGTGGCAGCTGCCATGAAATGGAATGGAGGATTTGTTTGGGCATGTAAAAATTATGATGGAGATGTGCAATCTGATACAGTTGCACAAGGATTTGGTTCTTTGGGATTAATGACTTCGACATTAGTTACCCCTGACGGAAAAACTATGGAAGCTGAAGCTGCTCATGGAACGGTAACTAGACATTACAGAGAATACAAAAAAGGGAACGAAACCTCGACTAATCCTATTGCATCAATTTTTGCATGGACTAGAGGTCTCTCTCACAGAGGAAAATTAGATAATAATTCTGATTTAGTTAACTTTTGTCAGGAACTTGAATCTGTATGTATTGAAACTGTTGAGAGTGGTAAAATGACTAAAGATCTTGCCCTATTAATTCATGGCAATAAACTTAATCGAACACATTACCTAAATACTCAAGAATTTTTAGATTGTATTAAACAAAATCTTGAATTAAAATTTCAGTAATTTTATTTTGTCATATTGAAATATTTTAATTAGGTTTTAACTGTGATTTACTTTAGAATTTTTTTTTTAAATTTTTTCTCACTTCTAGTTGGATTAAATTGCATTTATTCTCAAGAAAGCTTCACTTTAAATGGTTATGTTTTAGATCAAAACAGCAATGAATCTATCATAGGGGCAAATATTATTATACCAAGTATTAATTCAGGAACAATAACTAATACTTATGGCTTCTTTTCTATTACAGTTCCAAAAGGAAAATACGATATACAAATTAGCTCTATTGGTTATAAAAACATACTTCAAAGTGTAGATCTTACGAAAAACATAAATAATACTTTTTTTTTAGAGGAAAATATTGAAAATTTAGAGGAAGTTATTATTGTTCAGAATATTGAGGAGATAGATATTAAAAAACCAATAATGAGTTTAAATATTTTATCAAATCAAACTATAAAACAAACTCCAGTTTTATTTGGAGAATCTGATGTTTTAAAAACAATACAATTACTACCAGGAGTTTCAAATGCTGGAGAGGGTTCAGGTGGATTTAATGTAAGAGGGGGAGCTGCAGATCAGAATTTAATCCTATTTGATGAAGCTATAATTTATAATTCTTCACATGTTTTTGGACTTTTTTCTATTTTTAATTCCGATGCTATAAAAGAAATTAAATTATTTAAAGGCGGAATACCATCTTCATACGGAGGAAGAGTATCTTCAGTTCTGGATGTCTACCAAAAGGATGGTAATAATAAAGAACATGTTTTGAATGGTGGAATTGGAGTAATTTCAAGTAGGATAATGGGTGAAGGTCCAATCAAAAAAAACAAGGGCTCTTACTTAATAGCCACAAGAGGATCTTATGCACATCTTTTCTTAAAATTTACAGACATTGAAAATGTTGCCTATTTTTATGATATTAATACAAAATCAAATTATAAAATCGATAAAAACAACACTCTATATTTTTCAGGGTATTTTGGAAGAGATAAATTTAAATTAAATAACACCTTTTCTAATACTTATGGAAATTCTTCCTTTAATTTTAGATGGAATAACCTTATAAACGAAAAAACATTTTCAAATACTTCATTAATTTTTAGTAATTATTATTACGGTTTAACTTTAGACTTTGTAGGGTTTAACTGGAACTCTGGAATTAAAAACTTAAATATTAAATTTGATTTAAAGAATTATTTCTCTAATTCAATTCAATTTAATTATGGTTTAAATTCAATTTATTATGAATTTAATCCAGGTGAGATTAGACCAATCAACGAATCTGGAATTAACTTTAAAAAACTTCACAAGAAATTTGCACTTGAAAATGCAGGTTATTTCGATGTAAATCACAAGATTTCTTCAAAAATTTCTGCTAGATATGGTTTCAGAGTCAATCAGTTTTTAAGATTCAAGCAAAATGGATTAAATAGATATTTAAACGATAATCCTGTAATCTTCGACGAAAATTTGGGTATCTATAAAGAAGCAGAAATAATTGGAGGATTTCTAAACCCTGATAACTCTAAAGTCATAAAATCTTTTTATAATTTTGAACCAAGATTTAATTTATCCTATAATTTTAATAATCAATCCATTAAAGCTAGCTATAATAGACTAAATCAATACATTCACTTGATATCTAACACTAATGCACCTGCTCCATTAGACGTTTGGGCTCCTAGTGGCCCATATTTAAAGCCTCAAAAATTAGATCAGTGGGCATTAGGTTATCATTCACAATTAAAAAATGGAAATAATTTAGAAACCGAAGTTTTTTATAAAAAATTAAAAAATAGACTTGATTATATTGATGGAGCTGATTTGATTGCAAATGAAGCTGTTGAAAGGGTATTGCTTAATGGAAAATCTAGAGCATATGGAATTGAGTTTTTATATAAAAAAAATAATGGTAGACACAATTATTGGATAGCTTATACACTTTCAAAATCTGAACAAAAAACCAAAGGTCGTAATCTGACTGAATCTGGAATTAACACAGGAAAATGGTACAACACACCTTATGACAAAACTCATGATTTTAGTTTTGTCTCAAATTTTAAGTTGAACAAAAAATTAACTTTTAATACAAATTTTATATTTCAAACGGGGCAGCCAACAAATTATCCAATTGGCCAATATTCTTACATGAACTTAACTATTCCTAATTATGGACCTCGAAATCAAAACAGATTACCCAACTACCACAGATTAGACGTGTCTTTAACACTTAAACCAAATAAAAATATAAATAGAGATTACAAAAGTGAATGGATTTTTGGGTTCTACAATATATATAATAGAGACAATGCCAATTCAATAATTTTTAGACAAAATGAAGACACATTAAAAAACGAAGCTGTTCAAATTTCAATTTTTGGTATTGTTCCTAGTGTAACCTATAATTTTAAATTTTAAATGAAAAAATATTTTTTCTATATAATCATTTTTCTTTGTTATAGCTGCGAAAAAGTTATTGACATCAATACTGATTACTCTGATGAAAGATTAGTAATTGATGCTACCGTTTTTAAAAAGTTAAATGAAAAATTTGCTACTGCTATTGTTAGGGTGAGTACAACTACTCCCTTTTTTAGTGATAATAATACAGAAATCAATAATGCTGAAGTTATTATTAAAACTCAAAAAGGAAATGTTAATTTAAATTATGATACTGAAAAAAAATATTATTCAAATACCATTGATTTTTCTGACTTTAAAGAAGATTATGAAATTTCTATTGATTATGACGGACAAAGTTATTTTTCATCTGAAAAATTAATAAAAATCCCACCAATTGAATCAGTAACTTTTGGAAATAGAAAATCTCTAAATTCTGATGAAATTGAACTTCTTGTTACTTTCACTGACCCAAAAGGGGTTGGGGATTATTACCTATGGAAATTTGGTCCTTTTGGAATTGATAATAAATACGATTACTTAGTTTCAAGAGATTTATATATTGATGGAAACCAATTCACTTTCTCTTTTTTCATTGACAAAACAAAATATTTTAATTATGATGAATATGTAAATATTGAGATTTCTGGATTGACAGATGAGGGTTATAATTATCTAAATATATTAACTGCTCAAGCTGGAGCACAAAATGGAAGACCTTTTAGTACTGCTAGCTCTGTAATTAAAGGAAATATTATAAATCAAACTAATCCCAATAAATATCCTCTAGGATACTTTAGAGTTTCTGAATTTGATTACTTTAGATTATCAAAAGAAGACGCACCCGTTGGATTTTTTGATTAAAAAATGATCAATGAATTTTGAAAAAATTACTGAATCTGATTCTAAATACGATAATTTAGAAAACAAATCTTTGAAAAATCTTTTAGAGATTATTAATTTTGAAGACCAGTCAGTAGCACTTTCAGTTAACAAAAAAATAACAGAAATTGAAAAATTAATTGAAAAGATAATTAATCAGTTACAATTAGGAGGAAGACTGTTTTATATTGGATCTGGTACAAGTGGAAGACTTGGTATAGTTGATGCTTCAGAATGCCCTCCAACCTTCGGAGTAAGTTCTGACTTAATTACAGGAATTATAGCGGGGGGAGATAAAGCCATAAGAAAAAGTGTTGAAAATGCTGAAGATGATACTAATCAAGGCTGGAGAGATCTTGTAAAATACAAACTATCAACTAATGACTTTGTTATTGGAATTGCTGCATCTGGAACTACACCTTATGTACTGGGTGCCATAGACAATTGTAATAAAAATAAAATTCCAACAGGTTGCATAACTTGCAATCCTGGGAGTCCAATTTCTAAAATATCTAACTATCCAATTGAAGTTGGTGTTGGGCCTGAGGTAATAACAGGTAGTTCCAGAATGAAAGCCGGAACAGCTCAAAAATTAATTTTAAATATGATTTCTACTACAGTAATGATTAAAATGGGACGAATCAAAGGAAATAAAATGGTTGATATGCAGCTTTCTAATAAAAAACTTGTTAACAGAGCTACTTTAATGTTAATGACTCAATTAAATATTACTGAAAAAAAAGCCAAATTACTTTTAAGTGAATATAAAAGTGTAAGAAATGCTATTAAAAATTTTAAAAAATGAAATCTAATCTTTTTAAAAAAGGGTTAAAAAATATTTTTTTATCACTTTTTTTAATGTTTGTTGGACCAACCCTTCTTTTTCAATCTTTTAAAAACCAAAATCATCCTTGGTTTGAAGGAGTACTAATAATAAGTCTAATACTATGTGTTTTGTCTATTTTTATTGGATTAAAGGGATTAAAAAATATTATGGGTACTATTTTTAAAAAAGAAGACAGTAATGTTGTTAAGTAAATCAATGATATTATCTTTACAATTATAATTAATAAGTGAATGATTGAAATTACTTTTCTAGATGGAGCTACAAGGTCCTATAAAATAAATTCAAGTCCACATGAAATAGCGTCTTCAATAAGTGATGGTTTAGCTAGAAACATAATATCCGCAAATTTCAACAACAAGACCATTGAAACATCCACTAAGCTTAAAAAAAGTGGTAAACTTATTTTTTACACATGGAATGATTCTGAGGGTAAAAAAGCTTTTTGGCACTCATCTGCACATGTTTTAGCTCAAGCTCTTGAAAATTTTTATCCAGGGATTAAACTCACGATCGGACCCGCTATCTCTAATGGTTTTTATTACGATGTTGATTTTGGAGATCATGTGATGTCAGAAAAAGATTTTCAAAAAATTGAAAAAAAGATGATAGAAATATCAAGAAATAAACATGTCTTTGAACTAGAGTCAAAATCAAAAAAAGAAGCACTTGATTATTACAAAAAAAAAGAAAATCAATATAAAATTGAATTAATTGATAATTTAGACGATGGTACTATAACTTTTTGTAACCACGATAATTTCTCGGACTTATGCAGAGGAGGTCACATTCCTAATACTGGACTAATTAAAGCAGTAAAATTATTAAGTGTTGCTGGAGCCTATTGGAAAGGCGATCAAAATAATAAGCAACTAACAAGAGTCTATGGAATTTCATTTCCTAAGCAAAAGGAGCTGACTCAATACCTTTCTGTTTTGGAGGAAGCAAAAAAAAGAGACCATAGAAAATTGGGTAAACAATTAGAACTTTTTACTTTTTCAACCAAAGTTGGACAAGGGTTACCTCTTTGGCTTCCAAAAGGTACTGAGCTTAGGGAAAGGTTAGAAGCCTTTCTTAAAAAAGCACAAAAGAAAGCAGGATATCAACAAGTTATTTCTCCACATATTGGAAATAAAGAACTTTATGAGACCTCGGGTCACTATCAAAAGTACGGAGAAAGCAGCTTTCAACCTATTTCTACACCTGCCGATGGAGAAGAATTTCTTTTAAAACCAATGAATTGCCCACACCACTGTGAAATGTTCAATGCTAAACAGTGGAGTTATAAAGAACTTCCTGTCAGATATGCAGAATTTGGGACAGTTTACAGATATGAACAAAGTGGAGAACTTCACGGTTTAACAAGAGTGAGAGGGTTTACTCAAGAT